>NZ_JACEQV010000034.1:0-57033 GCF_015356275.1 Pseudoalteromonas sp. PPB1 | reverse complement strand
AAACGTGGTGCTGGTAACATACGGGTCCTGCCCTTCACTCATGGTGTGTACAAACAGCACGCCTTCTTGCAACGGTGCCAGCGGGTAGATGTCCTGAATATTGGCCATGCCACCGGGGATGGTCTGGGCAATATCCGTGAGCTGTTGCTCATCCAGCTCAGTAAGCGTCACCATCTCCGGGGTGATCTGGGTGCAATCCGCCGGAATTAAATTGGCGGGCACACAACTTGATTCCTCACTCCCAAGTGCCCGAACCTGGCGCGCCATGTCCTGTAGCGTGTGTGCCCTGAACAAGGCCTGCACGTCCGCCTGATACTGGCGTGCGCGCAGCTGACTGACCAGCTGCATAATCAGCAATGAATGACCCCCCAGCGCGAAGAAATTAGCATGGACACCCACCTTATCGACGTCCAGCGACAACAGCGACGCGACGATGTCGACCACCATTTTCTCGGCGTCGGTTTGCGGTGCCTGATAAGGCTGCTCCACCGTTTTAGCCGGCAAGGCCAGCAGTGCTCGCTTGTCCAGTTTGCCATTGGCCGTCAGCGGCCACTGACTAACAAAGCTATAAGCCGACGGCACCATGTAATCCGGCAGGTTGCTGCTCAGGTGCTGTTGCAGTGCGTCAATCAGGCTGCTGTCTTGCTCACTTTGAATGAAGGCGCGAAGTATCTTACCACCTTGCTGACCAGTCTCGGCCAGTACCACCGCCGACTCCACGTCAGCATGACTCATCAGCTGGGTTTCTATCTCACCCAGCTCCACCCGGAAACCACGGATCTTGACCTGATCATCGCTGCGTCCGACAAACTCGATTTCGCCGTCTGCGCCGATACGCACTAAGTCACCGGTTTTGTATAAACGCGCGCTCAACGCTGGAATAGCCGGATCACAATACGGGTTATCAATAAAACGCTCGGCGGTGAGTTCGCTTTGATGCAAATAACCACTGGCCAGACACTGACCACTGACATACAGCTCGCCCACAACACCCGGCGGGCATAACGTCAGCTGCTCGCTGAGTACCAGAGTCGCAGTATTCACGTTGGCGCGGCCAATGGGCACCGCCCGCGGGTCATCGTAACCACCGCTGATGGCATAGCCCGATGCAGTAACTGTGGTCTCGGTCGGACCATAGGTATTAAGCAGCACAAAGCCTGGTTTAAGAGAAGCCACCGACTGTTTGTCCAGTGCTTCACCGCCGACAATCACCAGTCGCAGTGCCAGAGATTCAAGCTCCGCCTCGCTCAGCGCCAACATATGCCAGAACGCCGTTGGCAGGCTGGCCACGCTGATGGCATGGCTGTCGCAGAAGGCGATAAAGGCCTCGCGACTCAGCGACACGTCTTCATCCCGCAGCACCAGGGTGGCGCCCTGCGTCAATGTCGCCAGCCATTCTTCGACGAAAATATCGAAGTTCATAGTAGAGAACTGCAACACGTTGTCGGCTTCGGTGATTTCGTAGCGTTGCTCACAGTTAGCGGCAAAGTTGATCAGGTTATGATGACTTATCATCACGCCTTTGGGGTTACCTGTTGAGCCCGAGGTGTACATCACATAGGCCAGATTATCCGGGGCCAGCGCCACATCCGGGTTGCTGATTGGATAGTTTGCAAACTGGCTGGCGTTATCCAGCAGCACAGCCGTGACGTTAAAATCGTTCAGGATCCCGGCAACTTTTTGCTGGGTCAGTACCACAGACAAGCCGGTGTCTTCGACCATGTAAGCCAGACGTTCCTGCGGATAATCCGGATCCAGCGGCACATAGGCCCCACCGGCTTTAAGGATGGCCAGCACCGCCACCATCATTTCCAGCGAGCGGCCAACACACAGACCCACCAGCGTATCCGGGCCCACCTGATGCTCAGCCCGTAAATAGTGTGCCAGCTGATTGGCGCGTTCATTAAGCAGATGATAAGTCAGAATGTCATCATCATAGCTGACAGCAACACGGCCCATGGTTTTCGCGGCCTGTTGCTCAAACAGTTGGTGTACCGAAGCTTGTGGTAAGGCCACAGCCGGCCCTTGCTGTGCACTCAGTAACGCCTGGCGCTGCTCGGCAGAGTACGCTGTCCACTGAGCCGGTGATTCTTCGGAATCTCGCATTGCGTGGTGCAATAAGTTATCGATGGCAGTATTCATCAGATCAGCCACCAGCGCCAATGGAACGCGCGCATCAGCCTGGAAGTCGAGGGTGAACTCATCACCAAAGTCATTGACCGACAGATCCAGCGGATAGTTGCTGCGTTCACGTACTGCAGCAATGTCATAAAGGAAGCTTTGTTGCTCATCGAGGTTTTCAGAGTGGCGGAAATTCAGCGTGGTGCTGAACAAGGGCGAACTGGCATCAACCTGAGAGTGGCGCTGCGCTTCGGCCAGTGCCACCTGCTCGTAAGGGATCAATCCCTGCAGCTGATCATGTACCTGAGTCAGTAAGGCTCTGGCATCTACATTGGCCAGCTGTACGCGCACCGGCAAGGTATTGATCAGCATACCCAGCATGCGTTCTACGCCCGCTTCACCACTCATACGCCCGGACAATACAGTACCAAATACCACATCCTGCATATTACAGCAGTGGCTCAGCACCTGTGCCCAGGCAGCATGGAACAACACCGCCGGACCCATTTGTAACTGCCGCGACAGCTGACGAATACGTTCACCCTGCTCTGCTGCCAGCGCATAGCTGAGCTCCTGCGAATTCGACCCATCACCCAGCGTATCTGCCAGGCCAAAAGGTAAAGTTGGCGTATCAACATCTCCCAGACGCGCCGAGAAAAATGCCGCACTGTCGAGGGTGTTGGCAATGTGTTGTGATTTGGCAACGAATTCGCGATACGGTACTTGTGGCGGTAAACTGGCCTGCTCGCCCGCCACACACATGGCCAGCTCTTCCAGGATCAATTCAACCGACACATGGTCAGTGATCAGGTGGTGATGTTTAAACAAAGCATGCACTTTACCACTGTGCTCATCCCGAATAACCTGCATGCGTACCAGCGGTGCCTGCTCTACATCGATTTTATGATTACCATGCTCAACGAACTCATTAAATGCGGCCAGCACATCTTGCTCAGCACCGAAGTCCAGCCACTCAACCAGACTGCCCACCTCGCGCTGCACCACCTGCACCGCCTGTTCACGGCCGCGCCAGAGGATCACACTGCGCAAAATATCATGACGAGCAACGACCTGCTCCAGAGCCGCAACGAAAGACTCAAACTTTGCCTCATCTGCAAAGGTCAGTGCCGCAGAAATCACATACGGGTCAAACTCCTGCTGCAAGGAGTGTGCAAATAAAATGCCTTCCTGCAGTGGTGCCAGCGGGTAAATATCCTGAATATTTGCCATGCCACCCGGCACCTGCTCAGACAAGGTATCAATATCGCTTTGACTCAGGCTGATCAAAGGTAACATCTCAGGTGTAATGGCTGTGGTGTCAGCCGTTATGCCATTTGCGGGCACTTGCCAGCTATGCTGTGCTTCCAGCGTACTGACAGTTGAGGCCATTTCGGCCAGCGTCTGGGCTTTAAAGATAGCCGCCGCTTCTGCCGTATACCCGGCCTGTTTAAGGCGGGCATGGATCTTCATGACCAACAAGGAGTGGCCGCCCAACTCAAAGAAGTTCGCGGTACGACTGACTTTGCTTGTTTCAATACCAAGTAGCTGTGACCAAATCTCACTCAGCAGGCATTCAATATCGCCCTGTGGTGCCTCGTACTGGCCCTGTCCTGCGGCCATATCAGGCTCTGGCAGCGCACGCTTATCAATTTTACCATTCGCATTCAAAGGCCACTGCATCATAGCCACAAATGCGCCGGGAACCATGTAAGCCGGTAAACTATCACCCAGCGCCTCACTTAACCAGTGACTCAGCGTCTGGTCTTCAGGCACCTGAACCGCAGGCTCGACATAGGCCACTATCATGGCATTGTTACTAAGATCTTTGCGGGCAACGACTAGTGCCTGCTCAACCTGCTCCAGCGCATTCAGCGTGTGCTCGATTTCACCCAACTCTACGCGGAAACCCCGGATCTTAATCTGGTCGTCTACTCGTCCGACATACACAATCTCGCCCTGTTCATCATAACGCACCAGGTCGCCAGATCGATATAAGCGCTGAGGCTGTCCCTCACGCCCGGCAAAAGGGTTTTCAATGAAACGCTCAGCACTAAGCTCAGCCAGGTTGAGATATCCCAGCGCCAGTCCATCACCACCGAGGTAAAGTTCGCCAACAGATCCAACAGGCAGAAGTTGCTGTTGTGCAGACAAGATATAACAACGGTCTCCACAAATTCCGCGGCCAATCGGCAACACGCCTCGCGCGATATCGTCGTTGTTAACCGCATACCAGGTCGAAAAGGTGGTGTTTTCTGTCGGTCCATAGACATGAACAAACCGACAATCTGGGTTGCTGCTCAGTGCCTTTTCCCAGCTATTAAGACGAGCAGCCTCACCGCCAGACAACACGCAACGCAATGAATCCTGGGTAACGCCGGTACGGCTCCATTCATCAAACAACCCGGTTGTCAGGAACATATCAGTGATCTGCTGCTCAAAAATCACCTCGTCCAGACGAGACACGGTTAAAAACTCATCCGGGAACAGCACACAGCGACCGCCGTTAAGTAGCGGTCCCCAAATTTCTATGGTCGCAGCATCAAAGGCAATGTTGGCACATTGTAAGAAGGCTGTCTCACCACCGAGCTGAATAAAGTCAGGGTTATCCACCAGGCGTACGACCGCGCGGTGTGGTGTCATTACCCCTTTAGGATTACCCGTTGAGCCTGACGTGTAAATGATATACGCCAGAGACTCTGGCGATTGAGTATTGGCATACAGCGGATTATCAGTACCATACTGCGCAAAACGTGCACTATGGGTGTCCACAGCCAGTAATTCGGCATCGCTAAATGCCAGTCGCTCACTTAGCGCCTGCTCCGTCAATATCACCTGTGCACCGCTGTCCGACAGCATGAACTCCAGACGGGACTGAGGGTAATTAGGCTCTAACGGCAAATAGGCACCACCGGCTTTCAGTATCGCCAAAGTGGCAACCACCATCTGAATGGAGCGACCAATACACAAGCCTACTAAAGTGCCATCAGCAACCTTATGTTGCTCACGTAAGTAATGTGCTAGTTGGTTTGCCTGAGCATTCAGCTCACCATAGCTGAGTGTCTGCTCATTGAGTTGTAGCGCAATGGCGTCCGGCGTTGCTGCGGCCTGTGCTTCAAACAACTTTTGGATCTGCATGTCGCTGCGATACCAGGGCGCACTCGCCTGCCACTGCACCAACTGATGTTGCTGTGCCAGCTCAGGCAGCACGCTGTAAGAGACGGGCTGATCTGGTGTTTCTTCTAATGCTGTCACAAGCTGCGTCAGCGCGTTGGTGAGATAAGCTGCAACCTGCTGTACTTCGACCTGCTGATCGATTTGATACTCAAGCGAGAAACCTTGTCCCAGGTCGTTAACTGACAAACCGAATGGGTAGTTGGTGCGCTCTTTGGCACTCAGCAAAGTCCAGACAGCATTATCCTGCTGCAGCGCGGTCATATCATCCTGTGTCGCAGAATGACGGTAGTTCAGCATGGCGCTAAACAGCGTTGCACCGCTGGCAAGACCGCTATATTTTTGTGCTTCAGCGAGCGATACCTGCTCATAGGGCAGCAATGCTTTAAGGCTCTGATCAACTCGCTTAAGTTGCGCCAGCACCGGGGCATCATCCAGAGAAACACGCAATGGCAGAGTGTTTATCATCATCCCCATCATGCTCTCAATACCCGCCAGACCATTCATCCGACCCGACATAACACTGCCAAACACCACATCCTGCGTGCCACAACAGGCCGCAATCACCTGTGCCCAGGCCAGGTGGAACAGGGCTGCCGGACTCAATCTTTCACGCCGTGCCAGGGTACGGATTGCCTCACTCAGCTCAGCCGGTAATGTGTCATGATGATCAACGATAGTCTCACCATTGCCAGTCACTTCACTCAAATCAAAGGGCAAGGTGGGGGTTTCTATGTCGCTCAGCTGCGCCGAAAAGAACCCGGCAACATCCAGATTACGATTGTGCTCCAGGGTATGGGCAATAAAGGCACGATAAGGCAAAGGCGCAGGCAGTGCGCTATCAGGCTCATCACATAGTTGCTGTAACTGAGAAACTAAAATGTCCAGTGATACATGGTCGGTCGTCAAGTGGTGGAAAGTCAGCAATGCATAGTGCTTGCCCTGCTCATCGGCCTCCGTGATCGCCAGCTTGATCAATGGAGCCGCTTCCAGATCTAATGTATGCGGATGCTCCGCTACGTAGGCTTCAAAAGCCATTTTAACCGGTTGCTCAGTATCGAACACCAAATGTGACACACTTAACTGTGCCTCTCGCAGTACGACCTGCAACGCCGTTTCGCGCTCGCGCCACATCACTGCCGTACGCAGCACATCGTGAGTCGCAACCATATGTTGCAATGCCCGCTGGAAATTCGCTAACTGCTTGGCTCCTTGAAACTCAAATGCCGCAGTCGTGACATAAGGGTCTGAATGCGTATTCAGGGTGTGCACAAATAGCACCCCTTCCTGAAGGGGCGCTAAAGGATAAATGTCAGCAATATTACTATGTTCACCCGGAATTTTTGCCGCAATTTCGTCAATTTCCTGCTGATTCAGCTCGACCAGATTTAGCATCTCGGGGGTCACCCGCGCACAGTCTGCCGGGATAGCGTTAACAGGCACAGTAAAGGCCTGAGACTGTTTGCCCTGCTTATCAAGCAGTTCAGCCATCTCCCGAAGCGACGCAGTGGCAAACAAATCATGCACCCGCGCTTGCCAGCCCAGACCCTGAAGCTGACTGGCCAACTGCATCAATAACAGTGAATGTCCCCCAAGTTGGAAGAAGTTCGCAGTCGCGCTCACCTCGTCTACTTTGAGTAACTCAGACCACAGAGCAGCCAGCGTAACTTCCGTGTCGGTTTGCGGCGCCAGATATTCTCCCTGCAAAGCGATGGTTGTGCTGGCCAGCAGTGCTTTCTTATCGATTTTTCCGTTTGGGGTCAGTGGCCACTGGGTTAGTAAAGTAAAATGACCTGGCACCATGTGTGCTGGCAGCTCTTGCTCAAGTTCCCGTTGCAGAGCAAAAACAAATTCAGCCTGTTCTGATCCTGTCACTGGTTGCTCCGGGATAACACAAGCCAGTAGTTGATTCGTGCCACCCTGACGCTTCGCCAGTACCACACAAGAGTGCACCGCCGACAGTTTATTCAGGCCATGCTCAATCTCACCCAGCTCGACACGAAAACCTCGCACCTTCACCTGATCATCGGCGCGGCCAACGAACTCCAGCTCACCGTTTGGTAAGTAACGAACCAGATCGCCACTGCGATACAAACGCTCTCCAGTCTTCTGATTTTGTTGGTAAAATGGGTTGACTACAAACTTATCCTGGCTCAATTCAGGACGATTCAGATAGCCCTGAGCCAGCCCGGCACCGCCGATGTACAACTCACCAATAGAGCCAATCGGCAGCATTTTTTGATATTCATCCAGAACAAACAAAGACACATTGTCGAGCGCTTTGCCGATACGAATAGGGTTGCCGGGCGACAACTTGCAAACCGTGGCACAGACTGACGCCTCTGAAGGACCATACGCATTATAGAATCCATAACGGGCAGACCATAAGTCCATCAGTTCCTGCTCGCAGGCCTCTCCAGCCACAATAAGGCACTGAAGCGCATAGTCATCACGGCATTCCATGGTCGCCAGAAATGCCGGCGGTAAAGTCACATGAGTGATCTGCTGTTGGACAAATAAATCAGCCACCTTTGCTGGCTCAAGGCGCGCTTCATCACTGCTGATCACTAAAGTCGCCCCGTTTAGCAGCGCCATCACCCAGTCCCAGGTGCCTGCATCAAAACTGATCGAGGCATAATGTAAGACCCGGCTTTGTGCCGTGATAGCGAATCTGTCTTGCTGGTTTTGCGCCAGATTGACGATCCCCTGATGAGTACACATCACGCCTTTCGGTTTACCCGTCGAGCCCGAGGTATAAATCAGGTAGGCCAGTTCATCGCTGTGTTGCTGTATCTCTGTACTGAGGTTGCTCTGGCTAAACTGTGCCCATTCGCAAGCCTTTGGTTCAGCAGCTACATTTTCCAGCGAAATCACTTTGTCAGCGGCAAACGCCACCGACTCTCGACAGCGGGAATTAGTGAGGATCACGCTCACCGCAGAGTCTTCCATCATATAAGCAAGACGGTCTGCCGGATAATTGGGGTCCAGTGGTACATACACCCCGCCCGCTTTCAACGTGGCAAGGATCGCGATCATCATCTCAAGTGACCGGTTAATGCAGACACCCACATAGCTGCCCGGCATCACTCCCTGGTGCACCAGGTAATGGGCCAGTTGATTGGCTCGTTCATTCAGCGCCTGATAGCTCAGTGATGTGTCTCCAAACACCAGGGCTGACTGCTCAGGGGCGACAGCAACTTGTTGCTCAAATACCTGCTGGATAGTCAGCTGAGAGGCATAGTCGGTCTGGTTGCCGTTCCAATCAAACAGCTGCTGCTCGATTTCCTGCTCGGTTGCCAATGTGTAATCACCAATCAGCATGGTTGGATTGGTCACAACATCTGCAATCATGGTAGTCAGACGGCTGACATGGCTATCTATTTCATCGTCATTGAAGAAATTACGATCAAAATTAAACTCGACATGAACGTTATTAATATTATCATGACTGCGCACATAAATAGACAAAGGATATGAGCCGAATCCGCTGTTCAGTACGGCCTTATGGCTAGTCACTTCGCCAAACTGGGTATCCGAAGGATGCTCTTCTACAGACAGCTGAATATCGAACAGCTGGCCTTCGCCGTCATTCAGCGGTCTGAGGTCACGAATGATTTCGTGCAGCGGATATTTCTGATATTTGTAGCTGCGTTTGAGCTCGGCAGCGACCGATTTGAAGGTATCGGCGAAACTATCAGTACGAGAAAATGCCACACCAACGGGGATCACTGACGCCATCATGCCAATAGTCTGACGTAGCTTGGCTGAGCTACGATTGTGCACCGGCATACCGATATGGACCAGATCACGTTTATCGTTCATCTGTGAAAAATAGACGGCGATCAGAGTTGTGAAAAAGTGCGTAGCTGAACAGCCATACCGTGCGGCAACAGCCCCTATTTGATTGTATTGTTGCTGCGTAAATTCGTATTCGCGGCGCGCGAATGGCTGATCATCAAACTGATTCGTTTTCTTCAGCAACAATGGTTCGGGTAAAGTAGCAAACTTTTCCTGCCAAAAAGCCTGGTCTTTTTCGAACCGGCTGCTCTGCCGGTAAGCCAGGTCTTTTTCAATAAATTCACTATAGAGTGGACGCTCAGGAACCTCTCTGAGAAAGCGACCTTGTCCATCCATTGCCAGATACGTTTCGCTGAGGTATTCAATAAATAAACTGCCCGCGATGCCATCCACTATCAAATGATGGAACACCATGCACATGGCACTTTCTTGCTCGGAGATTTTTAACCAGTGAATACGCCATAAACAAGGACCATAAATATCAATGGGCGTAGACATTTGATTTTGACAGTAGTCTGCCGCACGCTGATGCGCATCCGGGTAGCCACTTAAGTCAATACACTTCCAGTCCAGTTCCAGATCATCATTGATAATTTGCGACGGCTGTGTATCTTCCAGCACCAGATTGATCCGATAGGCGTCGGTATGTGCCACAACGTGATCCAGTGCATGTTTAAAGCGTACCGGGTCCAAGGCCCCCGTCAACACAAACCGACCCCCAACGTTATACAGCGGGGACTCTCTTTTGAATACTTGTTCCATCCAGACAGGTTGCTGGGATGATGTCAGGGGATAACGTCTATTACTCATGATTGGTCTATCCATACTCACTGGCCCCTCTGTGCGGGAACCTTGATAATACTCTGGCCCTAAGGCAATGCCTTTGAGCCTCGCCCGAAGGCAACGAAACGTGGCGGGCCAAAAGCCCGCCTGTCAGACGATTAAGCCAGAGCTGCTGGCTGGCGCTCGGTCACTGGCGCTGTCGCTGAGAATGACGTCGATACGTCTTCCATCTGACCGGCTTCAAATTTGAGGATCCGGTCTGACAGTGAGAAGTAATGCTCGTCATGGCTAATCACAAACACGGTTTTACCCAACGATTTCAGCTCGGGTAACAGTTCACGATAAAAGAAGTTTCTGAAGTAAGGGTCTTGATCAGCGGCCCATTCATCAAAGATATACAGTGGCGTATCTTCCATATAAGACAACAACAGACCCAGGCGCTTTTTCTGACCCTGAGACAGTTCTGTGGTGGATAAAATCCCCTTTTCTACCGTGACTTTCTGATCCAGTTTAAGCTTGCTCAGGTACTGACGAATCTTGTCATCATCTGCCAGCATACCGTTGGCATCGATCACTTGTTCAAACAGATAAAAGTCAGAAAAAATGGTGCTAAAGTGACAGCGATACCAATCCATTGCATGTGCAGCATCGCGACCATCGAGGCGGATACTGCCCTGAGTTGGCGTATATAAGCCACACAACACTTTAGCGAAGGTTGATTTACCGCAGCCATTACCGCCGATCAAAAAGACAATTTCACCACGCTGGATCTGTGTACTAATTGGCCCAATGGAAAAATGATAGTCGTCGCTGTCATCCCGACGGTATTCATACTCAATGGCTTCAATGTCAAGGGTTTGCCAGTTATGTTCCGGATGCAATGTGTTATCCAGCTGGTCGGTCAGGATCTCCTCGGACAGTTGCAGCTTTTCAATTTTCTGGCTCGACACTATGCCTTCGGCAACCACAGAGTAAGTGTTGATCAATACTGTCAACGGCCCTATTACATACACCAGGGTCAAAACAAAGCTCACTACCACGGCCGTGGCGATACCACTTAAGAATAACTGTGACATAAAGACCACAGACCCCAGCGCCAGGAATAAGATTAAATTGGTCCAGTTGCTCAGAATGATGAAAACAATATGCGCTGATATCGTCGACTTTTTAATCTCCTGAATGTTTGGTGTCACCACATCCTTGTAAAAAAAGCGCTTACGATTGAAGTTGATGTTCAGCTCTTTACCACCGTCGATCAGCGCGCGAAAGTTCTTAAATAAGCTGTCATCCAGCTCACGCACCGCCTGGAAACGTTGTATGCCTAACCCCATCAACAACTGGGCAACCACCATAGCCAGCAACAAAACGCCACCGACAAATAAAAACAACTGCCACGACTGATAGGCCATGTAAGCAAAGCACAGCAGTACCGTTGCCAGGTTATAAGCGACATGTGGCACAGCACTCAGTGTGGCAGTGAGTGACTCAATATCTTTGGTCAGAGTCGCGAAAATACGGTGACCACCAACGCGTTCAATCTGCTCATAACTGGTCGATAAGACCCGCTGTACCAAATTCTCCCGAATACTCACCATGATTTGAACAGACAACTTCGTCAGTATGTACTGAGAAATCACACTGAAGGTTAGAAATCCCGCCAACGCAGCGAAAAAGATGGTCAGCCCCCGGATCACATCCGAGTCGGGATTAGACACATTTTCTATCTCAGCATTGACCAGTGAGATGATGCCAATGCCAGATAATGCACTGACCACGCTCAACAAAGTGGCAAGGATGAGGAGTTTCTTATGAGATAAAACTAGCCGATATAACATAAAACAGCCTTGTAATGGTTACTTAAAACTAAAATGGGTATTACTCAGGCTGAGGCACTGTTGCCTCAGCCTGCCTGTTTGGGTCAAAGAGCCCGGTTTTTCGTGCTGTTAACTCATGCCAGTAGCGTCATGAGTTTGTCTGCCAGACCACTAACATAAGGACTTTTCACCATAGTGACGTGTTTGCCCTGAGTGTTGATGGTCGTGATTTGTGTACTTACATGTGCCTGCAACTGTGCCTGCTTTTGCGCCCAATACGCGTCTCCCAGTTCAGGGGTACTGATCATACTGACTGCACCTTTGAGGCTCGCGTCAGGCTGATAACGCCGTGACCAGTCAACCTGCTGGAAATAAACATTGAACAACCGCTGTGTCATCGCCAGACTAAGCCAGGAAAGCAATTGCTCCTCGCTGTCTTCAGGTTTCAACTCTCTAGCATACGACAGCATGAGTTCCTGCTTTTCAGCATCGCTGATTTCGAACTGTGCCTGATCATCGGTTGCCACTAAACACTCACACAGTAGCAGCTGTGTTTGACACCCTAATGACTCCAGCCTGAGTGCCGTTGCAAATGCCACTGCCCCGCCTGAACTATGGCCCATCAGAACCGCAAGCTCATTCTGAGCACCACGCGCTGTGCGCTCGCTGATAATGGCGTCGGCGTAGCAATTGATGAGTGCATCCCAACTGTCGATATCCGGGTCCTGCTCGCTCATTCCCACCGGCTCCAGACTCATGATCTGTACCTGAGGTAATGCCCGCGCCAGATCCATATAGCCACCACTGGTCATGCCCGCACCTGGGGCCAGATATATCGTTGCAGCCGGGTCAAAGTCCAGTGATAACACAGGGCGAATAGCCTGCCATTCATGGTCATTGTGATCTTCGATTAGCTGCGCCATGGCGCTGAGTATGGGCCGCTCAACTACTTTGTTGATGGCGATACCGTGAGTTTTGAAAATCTGGTCAATGTTCTGCACCAGCTTCATCACCAGCAGTGAATGGCCACCCAGTGCAAAGAAATTAGCATCGCGGCTGATCTGCTCGGCTGGCAGCTTGAGTACATCGGCCCAGACCTGAGCGAGCATCACTTCGGTGTCACTCTGTGGCGCTTCATAGGCACCAGCCAGTCCCGTCAATTCTGGTACTGGTAATGCCTTGCGGTCAATCTTCCCGTTTGGTGTTTGCGGCCACTGGCTGACAAACATAAAGCTGTCGGGCACCATGTACTCGGCCAGTGCCTCACTGAGCTGTGTTTTGATGGCTGCAACTAATGCCAGCTCATCACACGCCTGTAAAGGCTTCACATACGCCACCAGCCGTTGATTGCCATGCTCATCCGTCAGGGCCATAACCAGCGCAGAATCTACGTCGCTGTGCTCACCGATATAAAACTCAATTTCACCCAGCTCAATACGCAAGCCACGGATCTTCACCTGATGGTCCATCCTACCCATATATTCAATGTTGCCGTCCTCACGATAGCGCACTAAATCACCGGTTTTGTACAGGCGCGGGCTGCTGTTCGCAGCGCTGGCATTAAAAAATGGGTTGGTAATGAAACGCTCTTCAGTCAGCTCGGGGCGATTGAGATAGCCACGTGCCAGGCCCTCACCGCCAATATGCAACTCGCCACACGCTCCCTGGGGCAACAGATTAAGCGCTTCATCGAGCACCAGTAACTGAATATTCTGAATCGGCTTACCAATGGGCACACTGCTGCCATGAGGTTGCGCACAATCCCAATAGCTAACATCGATGGCTGCCTCCGTTGGCCCATACAGATTGTGCAGTTGTGCCGTTGGTAAACACACCTTAAATTGCTCAACATGGCTTATCTGCAATGCCTCGCCACTACAGAACACCTGCTGTATTGAAGTGCAGCGGCTCAGATCACCGTGCTCCAACATCACACCTAACATAGAAGGCACAAAGTGCAGCTTAGTCACACCTGTGGCTGTGATCAGCTCGCTCAGATAGGTAGGGTCTTTGTGCCCACCCGGTTTGGCAATCACCAGCTCAGCACCTTTGAGCATCGGCCAGACAAACTCCCAGACCGAGACATCAAAGCTGTAGGGCGTCTTTTGCAGGATTTTGTCTGAAGTATCGCAGCCATATTCCGTGTCCATCCAGTCGATGCGGTTGTGCAGCGCCTGATGCTCCAGTAGCACGCCTTTGGGTTTGCCTGTTGAGCCTGAGGTATAGATCATATAGGCCAGATGCTGCGCCGTAAGTCCGATGTCGCTCGCCGGGATATTGTTTTCGTCATAGGCATCAAAATCAAACCCATCCAGTGCCACAACCTCGGCCTCACCCAGTTCGACACGATTGGCCACAGCGCGGGTGCTGAGCACCACATCAGCACGGGCATTCTCAACCAGATAGTTGAGTCGTGCCGCAGGTAGCTCTGGGTCCAGCGGGACATAAGCACCACCCGCCTTGAGAATACCCCAAATACCAATCACCATTTCAAAGGAGCGCTCCACACACAAGCCAACCAGTGAATCCGGCCCTACACCATGGGTGTCTCGCAAATAATGCGCCAGCTGATTGGCCTTGCTATTGAGCGCGGTATAAGTGAGGGTCTGGGCCTCAAAACGCAATGCAATGTTGCCCGGTGTCGCTGCGACCTGCTGCTCAAATAACTGATGTACACACACGTCGCGCGCATAGTTTTGCTCTGTATCATTCCACTCACTCAGATAACGATGCTGCTCGTCATCTGGCAACACCCTCAAGGAGGCAACCGGCTGCGGTGAGTCACTTTCAAGCATCTCCAGCAACTGAGCCAGTGCTGTGACCAGATAATCATTAATTCGCTTACCATGAACACTGCTGTCCACTTGCAGCGTCAGGGAAAAATCACTGCCAAGGTCATCGACCGACATCACACACGGGTAGTTAGTGCGCTCTTTCACACCCAAGAGTTTCAGCTCCGCCTGCTCGTCTGGCGCACTGACGTCGTGAGAATGACGATAATTGAGTACTGCGCTGAACAGGGGCATATTGCCTTCGACGCCCGAAGCCTGCATGGCATCAGAGAGCGGAGCCTGCTCATGTGGCAGCAACGCCTGAAGGGCAGCATGCACGTTGTGCAGGGCATCCCGTGCGGAGCGCTGGTCCAGTGTCACACGGATCGGCAAAGTATTAATCATCATACCCAGCATCTGTGCCATCTCAGGACCACCTTGCATCCGACCAGATAACACAGTGCCAAACACCACATCTTGCTGACCCGCGCAGGCAGCAACCACCCGGCCCCAGGCCAGATGAAATAACGCCGCCGGGCTCATCGCCTGACTTTTTGCATAATGCCTGGCCCGGCGTGCAAGCTCAGCCGGGATACGCTGTTTAAACTCATCAATGTGGGCACCATCCCCGTTTACTTCACTGAGCCCGAACGGATAAGCCGGCTGATCAAAATCCCCCAGTTGAGCTCTAAAGTACTGCTGACTGTCATGATGTTGTTGGTCATGCAGCACCCGGGCAATGAAGTGGCGATACGACGTGACAGCAGGCAAACTGGCTGCTCCCTCGCTTTCAATCTGGGCCAGCTCTGCCATCAGAATGTCCAACGATACGTGGTCAATCAGCAGGTGATGCACCTTAAGCACCGCATAAATTTGCTGCGTTTGCTTATCCTCCATGGCCTGCAACTGCATCATAGGGGCAGATTCAAGCTCAAGGCGGTGTGCACCCTGTGCGACGTAATTCTCGAATACGGTTTGCACGTCCTGCCCGACTTTAACTGGCAGCCATTGCGCGGCAATTTGCGCAGCTCTCAATACCACCTGAACCGGCTCTGTGCGGCCGCGCCATAAAATCGCAGTGCGCAATACATCGTGGCGGGCAATCAGGGTATTAAGCTGTGCTTCCAGCAATGTTAATAATTCTGGCTGTGAGAAAGAAAAAGCCATGGTCGTCACATAAGGGTCGCGACCATCGCTCAGAGTATGCATTGCCAGGATCCCCTGCTGCAACGGCGCAAGCGGATATACATCCTGGATGTTTGCGGCCCCGCCCGGTACTTGTGCTGTGATCTCATCTATCTCATCTTGCGCCAATGTGATCAGATTCAGCAACTCAGGCGTCAATTCCGTGCAGTCCGGTTTGATCGGGTTTTCGGGTACCACAAACCCCTGCCCGGTGTCTGCTGCGAGTAAGCTCGCCATCTCGGCCAGGCTACTGCTGGTGAATAACGCCTGACTGTCAACCTGATAACCGCGTGCTTTGAGCTGCGCTATCAGCTGGATCACCAACAGCGAATGGCCACCCAGCGCAAAGAAGTTAGCCGAAGTACTGAGCTGCGCCGGGTCGCGCTCAAGCAACTCAGCGCATACTTCCACCATAACCTGCTCAGCGGCACTGACAGGCGCGGTGTACGCAGCTTGCGCATCAATAACGTCGGGCTCAGGCAGCGCACGGCGGTCTATTTTACCGTTACCAGTCAATGGCCAGTGTGTCACCAACACCAGCGCGTCCGGGACCATATAGCCAGGTAAAGTGCGTGCCAGAGTCTGACTTAACTGAATGCTGTCAGTACTGCCATTCTCGCGCGCCGCGGCCGTCAATTCTGCATAAGCCACCAGCCGCTTGTGGGTGTCTCCTTTAACAACCACCAGCGCGCTGGCGACCTCTTCAAGCTGTGAGATATGCTGCTCAATTTCGCCCAGCTCAACCCGGAAACCCCGGATCTTAACCTGATCGTCAGTACGGCCAATGTATTCAACCACGCCATCGCCACGCATGCGCACTAAATCACCAGTGCGATAAAGACGCTGATAGGCCGCTGGCTGAGCCTCATCGTAAAACGGGTTAGCGGTAAACTTCTCTTCGCTCAGCGTTGCTAAGTTCAAGTAGCCCAGCGCCAGTCCGGGACCACTGACACACAACTCCCCGACACAGCCCTGCGGCACCAATTCATTGCCGTTCAGCACCATCACACTGTCACCCTGCAGTGCCCGGCCAATCGGTACGGCAGTTGCCGGGTCAAAGTCGGCAGGCACCGGATAGCAACAGGTAAAGGTGGTGTTTTCCGTAGGCCCGTAGCCATTGACCACTTGTACGTCAGGTAACGCCTTCTGCACCCGGGCCACCGCCTGAGGCTCCAGCACATCGCCCCCGGCCAGCACCGTGCGCAAAGTACGCAAGCGCTCAGGCGCGTCACCACATGTTTTGCTCCACTCACTGAATAGCCCGGCAGTCAGCCACATGGCATTGACCTGCTGAGTTTCAATGACCTGATCCAGCGTCTCCAGTGTGATGTGCGCTTCTGGATAAAGCACGCAACGCCCGCCATTGAGCAACGGGCCCCAGATCTCCAATGTGGCCGCATCGAAGGCCACGTTTGCGGCTTGTAAAAAGACCGTATCCTGATCCAGCGTCATAAAGTTTGGCGACATCACCAAACGGCTGATAGCCCGATGCGGCACCACAACGCCTTTAGGCAAGCCCGTCGAGCCTGAGGTATAAATCACATAAGCAGCGCTTTGTGGTTCGGGCTGAGATGTTGTAACGGGGGCAGAACCAAAACGCGCAAATTCATCACACCCGGCAATCGTCAGCTCAGGTGTCAATTCCAGCGCCTGCACCGAACTGCCACTGACTAAATCACGGTGCGCTTCACAGGTGATCACGTGCTGCAGCTTAGCATCAGCCATGATGTGATCAATGCGGGACTGCGGGTAATCCGGGTTCAGCGGCACATAGGTTGCGCCACTTTTTAACACCGCCAGCATGGCCACGACCATTTCAATGCCCCGCGGTAACAATAATCCAATATGTGCCTGGCGACCTTGCGCGACCAGATAGCGCGCCAGCCGGTTAGAAGCCAGATCAAGGTCAGCATAACTCAGCTGCTGCTCACCACAAACCAACGCCACATGCTGCGCTGCGCGGTTTACACTTTGGCTAAACAGCTCAGTCACGGTTAATTGCGCCGCCTCAACCAGCTCGCCTGGTGCCATCAGCGCTTTTTGCTGTGCCACTTCATCCGAGTGCAGTGCGTTGATTTCATTCAGCAGCGGATTGCCGCCACGCCTCGTGGCATTGGCCAGGCGTTCGATGACCGCCATCAGCTGCGCGTTAAACCGTGCAATCAATTCAGGGCTGAACAGGGCTTTGTCGTATAACCAGTTAATCGTGACACCCGACTCATCCAGGCTCAGGTTAAGCTCTATATCAAACTTACAAATGGGCTCATCGCTCATCAGCGGCGTCATACTCAGCTTAGGCAAAGCCACGCCAGAGGCTTGCTCGGCGGCAACGCCATAGTCTGAATTGGTAGTCAGTACTATCTGAAATAAAGGCGTATGAGCACTGTTACGCTCAAGGTTCAGTGCCTCAACTACCTGATCAAACGGTACGTCCTGATGGGACTGTGCCTGCTGATTGACGCTACGAATATGCGCCAAAAAGTCTGCCAGTGTCTCATGATCTGTACTTGCTCTTAGCACCAGGGAGTTTACGAAAAAGCCAATTAACTCTCTGAGTTGTGCATCACTGCGATTGGCAACCGGCGTGCCTATGACGATGTCCGAGCTGCCACTAAAACGTGCCAGAGTCAGTGCCAACGCTCCGTGCATCAGCATAAAGGGACTGAGCTGATGTTGCTCGCTAAGCTGACCAAGCGCACTGGCAACGGTCGCATCCAGTGAGGCATCATACTTGCCCCCCAGATAGCCCTTATGAGCAGGCCTTGAGTAGCTCAGTGGCAAGCCATGTAATGCTGGAATATCTGCCAAGGTGCGACGCCAGAAATCCAGCCCACTGGCGAGCACTTCGTCATTTAGCCAGGCGCGCTGCCATTGTGCGTAGTCTTTGTATTGCAATGTCAGTGTTGGCAGAGGACAGCTTTTGCCTTGTGCCAGGCTGGCGTAGAGTGCAAAAAACTCCTGGCTGAGCACCGCCATCGACCAGCCATCCGACGCAATGTGATGCATGTTAAGCAACAGGTAACCCTGTGCCTGTGTCTGATCTGCGGATAACCCCAGGTCTACCCAGGTTGCCCGGATCATCAGGTCCTGACTCAAATCAAAAGGCGTCCGGGCGTCGTCCTGGATCAGTGAATCCAGCGCCTGTTGCGCTGCCTGCTCATCATGCTCACTCAAGTCGACACAGGTTAATGTAAAGGCCACATCATCGCGAACAACCTGAGTGGCTTGTCCCTGTTGCGACTGATACACCGTGCGCAGCACTTCATGACGCTCAACGATCCGCGCCAGTGCCTGTTCGACCAGCACCGGCTCAAGCTGGCCTTCAACCTGATAGATCTGTGGCATGTTGTAATGCGCGCTGCCACCATGCAGTTCGTTCAGCATCCACAAGCGCTGCTGGGCAAAAGACAAGGGCGCACTGTTACCGGCCGTTTTGGTCAACACCGGGCGCTTATGGCTACGGGCGTAGAGTTGATGCAAAAACGCTTTGAGTGCGTCCTTGTTCTCTGCCAGCTGACGCTTCAGCTGGCTGTCCATCTCCTTGGGCAGCTTCAGGGTGATTTTTTCATCCTGAGATTGAAAAATAACACCCGCCTGTTGTAGTTGTTGAAAAAGCAACTCAACACTCATAGCTCAAAATCCTCAAATTCATCGTTGTCTTCGCACTGCGGTTCGGCCTGATTGTGGATGGCCTGCACCGAGCCTATAAACCCGGCTATTTGCTGAATGTTTTCGCAGCGATATAAATCGGCAATTTGCAGCTCAATCTCAAGTCGCTGATTCAGCTGCTGCAGTAACTTCATGACCAATAGGGAATGGCCACCCAGTTCGAAAAAGTTAGCGCCCGTGCTGATCTGCTCAGGGGGCAGATTCAATAACTCAGACCAGATGGCCACCAGCTGATCTTCCAGCTCATTGGCGGGCGCAACATAGTCGGCCTGCATCAGGCTAAAATCGGGCTCTGGCAGTGCCTGTCTGTCAATTTTGCCATTGCGGGTTAATGGCCACTCTTGCACCAACACAAACGCCGCAGGGATCATGTACGCGGGCAGTTGTGCGGCTAAAGCCGTTGCCAGCGCCTGCGTGTGTGTACGAGGGTCTGCCTGCTCACAACCGGCGTTCAATTCAATATACGCAACCAGTTGTTTGTCACCTTCACTGCGCGCTCTGATGGTTACCAGAGACTGAGTCACATCATCCAGCGCTTCCAGCTGACGTTCGATTTCACCCAGCTCAACCCTGAAACCCCGGATCTTGATTTGATCATCCAGGCGACCGGCATAGGTGATCAGCCCATCATCATTACAGCGCACCAAATCACCCGTGCGATACAGCAGTTCTGGTTGCCCGGTTTCGTTAGCGTACGGGTTGTGAATAAAGCGCTCTTTGCTCAGCGCGGGCTGATTCAGATAACCCAGTGCCAGGCCATCTCCCCCCACACACAGCTCACCGACCACGCCTTGCGGCACCCGGCGACCTTGCGGTGTTAAAATCAGTAATTTATCGCCCTGAACCCCCTGCCCGATTGGCACGCCAGCGCTGATGTCGCTATCTCGTGGTACTGGATAACAGCACGTAAAGGTGGTGTTTTCCGTCGGCCCGTAGCCGTTAATCACCGTCACCTCTGGCAGGGCCTGCTGCACTGCACTAACCGCTTGTGGGTTCAGGACATCGCCCCCGGCCAGCACACTTTGCAACGCAAGCCTGTCAGTATCTAGCTCACCACAGATCTTACTCCATTCTGTAAACAGACCTGAGGTCAGCCACAACGCCGTGATCCCCTGCGTACTCAGTACAGTATTCAGTCCCTCAAGGGTGATCAGGCTATCCGGATACAAGACACAACGCCCACCATTTAATAGTGGCCCCCAGATCTCCAGCGTCGCGGCATCAAAGGCAATATTAGCACTTTGCAAAAACACTGTGTCTGCGTTCAGCGTCATAAAGTTCGGCGCATGGACCAGACGATTCACTGCACGATGGGGCGTCATAACACCCTTAGGTGTGCCTGTGGAGCCTGAAGTATAAATCACGTATGCCAGCGATTGCGGCGTCAACCCGACAGCGCGTGGCAAATCTTCATCACTCAGCGTTGACCAGGCGCCGTGTGCATCATCCAGCACAATTTTGCTTAGCGGACTGAAAGCCAGCGTCTGTTGCTGTGCCTGCTCAGTCAGTATCACCGTCAGCTGCGTGTCCTCTAACATATACGCCAGTCGCGACTGCGGATAGTTCGGGTCCAGTGGGACATAGGCACCGCCCGCTTTGAGTATGGCTAAACTAGCCACTAGCATGTCGACCGAACGGCCAATGCACAATCCGACCAGGGTACCTGCGCTCACCTGATGTGCTTCACGCAGGTAACGCGCCAGCTGGTTGGCTTTGGCGTTTAGCTGTGCATAACTGAGCGTCTCATTGTCCAATTGCACAGCAATACTATCCGGTGTGGCTTTGGCATGCAGCTCAAACACGTCATGAATACAAGCACTACGCGGATAATCGGCATCATGACTTTGCCAGCTATCCAGCATAGTCAGTTCAGGCTTGCTCAATACAGCCAGGGTTGCGACGGCTTGCTCAGAGTGTTCATCCAGCGCCGTGAGCAATGCACTCAGCGCCGTCTCCATCAGCGCAGCGATCCGCGTTGCCGATACACTTTGATCAATCTGATAATCGAGACTGAAACTGTCTCCCTCACCCAGGTCATTCACCGACAAATCAAACGGATAATTGGTGCGCTCACGGGTGCTAAGCAAGGCAATGCCCGGGTCGGCTTGTTCCTGAGCTTGTTCAGGAGCTACATGAGTCGCTGAATGACGATAATTTAGAATCGCGCTGAACAAAGGCGTATTACCGTCAATCCCGCTGTAACTTTGTGCTTCGGCCAGCGAAACCTGCTCATAGGGTAGCAGCGCCCGCAACGCATCATTGACTTGTTTCAGTGCCACATGGGCAGCCTGATGACCTAAAGACACGCGAATAGGTAAGGTGTTGATCAGCATGCCCATCATCCGCTCGATGCCAGCCATGCCATTCATCCGGCCTGACATCACAGTGCCAAACACCACTTCGTCGCGGCCACAACAGGCACTTAAAACCTGAGCCCAGGCGAGATGGAACACAGCCGCCGGGCTGCACTGATGACGCTTACTTAAGGTGCGGATCAGCTCAGATTGTGCGGCACTTAAAGACTGAGTATATTCAACCACCGCGTTGCCATCGCCTGCCACCTGAGCCAGTTCAAACGGCAGAGTTGGGGTGTCGATGTCGCCCAGTAATTCAGTAAAAAACTCGGCCGTATCCAGCAGCGCGCTTTGCGCCATAGAGCGGGCGATAAATTCTCGATACGGTAAAGGCGCGGGCAGTGTCTGCACATCATCAGCTTCGAGTTCATTCATCAGGATCTCTAAAGAAACATGATCCGTAATCAAATGATGGAACTTGAGCATGGCAAAGGTGCGCCCCTGCTCGTCTTGCGGGCTGGTGACTAGCTGGATCAGCGGTGCTGATTCCAGGTCAAAGCCATGTGGTCCGCTTGCCACATAGCGGGCAAACTGTGCTTTGAGATCGTCCCCACTCAGTGCCAGCTCAGTCACAGGTAATGTCGCTTCACGTAGCACCACCTGCATCGCCTGCTCCCGGCCTCGCCAGAACACTGCGGTACGCAGCACATCATGACGCTGCACTAACCAATTTAGCTGCGCCACAAACCCGGCCAGCTTGTCTGCTGAGGCAAACTCAAAACTAGCAGTGGTGACATACGGGTCATGCTCCGGATTGAGAGTATGTACAAACAGCACCCCTTCCTGAAGCGGTGCTAATGGATAGATATCCTGAATATTGCGCATCCCGCCAGGCACAGCCGCTGCAATGACCTCTATTTCAGGTTGTTCCAGCGTTACCAGCGTCAGCATCTCAGGTGTGATGGCCTCACAGTGCGCCGGGATGCGATTGTCAGGGATAGCAAACGCGTCATCAGCCTCATCAATAACGGCGGCCATCGCGGCCAGGTCTTTAGCCTGGAATAGCTGTTGCGCGCTGCTATTAAGATTGTGCTGCTGGAGTTTGGCCAGCAGTTGCATAATCAACAGTGAATGCCCACCCAGCTCAAAGAAATTGGCGGTGGCACTGATCTGATCCTGCTCCAGCCCCAATAACTCGGCCCATAAGCCTGCCAGCAAGCAGGCCAGCTCTGTTTCTGGCGCAACGTATTGGGCGCTGCTTTGTTGCAGTGCGTCGGGCGCGGGCAGGGCTTTTTTATCAATTTTGCCGTTTGGCGTCAGTGGCCACTGTGGCATCACCACAAACAAGCCTGGCACCATATGGGCTGGCAGTTGTTGCCCCAGGCGCGTTTTAATATCGGCTATCCAGCTTGCCTGTTGCGCCTCATCCTGTGCTGTCTCACATGTGAGACAGGGCTGCACATAAGCCACCAGTTGCTGCTGACCATCAGCCAGCGTGCGCGCCAGAACCTGTGACAATGCTATGTCTTCAAGCTGATTGAGACGATGCTCAATCTCACCCAACTCAATGCGGAAACCGCGAATCTTCACCTGATCATCGCTGCGACCAATAAACTCAAGTCGCCCGTCCTGGCGATAACGCACTAAGTCACCTGTGCGATACAAGCGTGGGCTGTTATCGTGCTCACCTGCCTGGTAATAAGGATTGGCGATGAAGCGCTCCTCGGTCAGATCGGGTCGGTTCAGATAACCCCGCGCGACACCTGCACCACCCAGATAAAGCTCTCCGACACACCCAACAGGTAGCCGCTCCATCGCGCTGCCTAACACATAGGCCTGGCTGTTCGCTATCACGTGACCAATGTCGGGCACGGACGCTAGTTGCCCGGTGAAACGCGCACAGGTTGAATACGTGGTGTCTTCCGATGGGCCATACAGGTTGCATACTTCTGCATCTGGCAAAGCCGCGAAGATCTGATTCACCTGCTGAGCGGTTAACGGCTCTCCGGCCAGGTTGACGGTCGTCAGGCTATCGGGCAATGCACCGACATCCAATAGCGCCTTCATCGCAGATGGTACTGTGTTAATTAAACTGATGTCCAGCGGCTCATCCGCCAGCGTCAGGGCATTTTTAACCACCACAACTTCAAAACCAAAGCTCAGCGGTAAGAAGATTTCATAGACCGACAAGTCAAAGTTCAGCGAGGTCGAAGCCAGTACCCGGCGCAGCGCCGCATCGTCAAAAGCGGCCCGAGCCCAGTACAGCATGGCTACCGTGTTTCGGTGTTCAATCATCACCCCTTTGGGTTTACCGGTAGAGCCAGAGGTATAAATCAAGTAAGCCAGATGTTGCGCTGTCACACCGCTTTCATTGCGGCCAATGTTCGCCGTGGAATAATGAGTGAAAGCACTCCCTTGGGCAACCAAATCGTCCAGCATCACCGCTTGTGCACCCGGCAGCGCCACCGTGTTAGTCAGACTTTGCTGGGTCAGGACGACGCTCAGGCTGGCATCTTCAATCAGATAAGCCAGTCGCTCTGACGGATACGCCGGGTCAAGCGGCACGTAGGCACCACCCGCCTTGAGAATCGCAAGCATCGCGACGACCATGTCTACGCCACGCTCCAAACACACGCCCACCGGGCAATCTGGACTGATATGATGTTCAAATCTCAGGTAATGCGCCAACTGGTTTGCCCGGGCATTGAGTTCGCCATAGCTCAGTGACGCCGCGCCATGTTGTACGGCGCGCGTTCTGGGTTTTGCGCAGCCTGAGCCTCAAACAGCTCATGAATACAGAGCTCTTGCGGATAATCAATGGCGTTATTATTAAACTGACTGAGCTGCTCAATCTCCAGCTCAGTCAACATGGTAATAGCCGCAATATTGGCTGCCCTGTCGGTATCCATTTCCGCCAGGAATATCAGCGTGTTATCCAAGTGCTTTGCCAGGGTTTCGATACGTTCACGAGTAAACAGGGTCACGTCATACGTCCACTCAATGACACCGCCCTCGTCACTCATTGAGGCATTAATATCCAGATCAAACTTGGTTGTAGCACCACTGCCAGCCATGGGAGAGATGGATAACCCTGCCAGCTCTGTAGTGTCGGAATGCGGTTCACTCACACCATAGTCTGAATTGGTGGTCAGCATGATCTGAAACAGCGGACTGTGCGCGGTACTACGAGGGACTTTCAATACCTCAACCAGTTTTTCGAACGGCAGATCCTGATGCGACTGAGCATCTAAATGCACTTGTCTCAATTGCGTCAGGTAGTCCGTTAGTGGCTGGTCCTGTGTGTCCACTCTCAGGATTAGGGTATTGACAAAAAAGCCGATCAGAGACTCCAGTTCAACCTGACGGCGGTTGGCCACCGGTGTGCCTATCACAATATCATGGTGATTACTGTTACGGGACAAGACTAGCGCCAGCGCACCATGGATCAGCATAAACGGAGTCAATTCATAACGCCGGGCAAGCGCTGACAGCTTTTGACACAATTCAGCACTGAGCGGCTGTGATACCACTTCTCCCTGGTAAGCTTTGACGTCTGGCCTTGGAAAATCGAGTGGCAAAGCATGCACCCGGGGCAACTGAGCCAGTTGCTGTTGCCAATAATTGAGCTGAGTTTGCAGCACCTCCCCCTGGAGCCAGTCGCGCTGCCATTGAGCATAATCGGCGTACTGAATCGTTAAATCGGGAAGCGGATTTGGCTGACCATAGCCATAAGCATGGTAAAGCGCGAAGAATTCCCGGATCAGTATGTCCATGGACCAGCCATCGGTGGCGATATGGTGCATGTTGATAAACAACACCCCGGCATCATCCGCACTCAAAGCTAAAAAGCGCACCCGCAGCATAAAGTCCTGCGCCAGATCAAATGGCTGCCCTGCCGCATCATTAATAAACTGCTCAATCCCTGCCGCGTCATCTTGTACAGTCAGGGTCTCTTGCGTCACACAAAAATCTTGCGGGTCGAGCAATGACTGCTGCACGCCCAGATCAGACTGACGAAACACCGCTCTGAGTACGTCATGACGAGTCACTATGTCGCGGAACACACGCTCAATCAGCGCAACGTCAATCTGACCTGTGAGTCTGAACACCATCGGCATGTGGTATTCGCTGGAGCCGCCCTGGATTTGATCCAGCGTATACAGACGCTGCTGTGCAAACGACAGCGGATAACTGCTGAGATCTTCACGACGCGCCACCGGACTCACAACAGAAGCTTCAGTATACTGAGCGAGTGCTTCAATAATGGCACTTTTATGTTGTTTGATCTGCTTTGCGATATCGACCGTGATGGCCCCTTTTTTGGCTTTGGACTTTAATGCCCCATCCTGTAAGAATAACCGGATCCCCGCCTGCTCGAGCTCAACGAGTAGCTGTTTGATATTTTCCATAATGGCTGACTAACTCATATCTGTGTTTAACTGCAAAAGCGCTGTGCCCGTATCGGAGGAACCACTCAGATACCTGAATCGCGCCCATACACCGGCTTAGCCTCTACGACTTAAAACCAGCCTGATTAATCAGACTGGCAGATTGTTTATTTTATGTATTAACGTGTGCTTGAATCTCAGGCCTGTGGCCTGACTAACCTTATTACCAGTCCATTTCCTCCAGCTCAGCATCATCCTCTGCCAACGGGTCACTTTGGCGGCTGAGCAAGTAATCTATGTGCAATGCCTGCTCTTTAAGCTGCGGCTGTGCAAACAGTTCTTTAATAGAAAACTCAACAGCGAAACGGTGACGGATCTGGGTTTCCAGTCGGGTCACTAAAATGGAGTTACCACCTTGCTCAAAAAATCGTGCATGGCTGCTTATCTCACTGGCTTCTATGCCTAACAGGGCTGACCAGACTTCTGCCAGCGCCTGTTCGGTGGCCGTTTCAGGAGCAACATAAGGCTGCTCGCTGTCTGCGCCAGACACGTCTGGCAACGCTTTTTTATCTATTTTTCCATTCGGGGTGAGTGGCCACTGAGCAACCACCACAAAACGGCTCGGCACCATATATTCCGGCAACTGAGCATGTAAATGCTGCTCAACGTCCTGTATCACGGAAGTCTGGTCCTGCGCTTCATCGCGCGGTTGAATATACGCGATGAGCATATCCGTGCCATTACTGGCCTGCTTCACCAAAACCACGGCAGAATCCAGCACGGCACAGCGATTGAGCTGGGCCTCCACTTCGCTCAGCTCAATACGGAAACCGCGAATTTTGACCTGCGCATCGAGGCGACCGACAAACTCAATGCTGCCATCGGGCAATATTTTGGCCAAATCACCCGTTTTGTACAAACGGGTACTGTCACGGTGAGCCGGATAATAATAAAACGGGTTTTCAACAAACTTCTCGGCACTCAGCTCAGGGCGCTGATGATAACCACGTGCCAGCCCGTCACCACCAATATGTAGCTCACCAATTACACCCGGAGGCACCAGCGCCATATGGTTATCCAGAACATACAGGCTCACATTGTTCAGTGGTTTACCTATGGTGATCGGTGTGCCCGGGTACAGGCGCTGATATGACGCACATACCGACGCTTCCGTTGGGCCATAGGCATTAAAGAAAGGATATTGTGCCGACCATTGATTGACCAGCTCCGGTTCACAGGCTTCACCTGCCACAATTAATGCCTGCAATGACAGCGAGGTGTCGAGTGGCATCATGGCCAAAAATGCCGGAGGTAAAGTCACATGGCTGATCTGCTGTTGTGCAAGCAGTGCAGTAATGTCGTCAGGCGAGCGTCTTTGTTCGCTGCTGGCTATGACCAGCGTAGCCCCATTAAGCAGTGCCATGGCATATTCCCAAGTGCCCGCATCAAAGCTCATTGATGCGAAATGCAGTACCCTGCTGCGCGGAGTAATGGCAAAAGCACGGCGTTGGTTATCCGCCAGATTGACTATACCCTGATGCTCAAGTAACACCCCTTTTGGCTGACCCGTCGAGCCTGAGGTATAAATCTCGTAGGCCAGGCTGGTGGGCAGCAGTCCCAGCGCGCTATGATCCAGATTTTCTTCGCTATAATGGCTGAACGGCCCCAAACAGGTATCATCGAGCAAGCCATCCAACGGAATGAGCGCGTAATCGGAGAGGGCAACTGCATCACTGATAGCCTGACTGCTAATGATGGTCCTGATCCCCGCGTCTTCGAGCATATAACTTAATCGTGCCGGTGGATAAGCCGGGTCCAGTGGCACATAAGCGCCACCCGCTTTAAGCACGGCCAGAGTGGCGATGATCATTTCCAGTGAGCGGTCCAGGGCAACCCCAATCAAAGTATCCGATGTGATAGCACCCTGTTCACGCAGGTAATGTGCAAGCTGATTGGCCTTGCTATTGAGCTGTGCATAACTCAGCTGCTGATCGGCATAGACAAGTGCAATATGATCCGGGTTGCGCTCAACCTGCAGCTCAAAGGCCTGATGAATACATAAGGTCCGGTCATACTCATGATAGTTATCATTGAGAGCATTAACCAGATACTGGCTTTGTTCGTTCGCCAGTACACTCAGCTGCCCGGGCGGGTTGTTCAGACTGTGGGTCATCTCAGTTTGTACCAGACGCTCCAGCAACAACATCAGGTGCTCACTCAGGTGCGTGATATGGGCCTGTGAAAATAATGAAGTGTCATAAATCCAGTTAACCTGAAGTGCCGTTTCACCCAGTGAAAACTCCACTTCGAGGTCGAATTTTGCCACACATCCGGCCTGCATCAGTGGCGTGAGCGTCAACCCGTCGAGCGTACTTTGCTCAGACCCGGGCTGTGTTTGCGCGCTATTGAAAGACGTCATGATCTGACACAGCGGTGCATGGGCATCGCCCCGCGGGATCTGTAATGCGTCTACCAGCTGCTCAAACGGCAGGTCCTGATGACTTTGCGCGTCCAGATGCACATCTCTGACATGTTGCAGATACGCATCCAGCGATGGCTGCTCTGTGTTCACCCGCAGTGCAAGAATATTGACAAAGAAACCAATCAGCGGCTCCACTTCGGCCTGAAGTCGGTTTGCCACTGGCGTGCCTATCACCACATCCATGCTGTTACTGTAACGGCTGATGGTCAGTGCCAGCACCGCATGCAACAACATAAATGGTGTCATCTGGTAATGTGCAGCCATATCGCTTAACTGAGCAGCCAGTTGTGCAAAAGCTTTACCCGACACCATTGCGCCTTCATAGCTTTTTTCAGCAGGCCTTGGATAATCCAGTGGAATACCATGTACACCCGGTGCATCGCTCAGTTGAGTTTGCCAGTAGTCGAGTTGTTGTTGCAGCACATCTCCTTGTAACCAGTTGCGTTGCCATTGAGCAAAATCGGCATACTGGATACTGAGCGGCGCTAACGGGTTATCACACCCATTTTGATATGCTGTATATAAAGAGAAAAATTCTCTGCTGAACAAGTTTAGCGACCAACCGTCTGAAGCGATATGATGCATATTGAGCAGCAATACGCCACGAGATGGATTCAAACTGATGAAGCTGGCACGCAACATTAGATCAGTGGCCAGATCAAATGGCGCGTGGGCATCTTCGGCCAGCAGTTGATCGAGCTGTTGTTGCGCATCAGTCCCGGCCAGGTGATGTAGCTCAATGTGGCGTATAATCACAGGCTGAGGCGTTAGGATAACCTGCACGGGTCCAGCCTGCCCTTCCTGATAAACCGTACGCAGCACTTCGTGCCGTGCCACTATGGTGCTTAGTGCTTGTTGCGCAAGCGCAAGGTTAAACGACCCTTCAATCTCAAATGCCATCGGCATATTGTATTGGGCAGAGCTGCCCTGGAACTGATCGATAAACCACAGTCGCTGCTGAGCGTAAGATAACTCAAAGCTGTCCGTATCGCGTGGCAATGCTTCAATCACAGGTCGTGATACTTTACTGCTTTGCTCGATCAGTGTAGCCAAATCTGCCAAAGTACTTGCTGAGAAAACCTGTTTGACGGCAATTTCAACTTCAAACTCACTACGGATCAAAGACACCAAGCGTACCGATAACAACGAATGACCACCGAGCGCAAAGAAGTCCGCTTCACGAGTTAACTGCTCAGCCTCACACGAGAGTAGGGGCGCCCAAATCTCGGCCAGAGTCTGCTCTGTCTTCGTTTGGGGCGCTTCTCCCTTACTCAGAGCCTGATCCGTTTTAATCGCAGGCAAGGCACGTCGGTCGATTTTACCATTGGCAGTGAGTGGCCATTGCTCAACTAAGGCGATAGCAGTTGGCACCATATAAGCAGGCAAAACAGACCTGAGCGCAGTCAACAGTGTCGTAATCAAGTGTTGCTGCGCATCGCTTGTCTCACACGTGATACAAGGGCGTACATAGGCAACGAGTTGCTTGCTCGCAGCCTCGCCGATTGCCAGTACCAGTGCAGACTCAACCTCTTCAAAAGATTCCAGAACGGCGCTTATCTCACCAGGTTCGATACGGAATCCACGGATTTTTATTTGTTCATCGCTTCGGCCCAGGTATTGTAAATCACCTTGTGGTGTCAGGCGGACCAAATCGCCGGTTTTATAAAGGCGCGATAAATTAGCTGGCAACATCTGAACATTAGTCGCATCAAAGAAACGCTCATCAGTCAGCTCAGCATTGTTGTAGTAGCCCACTGCAACACCTGGCCCCGCAACATATAGCTCGCCCACACAGCCTGTTGGTACCGGGACTAAATCCGCGTCTAAAATCAAACACTGGGTATTAGCAATCGCCCGCCCAATGCTGGCTTCTTCCTGATCAAATTGTGTGACGTGACAGGTTGTAGCAACATGGGTTTCAGTAGGACCATAATGGTTGTAGAGGTCACAAGACGGATGTTGTGCCATAAACTGACGAATGCTGGGGGTAAGTTTCAACACATCTCCGGCAACAAACACCTGTCTGAGTCCAGTCAGGTCAATGACAGGGGTTTGATTTGCCTGCTCAGCCAGTAAATCAAAGACCGCAGGTGGCACAAACAATCGCTCTATTCCTTGCGCAGCAACCAGGCTGGCAAGATCCTGTAACTGGTCTTTCTGCTGCTGTGACATCAACACCAGACAAGCACCCGTACTCCAGCTGGTGGCCAGCTCCTGAGCCGACACATCGAAAGTCAGCGGAGTAAATTGCAAAGTACGATAGGGCTGCGTGATACCGTCAATTTCAGCCTGGTGAGCACTCAGGTTCACCAAAGTGCTATGGCGTTGGTTGACGCCTTTTGGCCGACCAGTTGAGCCGGAAGTATAGAGAATATAGGCACTGTGATCGCCGTCAATGTCCGGCAGGCTATGCGCTTGTGCTACTGGCTGCCATAAAGCTGGGTTGTCCAATCGTACACAAGGTAATCCGGCAAACGTGTCTTGTGTCTGCGATAAAACCAACGAGAGTGACAGCTCGCTGACAATGTAGTTTAGTCGTTCTTCTGGGGCTTCGGGGTCGAGGGGCACATAGGTTGCACCCGCTTTGAGCAGAGCAGCAACCGCGCACACAGTGGCAATGCTGCGCTGTGCCACAATGGCAACAGGCTGGCCCACAGTTACACCATGCTCCGTCACTAAGCGCCTCGCCAGTGCATCAGCACGGGCATTCAGTTCTGCGTACGTCAGCTCCGTTGCGTGATCCTGCAACGCAATGGCGTTCGGGTTATGTCGGGCCTGATATTCCAGCAACTGATGCACGGCTTGGCATTCAGAAGATAGCTGTGCGCCCTTCGTTAACGCCAGCGCTTGCTGCTGTTCTTGTTCACTCACCATAGAGAGTGCACTCAGGTTGGTCGACCAGCGTTCTGTGTGAGCCAGCTCGGCCATCGCACCCAACACGTTACCCAGGTGCCGATCTAACTGACTGATGTGTGCTCGTTCAAACAAAGTGACGTCGTAGGTCCAGCCAACTGATACACCCTCCTCATTCAGCGACATATGAATGTCTAAATCAAATTTGGTGGTCAGGCTAACCTCTTGCATCGCCTGCAATGACGCCTCACCAGCTGGACATGTTCCGCTTGCTCAGCAGCTGCACTAAATTGATTGTCTGTCGTCAGCAAAATCTGAAATAACGGGCTATAGGCGTTATTGCGTGGTACGTTTAATACTTCGACCAGCTGCTCAAATGGCACATCCTGATTGCTCTGCGCAGCCAGGTGTACCGCTCTGACGTGTGCCAGGTAATCGCGTAAGGTGTCATGGGCTGTGCTGACCCTCAGCACCAGGGTATTGACGAAAAAGCCGATCAACGGTGCCAGAGATGGATCCTGACGGTTAGCCACCGGGCTACCAATAACAATGTCTTTGCTATTGCTATGGCGACTCAGTACCAGCGCCAGTGCCGCATGTAGCAGCATAAACGGCGTCAGTTGCAGTTCCCTGGCCAATGTCAGCAACCTGGTCGCCACCTTACTACTCAGTTGCGACGTGACCAACTCACCCCGGTATTGCTTTTCAGCAGGCCGACTGGCATCCAAAGGCAACTGATGGAGTGCCGGCACTTGTTGCAGCTGTTGCTGCCAGTACTCTAGCTGCTTCTTAAGCCCTGCTTGTGCAAAACTGTGTTGCTGCCAATGTGCAAAATCACTGTACTGAATGGCAAGCGGGGCAAGTGGACTCGGTGTGCCTTGCTCAAGTGATTGGTAAATCGCGAAAAACTCTTTAGTCAGCACATCCATTGACCAGCCATCCGACGCGATATGGTGCATATTAAAACTCAACAGCGCCTGACAGCATGCTGCATCATCATGCGTTAATTGCAGATAGCTGGCTCTGACCATCAGATCCTGGCTGAGATCAAAGGGGCGGCTTGCTTCGCGCTCCAGATGGGCCCTGGCAGCTTGATGTGGGTCGGCCTGGTCACTCAAATCTAACACTGTGATATGCAATCTGGCATCGTCTAACACGCGCAGACACGGCGCACCATCACACTCATAAAAAACCGTTCTCAACACCTCATGACGCTGCACTATGGCGTTCAGCGCTTGCTCCACCTTGGCTACATCCAGGTGTCCATGCACCTCGAAAGCCACCGGCATATTGTACTCGCTGGAGCCGCGATTCAGTTGATCAATAAACCACAAACGGCGCTGAGAAAAGGACAATACTGGCGGCTCGCCTGGCTGTGTTTTGGCAACCGCAATGGGCGACTCAGTAACGCCATTTTGGCGTTGACCAATCGCTTGGATGATCTGTTGTTTGTTGTTCTTTAGAAAATCTTTCTCATCTGCTGTCAAAGCCTTGAGCTTACCTCTGACCAGTAACTTACCCTGTTCATCGACAGTAAGTTTGATCCCTTTTTCGCTGAGCTGTAAAAAGAACTGTTTCATATTTTCGCTTTTGCAATCAAATTAATGATAAAGAAAAACACCGGCATCAGAATCCCTAAAGCAGGTAATCTGTGATATCAGCACCAGTGATACATAAGTCCAATCAGTCTTAATCTTTTTGCCATATTGAATGAAAAGTCCAGCGCACACTGTACTTGTTCAATACCCGGCTCGATGAACACAAGCTCATACCCGGGCTGTCATGTTGTCGCGACACTTTTTCGCTACAAAACAGCGTACACAATTAAGTGAATTGGCATCGTAAAGCCCTGCATGCAAATGCAACCGGCTCTTTGGTTTAATGTTGCTGTTTATTACCCGCTGACGTGCATAAATGTCAGTCAGCGGTATTTAGGTATGTATAAATTCATAGCCCGACTTATGCGTCAAGCTCGCTGCCGCTTAATGAACGCAGTGACGAAGCCGGGCACACGTATACACCGCTGCGCCCATCTTTGTAACCAAAGTCATAGGCCAATTTGAAGATATGATGGAGCAGCTGTACATCTACAGCCTCTGAATTCATATTGTGAATATTCAGATTCATGCCCAGTTCTGTCAATGCGTCATTTTTCATCTTATCAGTCCATGTTAAAAAGTATTGCAAAGTGTTAAATTTTCACGCAAACGCATTATTATGTAATCTGCATCTTTTTTCTACACTTTTATTTCTCAAAATTATAAATTTCATAAACCAAATCAATAAACCTTTATTTTTATTGACTTAATTGAGTTTTTAACTTCTTTTCACTTGATCCGCAAAATTTACCCAAAACAGGTATAGTTTAAAGCAACATTTCAACAACAACATTAACAACCCTCGCACCAAAGCCCTTTCAGCGGCGCCACATCGTGTCTCATAGCCTAAACCAGACCGATACTATATACGCGTTTCGATCCTGTTCAATGTGCTTCATTGGGGACATTTATACCCCATACATCGGGACAATAACATGACGGTTTAGGGAATTAATTGTTTCAAAATGGTTCAAAAGCGCTACAAGGCTTTTAGCCAGTCGCTCAGGTTAACAGTGATTATGACGTTTATAGGCTTGATTAATTTATAGATTTTATTTTCATGGACGGTGAAATAAAAGCGCCATAAAAAAATGACTTTTAGTTGTCATAATCTCCAATTCGTTCGGTTTGTTGGCACAAATGCAAAACTGACATCAATGCCCGGATCACAAATAAACACCCGGTTATACCCTGACACACGGTGCAAAGCTTACCCAAAAAGTGCACGAATTAAGCGCAGCAGACACTGATACCGGAGCACATTTTCCGGCGTTTCAGTGTCTATTTAGTGACCAAAAGTTACAGGTAGGAATTAAATAAATAGTATAAAACGCAACAAAAGAGCACGTCATTACGGCCCCAAAATATCTCCATTATGCCACTATTTTCACTGATACAATCCTAAGAGGATAACCCGCGCCTGAGGTCTTTACTCTTGCTCAAGATGGGCTATCACCTTTGCCAGCGCCGTTGACACCGCTTTTTTATCCTGCCAGTCGAGAGCAGACCAGTCGACACCGCATGCCAGTTGCGTCACATCCTGTGTCAGCAATTTTTGTAGTGCGCTGGGTGAATCAAACGAGGTGGTGATAAATGGGGTTTTGCTTTTTTCAGGCCGCTTCTTGATCCCTCGTAACTGCTGCACGATGAGATCTGAGATGGCGCGTTTATCCACGGCATTTAGGGTAGACTTGTCATGATCTGCCTTATATTGTGATTCCACAGACAAAATCAGACGTTTCATTTTGACAAAAGAGTAGCTACACCCAGTTTCATAAGCTGACATAACCACCGGGTAACGCGATAATACGTTGTAGTTATCATATGCCCCCATCGAAATGCCGAGTTTGGGGACTATTGTCCTGACAGTGAGCCGAGACATACCAGACTGCAGGCGTGCCTTGTTTAGCTGCTCAATCTCTGTCATGGCATTAGAAAATGCCTGTAACTTTCCATACTGAGGCAAATCCTCACGACTGGCATTTTCTTGAAACTGCTTAACCTTAGTTAGCAGGGGCTTGCTATCGTAAACCTTAAACTGCGCAGCCGCACCATACCCTTTGGCATACACCAGCGCAAAAAAGCGGCGATGTCCTGTGAGAATTTGAAAGCGACCATCTTCCAATGGATACAAAGTGGGTACTTGAATCATTTCTGACACAGAAATGTTGTTGCCTAGCTCAATGATGGAATCTATGGTCTGCGAAGCCCGTTTCCAGTCTTCAGTATCGCGTTTTAAACAGTTTATGATGATAGATTTACCAATCAGAACATGGTTTTCTCCCTGATAGAGCTTAATGAGCTGTGCTTTACTCAGCTTACGCGCTACAAACAGACGAGCGTCTTCATCACTCACGAAAATTGACGGTAAAAATCGGCCATTGGTGGGGTCCGGAACAACTGAGCTCAAAAAAATGCTTTTATACTCGAAAGACTCATCGTTGAGTTCAGCTTTATTGTTCAGGTTGCTCAGTAGCATTTGCTCTAACATAGTTTGTACTCTTAATCAGGCTGACATATACGCTCAGCCGGGCGCTGTGGAACTTTGCCACAAAAAACTCAAAGGTGCTTACACCTAAAACAGAGCTACGGCTCTACCTTCAAGTTTAACGAAAATTTCATCGGGTGCCTACTACCTTGCAATCTGCCCCTTGTGGGTCAAATAACACACAAAGTTAAAGTCACTTTTTTGCGCAGGTCAAGGCGCATTACAGACAATGACTGATTTTTAAGCGGCAAACCTTTTGTGTCCCTCTGATTCTATTATTCAATCTGGGCTATATACGGCGCGAGCAATATATTCTGTGGTCCCCTCACTTTAGGGTATTGCATAGCTGTGGCGCTCTTCACAACTCATCCTCGAGTCGCTAGAACCCATTGAACCAGCTTATGTTCTGGTTGCACCGTCATAATCCTTATTGAGATTTTTATTATTTTTCATCCAGTCCTGATATTAACTTGTTCCTTAAGCATTTAAAACGGTGTCGTTGGCTCATTTGTGAACTCTCGCATCTCACATTCATTCTTTTTTTCAGAACAAAACCTTCAATATTTGCAAATATCATTCTTCTAACGGCATTGCTAAAGTGATCACATCAGGCAGACACAGCGCATTGGACTAACTTTAACTGATAGCGCGAGCAACGAGGTTTTTATGCAGATTATTCGTACCAATAAAGCACAGGCTACGCAGGATGGCGCGGGCGTGAACATCAGCCGTATTGCGGGCTTTGATGGTAAGAGTTTAGATCCCTTTTTGATGATCGACGAACTAAAATCAGACAACAGCAGCGACTATATGGCAGGCTTTCCGCCTCATCCCCACCGTGGTATTGAAACCTTTACCTATATTCGTAAAGGTGGCTTTGAGCATCAGGATCAGATGGGAAACAAAAAGGCCATCCGTGCCGGAGATGTGCAATGGATGAGCACCGGACGCGGCGTCATCCACTCTGAAATGCCACTCAGTGACGCCGAGCAAGGTATGCATGGTTTTCAGATCTGGCTCAATATGCCAGCCAAAGACAAAATGCGCGCGCCGCGGTATCAGGATACCACCGAGCATAAGGCACCTGTAATTATCACCGACTCCGGCGCAGAGCTCAAAGCGCTTGCTGGTAGCTGGCAACTGGGCGAACAAACTGTTCGATCACCACTGAAAGATTTAGCAGGCAATGGCGCCATTGCGGATGTGACTTTACCACCCAACCAGCAGATTACACTGGATATGTCGGGCTATGGCAAAGTCCTGATCTATATTCATACCGGTACTCTGGCAGAGTCGCAATTCAGTGCCACTTATCAGCTGGAACTCGACCCGGCGCACCCGGTAGAATTGCGCAGTGGCCAAGAAGGAGCAGGTATGCTGGTGTTGGCAGGTCAGCCTATTGGAGAAAAAATTGCCCACATGGGTCCGTTTGTCATGAATACCCAGGCGGAGCTACATCAGGCAGTACGTGATTATCAGGCCGGAAAATTCGGTAGCATTTAACACCCGGCACAGTAAAGCATTTAGCAAATTAAGAGGACAACACAATGGGACGATTAATTGAAGGTAAGTGGCATGACGTCTGGTACGATACCAAGAGCAATCAGGGTAAGTTTAAACGCGAAGACGCGCAATTACGCAACTGGGTAACGGCTGATGGCAGCGCCGGACCTACGGGCGACAGTGGCTTTAAAGCTGAGTCTGGCCGCTACCATTTATATGTGTCGCTGGCATGTCCTTGGGCCCACAGAACGCTGATCTTCAGACGATTAAAACAGCTTGAAGCGCACATTGATGTCTCTGTGGTCAGTCCTGATATGCTGGAGCACGGCTGGACCTTTGACAAGGCAACTGGCAGCAGTGGTGATACCCTGTTTGATCAGGACTATATGCACCAGCTGTATACACGCAATAAAGCAGACTATTCAGGTCGTGTGACAGTGCCAGTACTATGGGACAAACACACTCAGCGCATCGTCAGTAATGAGTCGAGCGAGATTATTCGCATGTTCAACTCAGCCTTTAACGAGCTGACAGGCAACACTGATGACTACTACCCTGAAGCACTGCGCCAGGACATCGACGACATTAACGATTTTGTTTATCACAAAATCAATAATGGGGTATACAAAGCTGGATTCGCCACCGAGCAGGCTGCCTATGAAGAAGCAGTACAGACCTTATTTGAAGCGCTTGAGCAACTGGAGCAAAGACTGAGTAAGCAACGCTATCTGGTTGGGGATACTCTAACAGAAGCCGACTGGCGTTTATTCACCACCCTGATCCGTTTCGACAATGTTTACCATGGTCACTTTAAATGTAACCTCAAGCAAATTGAAGACTATCCAAATCTGGCCGGTTATATCCGCGAGCTATATCAATGGCCCAATGTCGCCGATACGGTGGATTTCTACCATATCAAGCGCCACTACTATTTTAGCCATACCATGATCAACCCGACTCAGGTTGTGCCAGTTGGCCCGGATATCGATTACTCACAGCCACACCAACGCGGCTAAGTGCCCTATACAGCCACTGTAAACCCCGTTTACAGTGGCTTTCTCTTAGCTGCTAAAATGCCAATCAAGCCTAACTCTATAACGTGGCGCAGCTATTTTTTTCATTCCCCCTTTATTGAAATAAATGGCATAAGGTGTCATTTGGTGCTAAATTAGCCACCGTCTAACGTGACTTTAAAGGAGTGAAATCATGAAGACAGATAAACAAAATCGTAAAAAGATAGCCAGTAAAATTGGCGTTAGTATGGTCACCGGGTTAGCTGTTGGTACTGCCATAGGCGTCTCTTCTGAGAATATTGTCAATGGTGTAACGCTTGGTATAGCGATTGGTGTGGCCGTCGGTATGCTGCTGGATATCAACGGTTAGTGCCCGAGTTAATTCACATGCTTCGAATCGCAAAAACAACGTCAGTCCGAGTGATAAATGTAATATATGCGCATTATTCGTTTACTCGATACTGGGCATACCTCTTTATTGTGTCTGCGCTGAGCTACTTCAGCCACCCTTTAGAGCAATTTTTCAGCTTTGTAACGCTTAATCTCATGCTGGGATTGTTCAACCTGACCCAGATGAACAACTACCAACTAGGGTTTCCTATGTATATAGGCCCGCCCGAGCGCACCCTGCCAAATAAGCCCGAGTTTCAGCCATTGCGTCAAACCTGGTATGCCGGTTACACGGTGGTTTTTTGGTTCGGTATTGTTATTCAGCTATCCGTGATCCTGGTTCACTCACTGAGATAACACAGCTGCTCTTTAACAAAGTTAAAGGGCGGACGCCCTACTTGCTCATCAATCACCGATCACGTCTGCAGCAATTGCAAACACTTTTTCAAGGTTGCTGCGCCCGTCCTGCTCTGACAATTTATAGCGCCTGGGGCTATCAATGTGAAAGGCCTGATGCTCTTCGAGCATTTTGATCCTCAGCATCTCACGCTCTTTAGCACTCAGATGATTCTCATGTAATGTATCCAGCTCACCGGTATCAAGCCAGATGCCACCACAGCCCGGGCACTCGTCAATTTCAACCACACGTAACGGACTAAAATAACGGCGCATCATAACGATATCAGGGCATTTTGGGCACTTGATCCGGGCGCTTTCATCACCAAGCGGAGCAGAGAACTGGCGCAGGTGCTTTGCCAGCACCTCTGAACGCAATTCAGATGGATTAGTAAAATTAGATAACACCTGGTTGTCAAAAAAGACACCACCACTGTGCTCGGATATATACACTTTAATACCACCCACTTTCACTGGCTTAAGCGGGTGTGAAGTTCTGGGACACTGCATATTACTACTCCAATCGTCTGCACTGGTTTAATAATCGCAGTATACTGATTGCGCTAAAGATTGGAAGCCGCCTTACACGAGCACAGGTTTAGGTGCTTACAGCCCGGCTTCCCTGGGTTTATCAAACAAAAATCCCTGTGCATAATCAACCCCTAACTCCCGGGCAATAGCTAACTGCTGCTGTGTTTCTATGCCTTCAGCCAGCACCTTACCGCCATATAGGTGGACCGTATCAACCACTTGCCTGATCTCATCGATGATCTCAGCGCCATAATCCAGTCGGCTGATAATGGTGATACACAGCTTGACCACATCGGGTTTCACCGCATTGATCAAAGTCAGCTCAAAGAATCCGCAACCAACATCGTCTAGCCAGAAGGTGTAACCTAGCTGGCGTAATTCGGCCATTTTTGCTTTGATGGGTGCCCAGTCATCTACAGGCAGATGTTCTGTCAGCTCAATACAGAGCAAGTGTGCATAAGGATAATCTAGCAATTTGCCCGACACATCCGCGTCAAATAATAAAGCGGGAGAGAGGTTAACCGTTAACCTTACCGCGCTTTGTTGCTCACATTGACCCTGATGCGTTGCTAAATGGGTTGTCAGTGCCAGCTTTTCCATATCAAACTGTCGACCCTGTGCCATGGCAGCACCAAAGAGCTTGTCCGCACGGTGCAAGGGTGACGCCTTCGGACCTCGGATCAAGGCTTCGTATCCAAATATGCCGCTGCTTTGAACATGCTGAATTGACTGCCAGTAAGGGAGCAGATTTTTGTTGGCAAACACCCGCAACAAATCTTCCTTACTATCGGGGTAAAGCTCGTTCAGAGCACAAGCTGCACCAGCCCGGATAGTTTGTTCCTGTGAAGTTTGCGCTGTCACCTGCGCTGAGCTCACCTGGATCTCGGCTTCATGAACCAGCTGACAATCCAACTCGTTTAGCAGGTGCTGCGCCACGTGCTGGCTCAGTGCTCTTTCTGCCTGCGCGGGAGAGTCAAATTGGTCAGTTTCGAACCAGAGCTCACCCAGCTCAAATATGTCCTGCTTCAACCCGGATTGGACATTTTGCGATAGTAATGTCACTAACGCACGCCATACTTTATGTGCTGTAGACTGGCCAATACGCTCAACAATATCAGACCACCCCGACAAAGAGACTAAGGTTAAAGTGTGCAAAGGACCTCCGGATGATTCCCACAGTATTCGCTTGCAGTATAGCAGGGCAAATCAAAACCAGCCTCACGCGATACAATCAGCACAACTCACACTTAATAAAATAAAGGTAATATAAATCAGAGCATTAAAATCAGTGTTCTCAAAAACAGAATACTTTATCCGGATCTTTGTGGCATTCATTTATACCTCAAACTGTTACCATCCTCGGCAGTAACAACTCATTATCTGGAGCGAACCGGTGAGCATCAAGAATACCTCACGAGATTATGGCACCATTGCAAAATGGCTACACTGGGGCACTGCCCTGTTATTTCTGGCGGCCTATGTCAGCGTCTATTATCGTCAGTGGTTTACCGAAGCCAAAACCCCGGAAAACTGGACCACATTGCAGCTCCATTTGTCGTTCGGTGTTTCAATTGCGGTGATTGTCGCACTCAGACTCATCTGGCGATGGCTCAATACTGCGCCCGCAGCCGAACCAGGCACTCGCATCGAACATCTGGCTGCCCATCTCGGCCATTACGCTTTGTATGCCGTGATGATCATCGCACCAATAACCGGCTATATTGGCACAGGTGTGGACACCGAGTTTTTCTTTTTGTTTGATATTCCTAAATTTGAAAGCACAGTGCTGTTTAGGGCGCTCGTCGAGCAGGGGATGGGACTGTCATTCGCCGAGTTTGAAAAACCCATCGACTTTATTCACAAGGAAATTCTCGGCGCCTGGCTTATCTGGCTGCTGATCCTGGGTCATGCAGGTGCAGCCTTGTACCATCACTTAGTCAGACGTGACAGGACTTTGCTGAAAATGACGCGTGGTGGCGAGCGCCAGCCATAAGCTGAGTAATAGATTTCCCTTATTTTTGCAGTAAAAAAGCAGCTTAGGCTGCTTTTTTACTTAATTGCTTAACGCGTACAACTTGTGTCCTGGCCAAGCAGCTTCCAGACACCCCAGGTGCCCGACTCACTTGGCACATCGCCACGTGTCCACCAGCGCGCTTCATACTTAAAGCCCTGATAAGTCACCTGATCTGGCTTATCATAAACCTTGTTCGCATCCCAGTTACCAGGACAGTTTGTATCACCACCCGATGTGACCGTCGCCGTGGCTTTGGCGCTGTAGTTCACCTGGCTTTCTTCCAGGGTGAAGTTGACAGCAACACCGGCTGAGCCACTGCGACTAGCACCAAATTCAACCCCCACCTGACAGCTCTGATTTGCGGCAAGCGTGCTCGCGCTACACGTATCAACCGGCTTAACCAGACCAGAAGTGACACCACTGGCGGTTACATTTAAGGTCTTAAAGCTGAATGACGTGTTACCTGAGTTCGTGATGGTGAAAGTATGTGCTTTGGTTTCGCCAACCTTGAAACCCGTGAGCGTATCGTTTGCTTTGAACGACACAGAAACCGGCTCAGCTCCACCTTTTACGCTGTCGATCCAGCTGCGCAGTGCCGCCACATCTGAGTACACACCATATTTTGCTGGACGTGCACAGCCAATCCCCCAGCTGACGATCCCCAACTGTACGACCTGGCCGCCTGAGTTTGCTACGATTGGGCCACCGCTGTCACCGCTACACGAGTCTTTCTGACCCTCAGGGTAGCCGGCACAGAATGCCACGCTGCCTACATTCTGGTACGAGCCGCCAGACTGACGACATACCTGATCAGAAACCAGTGGTACGTCTACCTCATACAGGTTAGTAGGACGGCTGCCGCCTTCACTCAAACGACCAAGACCTGCAACAGAAATTAAATCACCAACGCGCACATACTGCTCAACATTGCCCTGTGCCAGTGTAACGCTCGACCCCTGAGTTGGAGTACGAACCAGCTTAAGCAGTGCAATATCGTGGTTTAACGTGCTGCTGTTATATTGTGGGTGAACATACTTTTCAGCAACCGCAATGCGGTCACCATCATTGCCGCCAAGCACAAAACCCGCCACTTTAACATTAAGTCCGCTTGCCGATCTGCCACTCACACAGTGCGCCGCAGTCAGTACGTAACCATCACCGACATAACTACCACCACAAAATGCAGTGGTGCCATTCGAACTTAAGATTTGTGTATAGAATGGCCAGTCTGCGGTGTTAGCTGGATTACCACCGACAATTTCAGGCTCATAATATTCAGTACTTATACCACCAAGTAAGTGCTCACCCACATTAGCTGGTTGCGCAACCACTGCGGCACTCAGACCTAGCCCCAGCGATACAGACAACGCTGTCATTGAAAGTGTTTTTTTAACCTTTAACATGTGTATACCTTTGTTTTTCCTTTATTGGGAACCGAAAAATATAAACACTAATTTTACACTTGTAAACAAAAAGATTAAAAAGCATCCAAGGTACAGTTGAATTGCACCTGTATTTCATACAGAAAAAGGTTGAGTAAGCAGACAGAAATGATCTTGAAAGAAGTGGACTTTACAATATATTGGGGCATCACGGTAACGCCCCTTAAACTGCCTGGCTTTGTGCGCCAGCAGCCATACAGCACAGCGGCTTAGTATTTTGCGCTGATGCCGATCAAGGCGTTCTCTGACTCACCATCATAACAACGGGTATTGCCGCCATCGCGATTCTCAATAACCAGGTTGTAGACTGTGCGTGAGTCCTGACCTGCTTCAATGGCTTTCAGCACCGGGCCAAGCAGATAAGTGTGCGTGCTATAGATGATTACCGGCTCCATCTGATTACCAGTGCGCTCACTGTTGTATCTGACTTCAAAATTACCATTGTGAGAAGCAACGCTGGTCACAACTCCTGAACAGGTAAAGATGGTTGCTTGTGCAGCAAATGCGCTGCCTGCCATACATACGCCAATAGCGGCGCGTAACAAATGTGTTCTCATTATTCTTCCTTAAGTTGATTAGTGCCAATACTGGCAACACACAGACTAAGCCCACAGAGTGAATAAAAAGACACCAAAAAGTTAATTTTTTATTTCAGTTGAAGTGATAACTAAAAAGCAATCGCCAATTTACCTGCTGTCAGCCTTCGTAATGCGGAAATAGCAAGCGCACTCGCGCGCCCTGACCGTCCGGGTTATTGTCGAGCTTAATGCTGCCGCCGTGTGCAAACATGATCTGCCGGCACAGAGCCAGGCCAATCCCGCTGCCCTGTGCTTTGGTCGTGTAAAAAGGCACAAAGACATTGTCCGGGTTTGCGATCCCACCGCCATTATCCACCATGGTCAGAACCAGCTGGCCCAGTGAAGTAGCAGAAGACAAAGTGATTTCGACCCGCTGGCCGGGCGTGACGGCTTCCTGCGCGTTTTTGGTAAGGTTGAGCAACACCTGTTCAAACTGCTGTTGGTCAACCAGCACTGAAGCAGACTGCTCCAGTTCAAACTGCCAATGTATATCAGGGTAAAGGGTTGTGAGGGTACTGATCACCCGGTCCAGTTTTACCGGAACTTTGTTAGGTTGAGGTAAGTGCGTCAGACGAGTATACCCTTCTAAAAAAACCCTCAAAGAGCTGGCGCGTTCACTGATAATGCCTATGCCCTGACACAAACTGTCGGCTGATGGCTGTTTGTCTGGCTGTGATAAACGCTTGCTAAGCTGCTGCGCTATGGTGCTAATGGGCGTCAGGGTGTTGTTCACTTCATGACTCAATACCCGCAACAGACCCTGCCAGGCCGTGCGTTCTTTTTCCATCAGCAAGCGCTCAGCATTACTGATAATTAAAAACTGATGTGCTTTGCCTTCGCTGATAAAGCGCTCTCGTAATACCAGGTATTCACCGCTGATCTGGCCGTCGTCGAGCATCACTATTTTACCATCAGAGGCAATCAGTTGGCGGCCCAAAGCACTGCTGGCAAGCTCGAGTGGCTGCTCTGGGCTGGGTATGCCTGTAAGCAACACGGTCTGGGCGGGCTGATTGGCCATAATGACCCGCGCTTGCTCATCCAGCACCAGTACCATGGCATCCATCTGATTAATGAACTTATTGAGCATCAGACGCGATTCCACCGCCTGGGTTTTATGATGGCTGAGGCTGTCTGCCAGCAGATTAACCTGACTGAGCAAATCAGACATGGCTTTATCGCCGCTCACCCGTCCTCGCATCGAATAATCCCCCATTGTCATGGCTTCAATCAGATTCGTTAAGGTATGCAGCTGATGCGCCACCATGGCCTTGCTCGCCACCACCAGACAGATCAGCAACAAAGCAAACACAGTCGCAATAAATACCACCAAATAGCCATTCCAGGTGGCCATATACAAGCCTGTCACCATCAACAGATAACAAGGCAGACAAATCGCGATAATCAAGCACTGCAAGTGCGTCAGGGCAAAACCAGAGACCTTGCGCATTGCTATTCGGCCATACCAAACTTGGCCAGCCTGCGATAATAGCCGCTGCGGCTGAGCCCCAAAGAGCGAGCTGTTTCACTGGCATTACCCTGGTGATGACGTAGCCTCTGGCGCAGTACTGCTTGCTCGATTTCATCCAGCGTCAGGCTTGGGTCGTCCACATTAGCCTCCGCTGGCTCTCCGGTTGTGATAGCCAAATCGTCCGGGATGATCTGGGCCGTACGACATACAAACAGCGCCCGCTCCAGGACATGGCGCAACTCGCGAATATTGCCAGGCCAGTCGTACTGACAAAGCGCGGTGAGGGCTTGCTCACTCAGTTGCGGAACAGGTTTGTTGTACTTTGCTGCAAACTGTGTCAAAAAGTGCTCGCTCAGCGGGCCAATGTCGGCCACTCTTTCTCTGAGCGAGGGTACTCTGAGTTCCACCGTATTCAGCCGATAGTAAAGATCCTGACGAAAGCCACCCGATTGGATCTGCGCTGGCAAATCACCATTGGTGGCCGAAATAACCCGGACATCCGCAACCTGTGACTGACTACTACCAACAGCCTCAAACCTGCGCTCTTCAAGTACGCTGAGTAGCTTAGCCTGCTGAGACAACGGTATATTGGCAATCTCATCCAGAAACAAGGTGCCATGGCGCGCCATTTCAAAACGGCCCGCTCTGGCGGCTTTGGCATCGGTAAAGGCCCCTTTGACATGGCCGAACATCTCACTCTCAAACAAGCTTTCGACTATCGCCCCCATGTTGGCCGTGACAAACGCCTGTTCAGCGCGCGCCGAACAACGGTGCACATAGGCCGCCAGCATGCTTTTACCGGTGCCGTTGTCGCCAGTCAGCAAGATGCTCATATCGCTTTGAGCCAGTTGTTCAAGCTGGGTCAGCAACTGTTGCATCGGCTGTGAACAGGCCACAATCTCGCTGCGTTCTTGAGGATAGGCGGCTTGCTGTAGCAACTGGTTTTGCTGTTTCAGCCGCTCATTTAACCCCTGTGTTTGTGCAAGCGTAATATGGGTTTGCAGCGTATGCAGCAAACGCTCGTTGTCCCAGGGTTTTTGCACAAAATCCTGAGCACCACTGCGCATCGCATCTACCGCCAGTTCAATGGTCGCCCAGCCGGTCATCATCACAATCGGCAGGCGGCTGTCGAGCTGTCTGAGTTCAGCTATCAGGGCAAGCCCTTCTTGTCCTGAGGTGGTGTCTTTGCCAAAGTTCATGTCCAACAAAGCGCAGTCAAACGACTGCACTTTGACTTTTTCCAGCGCGGCCTGAGCCGTGGTAACACAACTCACCTCATAGCCTTCGTCCTGCAACAAAAAAGACAAACCGGCAATGACGTTCATATCATCATCGGCGACCAGAATATGTTGTTTTGTGCTCATGCCAGTTCTTATACTTCCTTCACTTTTATGGGATTATTCATAACGCAGCGCTGCGCTCGGTTCAAGCTTAATCGCACGTTTGATAGGCATATACACCGCCAGCAACACCACAGCGCTTAGCGCAGCACTTACCGCCACAGCCAAAGCATAATAGGCTCCAACGGGGAATAAACCCTCAGTAAACTTCTGAAAACCCATAGCTAACAAAGCAAACAGCAACAATGCCAGCCCAAGGCCAATCACCAGCTGAACCGCCCCCTGACGCATAAACAACCCCACAATAATACTGTCACGTGCGCCCACGGCACGACGAATGCCAATTTCATGCGTGCGTTGTGCCACGGCATTGGCTGTCAGGCCATAAATACCAATGACCGCGAGCACCAATGCAAAGCCGCCGGTTGCAAAGGTTAATTGAGAAATAAACTTCATCGACTCGCGCATTTTATCGCGATTTTTAATGGCCGGCATCACCGTCTGCGTAACCTCCAGATTAGGCGCAATTTTGTACATCGCCTGATAAAAGATTTCGTCAGCATTGCGGGTGCCGGGCAAAATGCGATACGACAGCTTTTGCAGAGTTTGCACGAACTGACTACCACTGATGTAAATTTCATCGGCTGAGTCCAGCTTGCCAAACAAAGATTTCGGGTTCATTAGGTTCGAGACCACACCCACCACAAACACTTGCTGATTTTTGCCCTCCAGTTCCATGGTAAAGTGCTGCTCCAGTGCGGATTGTCCCGGCCAGTAACGCTGTGCCATAGAGTCACTGATGATCACCACCTTGCGCTTATCCATGGTATCGCCGAGGTTAAATAAACGCCCTTCGAGTAGCTTAACCCCGGTGGCCTGGAAATCCCCCAACATCGAAATCGTGTCAATTTCAGTGCCCGTTTGCCCATCCCCATAGGCATTGTCGGCAAAAAAGACGTTGCTTGGGCCTAACCATTGTGCCACCGATACGTGCGTGACTGCGTTGTGATTTTGCACCTCATTCATCAGTGCATAGGTCAGGTTAAGACGCTGTTGTGAGCTGGGATACTCGTGTTCTGGGGTATTGTAACGCGTGCTCATCACATTCTGATAATCATCGCCCAGGTCAAGATTAACAAATTTATTGGCGATCAGTGCTGATATCGAGCCTATCAACATTAACAAAGCCACTAAAAAGACCTGAGTGGTTACCAGAACACGAGACAAGCGACCAGCTTTGCGACTTTGCGCCCCACGGGTGCCATCTCTGAGCGTGGCATTGATATCCTGACGCGTACTGCGCCAGGCAGGCAAAAAGACCGCCAGCATTACGGTACTCAGCATATAGGCCAGCGCCATCAATAAGGTTGCCCCATCAAGCCCATATTGCCACCAAAACAGGCCGGCACCAGGCAACCAGGAACGCAGCGCCACGTTAACATAATCCAACACTGCGCCAACCAGGCAAACACTCAAAAATGTCCCCAACAGAGTGATTAACACGCCTTCCCACATTAACTGGCTGATCAGGCGCCCGGAACTTGCCCCCAGCGCGTTGCGAATAGCCGTCTCTTTTTGTTTTTCAAGAATTCTGGCCAGCAACAGGTTGCCCACATTGATACAGGCCAGCAGCAGCACCACCCAGGAAACCGCACTCAGAAAGAAAAACACCGTGGCGCCCTCGCCGCCAGTTTGGGCCATCTGAAAGGTGAGGATGCGCACCTGTTTTTGTACCGGCTCCATGCCATAACTTTGCTGATTTTGCAGTTGCAGGGTACGCAGTATTTGCGTCATTTCGCGCTCAGCTGTGGCTATTTCAACACCTTCTTTGAGGCGAATATACGCATTAAACTGCTCGCTCACCGGGGCTTGCGCATCAAGTACCTTGTCGGGCAGGGGTAACCAGATACGTGCAATATGTGGAAAACGATACCCCTTGGGCATGATCCCCACCACTTCGGTCTGTACACCATTAAGCTCAATGGCCTGACCCAACATTTGCGGGTCCCGGTTAAACTCATCCTCCCAGACCTCTTCACTGATCACCGCCACAGCTGGGGCACCTGGCAGGCTGTCCTGAGCATTGAGCGTGCGTCCTGTCAGTGGTTTTATACGGCTGAATTCAAAAAAGCCTCCCTGAACCGCAGCGCCAAAAAAGTTGCGCCCAGCTTCACCTTTACTCATCCGCACATCCTGATCGCGAAAGATCCCCAGTTCAGAGAAAGCCTGTGCACCTTGTCTCAGGGCCTGAAACTCGTTGGCAGTGGGCATATCGAATTCGCCATCATTATAAACCACTAGACGTTTTGCTGACTCGCCCTCTGGCAAAGGCAGCGCTTTGTAGATAGTGGTATACAAAAATGAAAACGTGAACAGGGCTATCGACAGGCCCCCAAGCAGCACCCCCAGCGTCATCACGGTAAACTTGGGCGACTTATAAAGCTGACGCAATGCGTATTTTAGGTCCAGCAACATGGCCATCATAACGCCTCCAGATCCAACGCGTTGTGTGCCAATGTCTGTGTATTACGGGTGTCTCCTACCAGGCGGCCATCAAACATTTCCAGGCTACGCTGCGCACGCAATGCCGACGCAGGGTCATGGGTCACCATACAGATGGTTGCGCCTTCGCTATGCAACTTGTCGAACAACGACAACACCGCCGTGGCGTTTTTAGAATCCAGGTTACCTGTGGGCTCATCGGCCAGAATAATGGCAGGGTCATTCACTAATGCCCTGGCAACGGCAACGCGTTGCTGCTGACCACCGGATAGCTGGGATGGAAAATGCGCAGTACGATGGCTCATTTCGACTTTTTCAAGCACTTCCTGCGCCTTGGCCTGCATTTCCTTGCGGCTGACCCCGGACTGATAGCTCAAAGGCAACATGACGTTTTCTGCCACCGTGAGGTCAGAAATGAGATTGAACGACTGAAATACAAAGCCAATTTGCTTACTGCGGATGGATGCCCGCTGATCGCGCGACAACCGGGATACATCCTGATTGCTCAGTATATAGTGCCCCTGTGTGGGTGCATCCAGCAATCCCAGCAAGGACAACAGGGTTGACTTACCGCACCCGGATTGCCCGGTCAGGGCCACATACTCACCCTCTGTGATGCTCAGGTTAATGCCGTGCAATGCCTGAGTTTCTATTTCATCGGTATAAAAACTTTTACTGATATTTTCTAATCTTATGAGTGCGCTCATGAATGACTCCATTTCAGAGCCAACAGGGTGCAGCAAACAGCCACTGTTGGCAAGGTTAAGGCGTAACGGCCTGCTTGTTTCTTCTAGTAGAAACGCATTAATTCAGCTTTATTTCGGCATGATCCTGCCAGTCACTGCTGTCGGATATAATCACTTCATCCCCCGCGCTCAGCCCCGAGACTATCTGCACCCGATTGACGGAAACCTGACCCAGGGCCACCGCCGTTTTGTGGGCAAAACGTCCAGCCTGATCGAGTTTATAGAGCTGGATCCGGCTGGATTTGGGTGCATAAGTTGGACGGCGGACATACAATGTATTGCTCAGATGGCTGACCTGAACCTGTGCGTCTACCGTCAGCTCAGGACGGGCATCCGCAGGCAGACTGTCGGGTAACGCAACATCCACCAATACCATGCCATTTTCCACTGCGGGGTCTATGCGTGTGACCGTGCCGGTTATTTCATTATTTCGGGTATCCAGCGTCACGCTCTGGCCAATCTGAATGTCCTGAACCCTGACTTCCGGTACTTGCAACTCGGCGTATAAATTCTGTTGCGATGCCAGCAATGCGATGCTACCGCCCAGACTCACCTGCTCACCCAGCTCCAGCGAAATTTGCTGTACGACACCACTTTTATCTGCACGTACCTGCAAAGCATCAACCTGTTCCTGCATGCGCCTGAGATTATTCTCCAGCAGGCCAAAACGGGCAGTTTGTGCGGCTTTGGTAGCTTCAATTTCAGCGCGCATTTTGAGCGCTTTTTGCATCGCGGCCTGCCACTTTTGTTGCTCACGCTTTACTGCCAGCTGACTTTTTTGATAATCCAGTTGAGACACAGTGGCATTGCCTTGCTCGATCAACAGGGTTTCGGCGTCGAGTTTTAGCTTTTCTGCCTGATAACCCAGATCTGCCGAAACCACCTGATTGTCGAGTTCGACCAGTTGAGATTCCAGCGCCACAATGGTGGCGTTATTTTCAGCTTTAGCGGCTTCTTGCTCCCAACGCGCCTGCTCAAGTTCTCGTTGCAACTGCGGATTAGATAACTTGAGTAGCAATTGCCCGACTTCGACCTCAGCACCCGCTTTAACTAGCACCTGCTCTACCCGACCGGATACCTGCGCTGCCACCCAACGGATCTCTGCGGGCTTTAGCACACCGGTAGCCCGAACATTGATTTGAAAATCGCCCTGCTCCACCTTCGCCGTGACCACAGTTTCCCGATCCACGAAATAAGACGCATCACCGGTGAACTCCTGCATTGCCAAGTAACCCAAAGCCAGCGCGACAACCGGCAGCAAATAACTCAGTTTTTTCCAGCGCACTGGCTGTGTAAGATCTCTTTGTATGTCCATCTGCTTTTCCCTTCTGTTATTGGGTCTGGTTTGCAGAAGGTGTTACAAGGGATGTGCCAGATTTAAAACCACTGTATACAACTGTTTTAATTGATGTTTATTTATTTCCCTGAAAATGGGGTATTTGCAGTTGTATCAGTTTTGAGACAGGTGAAACAGGCCAGTGTATCGGATTTGACACAGGTGTTTAATTGACGAAGTCGATTGAGGTAAAAAGATAAAAGGACAACAACCTAAAATCTATTACTGCCACTTTGTGTGGGCCTAGTTTAAATGGAATATACTCGTGCACTCCAGCTGTACATGAGTGACACCGACTTTTAAGGCTAGCGAATTACATGCAGTCCGTTTGCTTTAAAGTATATACGCTCTTTATCATAGTAAAGCACTTGCCCTTGCAGATTGCTGCTTGCAATGTTCCGCGACCAAATTGGTAATCCGGTTAACCTGTCTGATGCACTTAATTGAGTCCCCTCATCAGACTCGACTAAGCGAATAACTGACTCCCGGCAAGATTGCTCAATACATGCCTGCTCGAAAATACCCTGCTGACTTTTACTACCAATATTAAGGTAACTCAGGTATTTATGGTACGTAACATTGTCACCATTGCTGTCAGCCGAGAACGAGTACTCCAGAGTATCGTCATAGCTGGAATGATATTCACTCTGGATATAATGAACAATTTCCAACTCTGGGTCGGCGTCCGTATTCATCCACACCGCCGCATAAGTATAGTCGCTGTGCTGACTGAACACTTTATCCTTCCACGAATGAACCAACTCCATACCGTTGCGGGTAATCCGGTATACACCTGAGTCCAGAATATCGAATTTGTTCGGCTCTGAATCATCTAAGTTTGTCTGCCGATGCGGGTTCTTCTCTTTAACAAAAATCAACCCATTATTATTAAAGTCAGGATGTGGCACTAAATGTGTTATACCGATATCTGAGTGCTCATTATATCGGTGAACTTGCTTAGCGTTCGTGTCAATGAGTAGAAAATTATGCTCGCCAGGCTCTGCAACTATATCGATCCCCTGATGGCTACCTGTAACGCGTCTTATACTTTGGTCAGTGTCGAGGAAACACGAATAAAAAGTACACACTCCTGTATGCATAACCTTGTCGCCAGCATCATATAACGCATAGGTATTATCGTATGAGTCAAATCTGTAATACGAGCCATCATCACGATATACAACCTGTACTCCCGCTATTTCTTCCCGGCTTTGAGGCGTAATTTTTCCTTGCGTGTCTATCTCAGTATAATACCGAACTTGACTATATTCATCTCGCTCAGTAACCACTCGTGTGGCTCCACTGCCATCAGGAAGTACACCGATAACCGACGCAATACTGATTGCTTTGCTGCGATATTTGGGCGTCACCAGACCCTGCTTTACATTGGCGGCCACATAAACAATATCATGCGCAGTAAAATTATAATCTGATCCATAGTGCTCACCTAATTCGCTATACAATGCGTCCAAAGGAGACAATACATGTTTATAGACCCACTCCTGCGTCCCGTCATTATCCAGGTCGGCTCGCCCAACCAATGTCGAGTGCGCCGGGTTCAGCTGAATATCTAATCCAGTGGAAAACGTCAATGGTGAGGTAGTAAACTGCAATTCCTGCGGGTTATAACTTAGCGTTCGCATAGTAGAATGAGACTTAAAAATGAGTGCGCTATAATTCACCGCAAACGGCTCATGTTCATAATCAAACATCTCTGAATATTCATCAGAAGTATGCTCTAACACCAAGGTTTCACCGTCGTAAACATGCCAGCCAAGTGATGCATTACCGGCAGTGCCTACGTAGGAAATAATCCCCTCACATCGACCGTCACCATCTAAATCAATCATATTGGCGATAGGGTCACGATAATATGATTCATTACTAATTAGGGCGCTATTCACTGCCCTGAATTGTTTATCAGCATAGCTAATTAAGTTGAGCTGAACGCTACTTGAGTTTGATACCGTCTGCAACAACTCTGCAGTCCCATCGCCATCCAAGTCACATTCCTGCCACTTGCTGTAACTTGTATAACCCGTCATACCGTTTACTAATTCAGCCACACTTCTTTCATAGCTTGAGTTATACAGCTCAACACCTCTTACAGAATACGTATTAACTATCTCTAACTCACCGTCGTTATCCAGGTCAGTAATATAAGGAGCAATGCGATGGAGCGAATTTTCTGGATTGAACACATGTGCTTCGTCAGTTGAAACCTTAAAATTTACCAGCCGGCTATAGTCGTATTCATGTGCGTATAAATAAACGAGCTCTTCCGCGTTGCCGCTATACGTCACATTCAGTACCTTCCCCTTGGTAGGAGTTTGGAATAAGTTACTTTCGACAACCAGAGTTTCATCTTGCAGTGTCAAAGAGGTAATACCAGCACCGGACGCTTCTTCACTACTTAACAGCATAGAGCGATTTGCATTGCCGGGGTTTTTCCAGCTTAGCGCTTTGGCAGGTGTATCACCACTTAAGTGATAGAGTGACTCAAGCTGCTTAGGTGTGTGCATCAGGACGATTTTACCAGAGATTAATTCGGATCCCTGTGATTCTGTGTTTGTCACTTTCACGCTGTAATGAACTGAATCCGCAAACTGAAAAGTCGCGGACTGTTGTCCATCCCAACTGACAACCCCGGCTTCGTCCACAGTCATGCCAGCAGGGCCAGAAGCCAGAGCGAACTGATACGTACCTTTCTCAGCAACACCTATTTTAGCGCGATAAGGTGTTTGCTCAGTTAAGTCCGACTCAACTTCAATACTCACCTCTGCCCCCAGATACGTGCTTCCCCCAGTGACATATATAGTCTCAGAGAACTGTGCACTGTTATTATGGGTATCCGTCGCAATCAGCGTAACCAGATATTCTCCGCTTTGTTCGAACGTATATTCTTTTTCCCATTGACTGTCGGTCACAGGTTCAGATACGCCTGGTGCCTTGATATGCCAAGTGACTTTTGACAGGTTATAATCTGGCGCGTCAATAAAGTAAGGACGTAACGTGACCTGCTCTCCCTGCTTCACCACATTTTTGGCGTCAAAGCGCACCTGTGTTGGGCCATTGTCAGCCAGCAAAGTGGTTAAGTTAAAATCAGAGTTTGCAACTGCTATCCATCTGGCGTCGTCTTTACCACCAGAATAAAAATAATTTCGCTGCCAATTGTTGAGTTCAAAGAAGTATTCTTCCTGTGGCTGTGTAAGTGCAATCCAAATCTCATCTTCCCTATGCTGGAGATGGATCTCGCCCCCCTGTTCATCAACAATTACTGAGCTTAGTGGGTGACTCACTTTTCCATACTTAGCCAAGTAGACATTATCGTAGTGCTCTGCGCCTTCGCCGTAATCAACCCACGCGAGTTTTTTGCCATCCTGACTAAAAACCATACTTACACTCTTTGAGCGCTCGTACTGACTTTCTATAGAGTACCCCTGAACCTGATAGGTTTGGTCCGCACTTTGCTCATGAATTGAAAACCCGGATAATAATTCTATTGCAAGTTTTTCGACACGTCCCGATGCGACATCAGGCCCAATCAAGTGTAATGTAGCTTGGCCATTCGCAATCAGAGGCCCTACTTTGCAGTTTTCATATACAACGTCATAACTAGGCTTTAAAGCAGTTTCATTTTCAAATTGAGGGAGTGTGGCTTTTCCTGACTCGCATAACTGGTCATCTGGCAACCAGTAATTCCCATTATGGTATTGTTTGAATTTAGGGTAGCGCGGAGTGAAATTTCGACTGTCAGTGTTAACAATAAACTGAGCGACATCACGCCAGTACAGCACATCGTGCGTAATTTGCATAAAGTTGTCAGTGCCAATTTGTACTGGCTCTTTTTTACCATCATACACAGCTTGAATCTTTCGTTGTGGTGAATCACCACTGGGGTTATCCGACAGTGTTTGTAAACCAAGCTCTGACTTTGGTGCAGACTTTGGCGAGTCGCCTCCGCCACCGCACGCACTCAGTACGCAAGCTGTCGTCATTATTCCCATCCAATTCTTATACATCACTCATCCTTACAATATAATTTTATAAATATTGTACTTACAATAGAGACACTTTAAAACCAATATCCACTTACAAAAAACCAAAGTGTTAACCTTGCGGACTAGTGATAAGCACACATAGTACCTAACTTACGCATCTATTGATCTTGACAATGATGGTCTTTGGTTTGAGTCGGTAAAGTCGAACCGAGCCATTTCAGACTCCGATTCATTTGAAGGAGGGAAAGGACAGCCACCTGAAATCTAATGTTTCCACTTTAATGCCCTTTCTTTAAGCCAGTCCTCACTTAAACTTGAAAGTAACATCAATATACGCGTTTTTATGTGCACTAGTGCCAGAAGAATGCAACTATTGTCTAACTGTTCAGTCATTTTTGCGAGGCCAAAACCAGGAGCTCTGAATTAGCAGGCGCGCAACAGCAACATATCGTTTAAACTGAGTCATTCATATGCTCAACTGCCGCGAACGCCAACCCTGATAAGTCTTATTCTACATTTTACTAGTTTGTGAAAATACCAATAAAGTTTGCTCCATTACACTCATTATTTGAATAATTGTGTATTCTGATCTTCTTCCTACTCATTGCCGCTGCAAGGGCTATTGAAAAGGCTTGATTGTAAGACTGCTCTGATTGTGACTGACTTGCTGGAAACTCGACAGATCCGTTGGCACATGGACCAGTCCCTCCGCTTAATTTAACGTAAAACACATCTTTATTACTGCTGGAACTAGCCACTTCAGTAATTACAGCATTCCTTACCAACTCTCCTGCTCCACTAAAAAAAGGAGCCAAAAACAAAGTCGCACAAATTAAATGTCTCATAAATTTTCCTTTAAAACTAATGTATACATTAACGAAAAATTCCTCATAGGCATATTTATCGCGAAACGACTCGCGAAAAATCGGCCAGAGAGTAGGCCTCCGTTTTGACTACACTTGTTATTTTCTATTAATTTAAAACGAATTAAAAAGGCACTTTACTTTACTAACTAAAAACTTACAACAACGTTACCCCCCAGCTTGAGTAAATAAATTATTCCAAGCACTAGCCCCAACAAAAACAATCTAAAAGTCGATATTTCATACGAGCAGTAGCACCATTTACCTTCAAACTAAAAAGACCTTTTTTACTTAAAATAAAAGATAAAATAGCTATACAAAGGTTACAATCTGCAACTTCTGCCGTCACGCACTGCTCTGTTAGCTTCTGTGCAGTGGAGCGCTATGTCATTAAGATAATTAATTTTCGCGTTCTTGATCGCGAGCACATCGAGTATGCCAGCTTGATTATCATTGGTGGCAGGTAAATCCACGCCGATAGGATTAGCATCTATATGTTTGTGTGCGCAGTCGATACCTTCATGATCATCTCCTCAGTAAACTCCTTAACCTGTCCTAAAAAGTCATGGGCATTCGAATTAGTGCAGGTTTGCTGTTTACAATGCAACCCGCTGAAACTCGAAATACATAACCTTCTTTCACGAAGTAATCACTGGATGCAAAAAAGTGACGTTCTATATAAATGCAAAACTAACTGATGTTGAGTAATACAATAGGGGGGGATAAAACGATTTTTAAGCTTAAAATTCTTGCTAAAAAAGCAATCAGAGCTGCTCAACGGCGTGACAATTAAAATAACAACTTCCTTTGTATTGGCTCAACCTCTCCTAAAGAAGCCTAACAATAAACCTCATAAAAATCACAATATAACTAATTAAACCCCCTTTAAAAGACTAATTAAAACCTCTATTAATCTGCCTGATTAGCCAGAAATTATAGGCAATCACAAGTAAACCCAACGGAAAAAAGACCAACCAGATAAAACTCGTTTTTTTACTCAAACTTACTGCCCATGGCTTATTTTTTACCAAATAGAAACCACTGAATGCACTAACGAAAAAACATATGCCAACAAACATTTGCAACCACCATTTTATAGTCACGATAGATTCTAAGTTGCTAAAGTTGGTAGCAATTAACAGTATCGAAATCAACATACCGAACATAAACTGAACCAGGCCTAAAATTACACAATGCTTCTTCATAAATTCCTCATAGTAGATAGCTCAACACACAGGTTTCTGGATATTTAAAAAGATATGAAAAAGTGCTTCGCCCTGAACCGGTTTAAAAAAACCTCCATCATACAATGCTTCTTTACCTCAATTTATTAGCTCGAGTAGATTAGCTGGAATTGTATCCTTTGGTGGCGTTGTTTCCTAAATCATTGAACTAATTTAGTCTTGTGTGATCAGATCTCAAAAGCAAACACCGAGACTGAACTTTGAAAGCAAAGCGTATCACCAACTGGCGCGATTACAACAAAGTCCTCATC
>NZ_JACEQV010000033.1:0-58527 GCF_015356275.1 Pseudoalteromonas sp. PPB1 | reverse complement strand
TTTAAAGTCAACTAGAAAATTTAATTTTTCTTAATTAAGCTTTCCGTTTGGCTTTCCCTTCACTTAACTCGTTGCTTTTCAGCGTTGTGCTCCGTGTCGGTGGATGCGCATTATAGGGAAATCGAAAACCATTGCAACCCCTTTTTTTGATCTTTTTGATCATTTATCTTTAAACCCTCAATACTGGCACTAATTCCGCAGATAAGATGCAATCTTTTCAACAAGTTCTATATTTAATTATTGCGATATTTGATTAAGTCGTTAATATAGCAACCTTTCTTGTTAAATTAATGTGTATTCAACGTTTTTTGGTAGATCCTTATGAATATTCTCGATCGTAAGACACTATTTACTGTACTTCTCCTGGCAATACTGAGCTATGCGCTCGGGCATTTTGTACTGCTAAATAGTCAAGTAGATCCCGCCCTATTATTGGCGCTAGGCATCATAATTGGAGGTATTGCTTCAGCATTTGCTTCCTCAACAGGAAATACTGGTAGTAGTAGCATCAGTGGTTCGGTAGAAACAACCACACTCTATGTCGGTAATTTACCCTACAGAGCAAATGAACAAGTTGTCCGCGATTTGTTCGAAGAAAAGGGACGGGTTTTTTCGGTTCGTTTGCTTAAAGATAAGAACACAGGTAAACGCCGAGGATTTGGTTTTGTCGAAATGCCGCAACCTGATGCTCTCAAGGCCATCAACGAACTCAATGAATCAGAGTTTCAGCAACGTACGTTAAAAGTCAGAGAAGCGAAACAAAAACAAGAGTCACTGACCACTAACGATCACGACTGATCTCTTTCATCTTATAAAGCTAGTTGTACACACTAACAGGGGTGGGGCCAATTTGGTTACCACCCCTTTTTACTTCTCACCTGTTCAGGCACATGTATTCATCACTAAATATTATTGGTCAAGGCTGAACAATCTGACGTCTGGTCTATCAATATTAAGCGCCTGGGTTGCCGTCGCGTACCAATTCGTTATTCCTGACTCAACGCCATTGCACTGAACTGGCAACCCTGGTTCTTCAATGATACGCCCTTGCGCCAATAAAGACATAACACGCCTGGCAATTGCCGCGCCTGAATCAATCAGGGTCACCGACTCAGAGATGGCCTCACTCAAAGGTTTCGCAATAATAGGAAAGTGCGTACATCCCAGGACTAAGTGATCCAGCCCTGCGGCGAGTTCAAGTTGTTTGATCTCAGCGGCAAGCTGCTCACGGTCAATCTCACCGGACCAATAAAACTGCTCAGCCAGCTCAACCAATTTAGTCGACTGATACAAATCAACCTGGCATTCGTTCGCGAATTGCGTAATGAGTTGTTGGGTGTATGTATTTCCGGACGTTGCAGGCGTCGCCAGTAAGCCAATATGTCGACTACGACTGGCGATGGCTGCGGGCTTAATGGCAGGCACAACTCCGACAATCGGGATAGAGGTTAACTGACGAGTGGATCCCAATGCATAAGTTGAGGCGGTGTTGCATGCAATCACTATGATATCGACCGGATGCAAATCACGATCGAGCCACTTTATCAGGGCGGCCAAACGCTGCTGAATAGTCTGCTGGGACTGTAAGCCATAAGGCAGCAGCACGTTGTCCATCACATAGCTATAATCGGCATGAGGCAGTACTGCACGAATGTGCTCAAGCACGCTGGTTCCGCCGATACCAGAATCAAAAACGAGAATGTGTGGCACATGCGCTCCTTATTTACAGTTCGCGCGCAGTGTGCCACGGTCAGGGTTTAAAATAAATACTTGTGTCAACTCAAGCAGAGTGGGTTCAGACGCTCTATTATACCTGCTGGTCTTGCTTCTCAGCTTGACGTGATTCCAGGGCGCTGAAGAAGCCTTCAGCATAATCCAGAAACTCATTCAGACGTGCCTGGCCCTCGTTGATCCACGCCATAATATCCGGTAACTGAGCTTCTATACCCAGTCCTTTCGCCTCATCATGGATCCCTTCTAAACGCTGATCCAATGGCTGTAATGCTTTTTCCAAATCTTTCATCGGATTACTTTGCTGATACTGAGCAATCGCTGCAGATGTTTTAGTCTGGCGCAAGTCCATGGTGAAGTTGACGATTTGTTCGCTGTTAATACCCAGCTCCTGCACTTTGGCAAAGGCATCGTCGTAATCACCGGCAAAAAAGGTGTCACTGACATCACGGATATCTTTCATCATATCGTTGATGGCTGCCTGCTCATCTTCATTCAGATCGCCATTCACACTGATAGAAAAGTTAAGTTCACGACTGCTCTGCTCACCATAAGCAAATCCTTCACTGTCACCGTTGCGTGCATAACTGGCAGCCTGAGATTGACTCATCGCATCACTGAATGAAATCACTACCTCATCGCCTTCTGCTGTAGTAAAGGCGTATTCAGCCTGATTCGATAAGCTGGCAAACTGAGCGGCACTAACAGACACTTGCTGGGGCTTAGGATCAAACAACTCTTTTTCAAATTCGTCCAGGCCGTTAAAAATGCCTTCTCTGGACTTTTCTATCCCACCTTCAATTTCATCATTGAATAAACCGGTGCCTTTTAACTCTTCAGACGCTTCATCAATCCCCATCTGCACGCCCTTGCGTGCTTGATCAAGCATACTCTTGAGTGTGTCGTCATCTTCCCCTGCGGCTTTGGCTTTCTTCACAGCCCCCTGTACAAACCCCAGCACATTTTTGACAATTTCCTCAAAATCAAACAGCGGCTTGTCTTTTTCTTCTTTTTTCTCAATGCCCAGCGCCTGCGCCAGTTTATCATCGAGCATTTTTGCCGCTGCCTGAGATTTGTTTCCGTGGTAACTATCCGTATTAATTGACATATTAGGGATAAGCGATTTAGCTTTACCCGCGTTATGCTGCATCGCCGGATTCAACAGCTGATTCAACTGTCCGATTTTCATGTCTGCTCTCCGCTTTACTTGATAGTTGGTTATCGGCCAAAACGCCATAAGCTTAAGTCTATTGTACAATAAAAGAGCAAAAAGTTTTGCTCTGTGCTGGACAAATCGAAAGTGCATCCTAAAATAGCGCCTCTTTGCATTAACTATGGTGGTTTTAATATGGCGGTGATCACGATTGACACTTCGACCTACGAGCAACAGTTGAAAGAAAAACAACAGCGGATCAGTGCGCAATTTGCCCGCTTCGATGCGCCACAGCTGGAAGTGTACGACTCCCCCAAAAGCCACTATCGTCAGCGTTGTGAATTCAGAGTCTGGCATGACGGTGACGATCTGTTCCACATCATGTTCGATCAGCAAACCAAAGAGAAGATCCGAGTGGATCAGTTTGATCCAGGTGCGCCTCTGGTCAATGAAATGATGCAGGTGATGATGGATAAACTACGTCACAACGAGATCCTGCGCCGTAAACTGTTCCAGATTGACTATCTCACCACACTCAGTGGAGAAGTACTGATCAGCCTGCTTTACCACAAAGCACTGGATGATGCCTGGCAAGAAGCGATGCAAACGCTACGTCATGAGCTACAGCAGAGTTATAAAGTTGACTTTATCGGCCGAGCCAGAAAACAAAAAGTGGTATTTGGTGATGACTTTGTGACTGAGCGGCTGACTGTTAATGACAAGCAGTACACCTACCAACAAGTCGAAAACAGCTTTACTCAACCCAATGCTGCAGTGAACGAAAAGATGCTGGCCTGGACACAAGACCTGTGCGCACCACTGCAAAACGATTTACTTGAACTGTATTGTGGCAATGGCAACTTTTCCATCGCTCTGGCGGGTCAATTTAACCGGGTATTGGCCACAGAAATTTCTAAATCTTCTGTACACTCAGCACAGTACAATATCGCAGCCAATAAAGTAGATAATCTTGATATCATTCGTATGTCGAGTGAGGAATTTACGGCAGCGATGAAGGGCGAAAAACAGTTCTCTCGCCTCAAAGGGATAGATCTACACAGTTACAACTGCCAGACCATTCTGGTAGATCCACCACGTGCTGGCATGGATGAATTAACCTGTAAACTGGTCAGCCAATACGACAACATCATCTATATTTCCTGCAACCCGGATACGCTGGAACGTGATTTGGAGTTACTGTGTGAAACGCATCAGGTGTCGCGTATCGCTATCTTCGATCAGTTCCCTTACACCCACCATGTTGAATCGGGTGTCTTTCTGACCAGAAAGTAAATGCGAATCTAAGACATAAAAAAACCCGCGTACATCGCGGGTTTTTTCATTCTGGCAAATTAAGACTTTTTCGCCAGATAATTAATCAGTGCGGCAATATCATCCGGTGAAGTTACACCAGACTCTCGCGACAAGATCAGCTTGTATTTACCATTGACGATAAACGTTGGTACACCACTCAATGCACCTTTGTCCTGCATTTGCTCTTGCGCACGTTTCATTTTCTTCGCTTTTGTGCGAACTGAGAAACTCTTATACAGCTTATCAAATTTTTCACCAGACACGCCCTGTGCAACAAACAGATCTTTGATGTCCGCTACTTCATTGAACTTACCGCGCTTGCCATGCAAGTGCGCAAACATGGCCGATACAATCTTGTCTTTTTGCGGCAATACTGACGCTGTCGCCAATGCCGTGCTCATCATTTGCTGAATTTCAGGGTCTCTGACGCCAACAAAGTCGACATGACTCTTTTTGAACTTCACGTCCTGATCCAGTTTTGGCTTAAATTCACCGATCAATGATTCAAAGTTATTACAGGCAGGGCAATAAAAAGAGAAGTACTCTGTCACTTCAGGTTTCTTTGTACCGCGCTCCGCAACCACTTCATAATGCTTGCCTTCCTGGAAGTTAGCAGCATTGGCCATTAAAGGTAGGAACAGCGCCAGTGCAGCGGCGCAAATGGATTTAAACATAGTCTGCTTCCCTTATTTTTCTAATAGGTGCTTAACCAGAGCATCAAGCTCAGCCTGGCTGCTCAGTTCTCTCAGGTTAATCTTATATTTGTCGTTCACAACAAAAGTGGGGACGCCCGTTAAGGCACCCGCTTTACTAAATGCATCTTGCTTCTCAACCATCGCTTTCTCAGCACTGATCACCGGCATGCTGGCCATAGCAGCATCGAACTGCTCAGCACTGATCCCATTCGCTTCTAGTAGTTTTTTGACATCTTTTAAGTCTTTTAGTTGCACTTGCTGCACGTGTATGGTGTTGAAGATCTGGTCGCTCACCTGCTGTGCTTTACCATGGTGTTTTGCAATGATGTAGGCATAACTCAGGTTACTCTGTACTTCTGGTGCCAGGCCACCCAGGAAATTAACGTGGCTTTTTTCAAACACAGCACCTTGTGGCAGGCTTTTCTCCAGCGCTTTGGCAACCGGTTCGAACTGGAAGCAATGCGGGCAATAAAAAGAAAAGAACTCGGTGACTTTGGCCGATTCACTTTTTGTTGTAGTTAACGTCTGATAGTGCTTACCATCCGTGAAGTCGGCTGCCATTGCCAACACTGGCATACACAACGCAATTAGCGCAACCTTGATCGATTTTAACATTACTATTCTCTCTAAATTTTTATGGATAAAGACTGATCGCCGCTTCATCCAGAGCGGCAAGTTGTTCTTTTAATGCCAGGATCTGCTGTTCCCAGTATTTGTCTGTTGCAAACCACGAAAAGTTCCGGGGAAATGCCGGATCATGCCAACGCTTGGCGAGCCATCCCATGTAATGCACCATACGCATGGCCCTCAGCGGCTCAATTAAGGCAAGCTCGCGCGCATCGAACGAGGCAAACTCTTCATAGCCAGATAACAGGGTATCAAGTTGCATCACCTGATTCTGCCTGTCACCACTTAACATCATCCAGAGATCCTGAACCGCGGGTCCCTGACGACAATCATCAAGGTCCACTATCATTAACTGTTCCTGAGACCATAGAATATTGCCAGCATGGCAATCACCATGCAAACGGATCGGCTGGATTGATGTGAATTTTTCTTCTGCTTTGTTAATGACCTGATCAAGCACCGTGGTAAATGCAAGCCGTAATGTATCAGGCAAACACTCAGAAGCCAAAATATCAACACGCGGCTGATGCAGATAGCTGGTCACATCAATCGCCGGTCGGTGCGCAAAGTCATCCTGCTTCGCAACGCTGTGCAAGCGCCCAATATAGCGCCCAAGCATTTCCAGATGATCCAGGTTGTCCACCTCGAATTGGCGACCTCCGACACTTGGAAACAGACAGAATCGATAGCCCTGATGCTCAAACAAACTGCGCCCGTCAACACGCAGAGGGGCAACAACCGGTACTTCAGCTTGCTGCAGGGCCAGCGTGAAGTCGTGTTCTTCCTGAATTTGCTCGGAATGCCAGCGTTCAGGGCGATAAAACTTCGCCACATAGCGGCGGTTATCGTCAGCGCGAAACTGATAAACCCGATTCTCATAACTATTGAGGGGCAACAATCCCGATTCAGGATAAACCCCGACGCTTTCGATGGCATCCAGGATCAGGTCGGGCGTTAAATTTTGAAAGCTGAAATCTGTCATAGTTTTTACCTTTCACTGTCCTGTTCCAAAAACTGGCCTAGGACAAAGTAACAAAAAAGCGGGCTACCCCGCTTTTATGATGTCTATCTGAGTTATCCCCATTGTACCCTATCTATGCTAACGACCTTTAAAAAAGTTTGTCGGCTGTGCGATTGACTCCGAGGGCGCATCTTTAACTGTGATGACGAACTCAAACTCGGTAACCGGTAACGTCAGATCGTAAGGGTCAATGACGACCGACAACGGCTGATCCACCGTAGAGCCTGCTGCAATGTGGATCTCCTGCTTACCCAGAATAGTGAAATCAGACAAACCGCGAATACTGATAAGGAAAGTTTGAGGCACCTGTGCTTTGTTGATCATCTTCAGTGTATAAGTATTTTCAACCAACCCTTCTACATTGACCCGATACAGCTGGTTTCTGTCTCTGATAATATCCAGGTCAAGTGTTTTGCGCATCGCAACATTAGCAACCAGAGCCCCAGTTAAGACAATTAGGATCAATAGGTAACCGACCAACTTGCCCCGTACGGCTTTGGTTTTTTCACTGCTGCTTTCGAGATTGCGTTCTGTTGTGTAGGAGATCAATCCCCTGGGATAGTTCATTTTATCCATTACACCATCACACGCATCGATACAGGCACCACAATTGATGCACTCGTATTGCAGCCCATTACGGATGTCGATACCGGTCGGACAAACCTGCACACATAGTTTACAGTCGATACAGTCACCCAGATCCAGCGCTTTAGGATCCTCCTTACGACCACGAGGTCCGCGATTTTCGCCACGTGCGGTATCATAGCTCACAGTGAAAGTGTCTTTATCGAACATCGCAGACTGAAAACGTGAATAGGGACAAATATGCAGACACATGATCTCACGCATCCAGCCGGCATTACCATAAGTACACAGAGTAAAGATCACCACACTTAACGCCGCATACCCTGAAGCTGAAAACATCAGCAGGTCGGGGAGTAATTCACGGATGGGCGTGAAATAACCGACAAACGAAATGGCGGTATACAGAGAAAACAGCACCCAACTGAGATGTTTGGCTGATTTACGCCAGAACTTATCAAAATCCATGGGCCGCTGATCAAGCTTCTTACGCTGATTGGCGGTACCTTCCAGCTTCTCTTCAAACCAAATAAAAATAAACGTCCAGACCGTCTGCGGACAAGTGTAACCACACCACACCCGCCCATAGAAAGTCGTAACCAAAAACAAGGCAAAGGCCGCTATCATCAATATAAAGGCCAGAATAGTGAGGTCCTGAGGCCACAGTGTCAGACCAAAGATATTAAATTTTTGCTCAAAGATATCGAACAGCACCGCTTGCTCACCATTGAAGTTAATCCAGGGCAACAGCATGAACGCCAGCATGCCGATAAAGCCTATCTGCTTTCTGAGTTTCTGGTGCAACCCGGTAACAGCCCTGACATAAATACGATTGCGAGGGTTAAACCTGTCTGGTTGTAAATCGTCGGGTTTGTGGATTTTGACGTCGACGGGAATATTTTTGACCTTAATTTGCTTGTCCATCACAGCTCCTTACGCGCCTGGGACAGGTACTTGCTACAGTGACCTCTATTTTATATATGTAGTATATCAATCTGGATCAGATCTCGCTCATTTTAAAGGGAAAACCCGACATAAAACAGCATCGCGTTCATTTCGGGTAATAAAAAATTCTGAGCGCTAAACTTGCTTTTAATTCCGTCATTTTATTACACTGGCGACATCTTTTAGCTGTTTAGATCAAAGTTGTTGCAGTTATGAAAAAGTACTTAATTTTAGTCGTGGCAATCCTGGCTCTGTTTACCATTGACCACCCAAGTGTCAAAGAGCCGCGTGAGAAGATGATACAGTACGGTGTTGATCTGCTTGGTGATACCAGCAAAGCCCAGTATAGCCTGGCAGCCAAGCTCGCACGCCAGCAAATCAAAAAAGAGCTAACCTTAACCGAGTCAGAGCACGACTATATTATGTCTGCCCTGTCGACTAATGAAAAAATGAAAGTGTTTCACCTCAAGTTTTGTGAAGGCAATGAGCTGAATATGTACTTTTATGGCCCCAAGCTACTGGATGTGTGTGAAATCGCGGCCGGCTCTTTGCGCGAGGCGGGGCTGTAATGGACTTTTCTCAACTGAACAAAGCCAGTGCTAAGTCTTTCAATGAACAAAAAGCCCTGCTGAAGAAACTGAGTAAAGGCCAGACGGTGCTGTGTCAGCACTGTGAGCAGCCAATCCAACTCGACCTGACCGCTGCAAAGGGAGCTAAAGGGAGTGCACATTGTGCGAAAGGCTGCACTCACATTGAACTGGATTTGATGTAACTGAATTACTCGTTGTACAGGCCGCTCGCCAGAGCGACCTGCTCAATCAAGGCTGCATAGCCTTGCGCAAAGTCATTAGCTAAGCTCAATTGCTGAGCACAAAAGGCCGACATCTCTTGCCCCGACTGTTGACAAAACTGTGCTACTTGCTGCTCTTGCAAACTGAAAAATGCCAATTGCTCCGTCGCCATTTGCAACGCCTCAACCAATTCTTGTGGCACCTCAGAAGCGGTTGCTAAACGCTCATAGTAGGGTTGGCTGGCCAGTAGAAAGCCCTGGCTCCACTGTTGCTTTTCCGACCAGGGAGAGTGTGCCTGTGCAGGCAGAGCAAATTGCTCAGAGAAAACCTGCTCGCTGATATGATGATGCAGTGCTAAAAAAGCAAACACGGTGTGTTCTTCCAGCGCCTCATCGTTCAGGCTCAGCTCGCTTAGCCATTGCTCAGGCTCTATCCCGTCCGGGCTACAAATCAACCCAAACAAATAGCCTTCAACAGCGCGCAGGCTCAATGCACCTGGCCGCTGCTCAAGATAATTAGTCAGCGCAGTCTGATGCTGCGCGTCGTAGTTAAACGTCATCATGATTTATAAGTTCACCGGGTAACGCCCTTCGCTATCAGGACGGCCTAAGAATTTAACGGCATCATGAACTTCTTTTGGTAAAGAGGCTTCAGGTTTGATATTGCCTGCAACCCGGAACTGCATATTGGCAGCCAGCGTGGCGTCAGCACGCAGCCCTAAACGGTTCTCCGGATCCACTGTGACAGCAATATCGCCAGATTTACAGCTTAATACACCACTCATATCACCGATACTGAACCAGCCACTGAGCCCTTTGATATCAATATTGGGACTGCTGATCTCACCGGTGAGGGCATCACAGTATGGCTGGCCAGTATGGTATTCATCAATACTCAGGATCACGCGACCCTTGGCATCCACTGGCAGCGGCAGGGTTACCTGCTGCATAGCCTGCTCGACGCTAAAACGCAAGGTGGCATCATCCAGCCGCGCAGCCTGATCCAGTAAAGACACAGAGAAATTACTATTACCAGAAATTTCATCCAGTGCTCTGGGTGAACCAAAACGTACTTTACCCTGTAACTGACCCGTTAACAGTCCCCAGCCATTTAGCTGCCAGGTGACGTCATTCAGTTGCACATTTTCGTAACGGACCTCACTGATCCGCCCTTCCCACACCGAGCCCGATACGGCTCCAATGGCCAACGCACGAGGTAAAGAGCCCTGCGAAAGCTGCAAAACAATACTGGCTGGCATGCTAATGGCAGCAAAAACACCAAAGGCCAGTAAAAAAACCAGCACTAAACTGATGATCTTCTTCATACTTAATTCTCTAATACCAGACGGCTAACTCGAACATACCCGGGCGCATCTTCCTTCCCCAGATCCAGGTTAGCCACTTTAACACCATGCTGATTGGTCAGCTCGTCCAGCCAGGCAATCAACTGGTTAAACTCCACATTGTCGATATTGACACGCAGCGCATTATCATTTGGCTGCATTTTACTGATGACAATTTTATATTTGCCACGCGTACGGTTCACCAATTGAGTCAGGTTAACATTGGCCGCAGAGGCACGGCCAACACCCTGGCTCTTCAGCTGGGTCACACTTTTGCCTACCCAGGAAACCAGGGCTTGCTGTTTATCGACTTCTTTTTCTGCTTTTTCAACAGCGGTATTGAGTGGACGGATGATCCCCATCACCAGCACAAACACACAAAACACAACTCCGCCAAGGATCAGCAGCTTTTGCTCCTGCTCTTTAAGAGATTGCCAATAATTAATCACTTGCTGTTTCATGCTGCACCTCGAATGCGGATCTCACCGATCACGTAGTCGCCATCATTATTAAGTGCACCTTGCTGCACTGTCATGCCGCGCTGCTCCAGGATGCTTTTTACCTGACCAAAGACCTGGAAGCCGTTGGCTTTTGCTCGGATCCGCAGTTCGTTACGACGTTGATCATAACGCAGTGTTTCAGGTTCAAAGTCCTTCACTTCATCGAATACAGTCACAAAGTGATTGGTCAACTCAAGGAAGCCGCCTTGCTGCTCGCCTGATAAACTGTTTAGCTCATTCTGGATCTGTTTCTTCAGCAAGTGTGGGCGCACCACTTTATTCGGAAAAGCTTGTTTATAACTGGCAACAGCCTGCGCGCTTAGCTCATCAGCCTGATTCTGCAACAAGATCAGCTGCGTTGACTTTATTCCGATAAAGCAGACCAATGCGATTGACGCGGCAATTAGGCCAGCTTGCCAATCACGCCACCACTGAGGCTGCTTTTTCTTGGCAGCAAATTTACCCTGACGTAAGTTAAAGCTTTGCTGCTCAAGTTGTTTAGCAAACAACGCCAATGGTAAGTCATACTCGCTTTCCATCGCATCGAGCGTTTTGTTCGATGCCAGTGCTTCTCCCGGACTGAAATGTTGAATACGTTCCTCAGGTAGCAAGTTTAAGAAACCTGCGAGCCAGTCAGATTCAACACCACTGACCTGCCAGTCTCCTGAGCGGAACAACCACTGCGTGCCCAGCTCTATAGCACTGATAGTGTTTTCTGACGGCGCAGGCAATAATAATGCATCAGGTAGCAAACGCTGAACGCTGATATCAAAATCATCGAATAAGGCCATCCAGGCTGCTAACCAGGCTTTATCACATAAGGCCACATCTATGGTGTGCTGCTCGTCCCGCTGACCGGCTTTACCTACTGCGATAAAGGCCGAATCAATATCGCAGGCAATTTGCTCTTCCAGCATGAAAGGCAGGGCCTGCTCCAGTTTGCGATTCCACTTGGCCGGTAAATCAATCGTTTTTAACTGCACGCTAGAGGCTGGCAGCAACACGACAACCGAGCGGCTCTGTGCTTTTTCACTAAGCTCACCGAGCCGTCCGGCATGCTCCAGCTCACCGCTGGCAATGATCTGCGCATCTTGCGCCGACCAGACTAACCAGTGAACCGGCTCTTGTTGTGAGTGACCCACACGGATCATCAAATTTTCTGACACTAAACGCCTCCAAATTTACGCGCTAGGATGCTCGCCCGACCATCTTTTATTTCGATTATTGAGGTCAGGCGAAACAAACGCTCATCGAACTGAGCCTTTGCTCGTAACTTAAAATAATTGCTTGAAATAGTAAAAATTTTATCGTTCTTTTGTTTGTCGGAAGCGCCCTGATTTGCCGCTTCCGAATAAAATTCCTGTATTGAGTCAAAGCCTTTTTCCGGACGAGCCGAAATAATTGCTTCTGCGCCAGATTCGCTCAGCCCCTCCATCAACGCGCTCAGCAACAACGCCTGTTCGGGCTGAATGGTATTGACATTAATAGCCAACTCAGTGCTACCCGGGATAACGCATACATACGGCAGTAACTTTTCCATTACCAGAGGGTTAAACCCTTTGATTATCCTCAGCTCACTGACCGAAGCAAACAGGTTATTTGCTGTCAGATAAGGGGTTCTGAGTGACATATATTCATCTTCTTCGGCGCCCGAGCGGAACGTAATACTGTCATCATCCAACCAGTCATACACGCTGTCTGCCATGGCCTCTTCGCTTTCTTCACTGGGCAGGTCTTCGATGTTCTTTAACAGCTCAAGCAACGCTTTGTGTGCTGGGTTTGTGTCATTCCGGTTGCCGCTGTTTTGCGGTTTATTACGCAACGCATTGAGGTTTAAACAGGCCTGCAAATCCGTGATCTCACCACTCAAAGTGCCATGATCCACCGGATAGGGTACCTCTGACAATGCCCAGGGTTGTCCCAAATGAACTTTATCAGGCTCGTCTTTACGGCTATCGAGCAGGACCTTTTTGACCAACTCTTCCGCCCCATAGCTATACCATTTAGCTTGCTGATGGGTCTGCAGGTTGGTGGCTTTTTGCACCTGTACCATCAGACTCATGGTCATTTCTGTTGCGATAGTCGCGGCCAGAGCCACAATGAACAAAACAATGACTAACGCTGCACCACGTTGAGATTTCACGCTAGCCCCTCCTTTGTCCATCATTGTCATTTTGGCCGTTATTGTTGTTATTGTCGTTATTACCATTGCGATTATCGTCACCGCTGCTGGCTTGTTTCACTTTGCCATCGCCCGGCGTTAAAAAAATGCGTCGAATTGGCTCAGCCTCTTGTTGCTGGATAGTCACAGCAACCGCCAAAGGCAGGGCTTTAATGTCCCAGCTATTCTGCCACTTCTGCTTGTCGTCTAGGAACTCAAACTTAAGCTCTTCAACGTTTTCCAGGATCACCTGGCTGCGAGGTTCAGTGCCATCAAGCTGGTCAACATAAATTCGGTAAATACGTTCCAGATTGTCGTCTACGACACGATAACCCACTGCCTGTAATTCAGAACGAGGCAGCAGACTAATTGGGTTGGTCCAGCCATCACGTACAAAAGCAATCCCATCGTACTGACTGCTCAGATTGTAGCGACCATGAATGATATATGTTGGGCTAAAATCCCCCGCCTCATTACGTACTTCCCGTTTGGTCATCTGGTTGAAGTCCTGATCCATCAAACGAAACATAGTTTGCAATGATTCCAGCTCTGCCACCGTTTCTTCAGATGCTTCTTTGGCTCTGAGTGTGGTATCCAGGATTTGATGGGTGGCAGTGACCACCATGGCCAAAATAGCCAAGGCCAGTAAAACCTCAATCAGGGTAAAGCCACTCTGTCGGGAGGAAATATGCGCGCGCATTATCGCTTCCCTTTTTTATAAATAAAGGTGGTCAGGTCGTACACTGAGTGTTCACGTTTTTCATCGGAAAACACTTCTATTGTGACCTTCACAAAAGTGGGATCAGCCGTTGCAAGGGTAGACTGTGACCAATACCAGGTTACTCCGCCCATTTCCTCATCGCCTTTAAGGCCATTGCGCACCGCGCCTTCTTTGGCGCCAGCGCGCATCATAACAAGGCGGTTTTCGGCCACCCAAGAAGCATAAGCTTGCTGCTCCAAAGTGCTGATATGATTAATATGCTCACCCGTTGCCTGCATCGCAGCAATCCCCGCGACGGCACAGATACTAAGTGCAACCATCACCTCAAGAAGTGTAAAGCCAGCTTGTTTTGTCCTTGCTATCAGGCCATTCATGAGTCTTCCGGCTCCTTACGTAAATTCACCGGCGCCATAAACTCACCTTCAACAAAATACACGGGCTCACTGTTTTCCTCGAGCTCAAGGCTGAGTTGAAACGCACTGACTTCACCTGACGACAATAGCAAGACCTGAGGAATTTTCAGTTTTTTTAGTTCCAACAGACTCTCTTCATCGCCGCTGCCCATCAACTCACGCCAATTGGCCTGCTCTAGCATATTGTCTTGTGCCCAGGCTAAATCTTCCGTAGTGAGTACAATTTTATACTCATCGGAATACTCTACCGCCTGGTAGAGTTCTTCGGCCTCAAAAGTCGTCCATTTTTCACCATCAAAAACCAGAAACTCGAGCTTTTTCTTATCCAGATGAAAGCCCAGCTCAATTTGATTGAGAATGGCAAATTCAGAGGCCATATTGATCACACTATGCAGTCGGAGCGCTTCACGCTCCAATTCTTCCTCCATATCGTCAGACAGCGTATACGTGACCAGATTGACTGAAAAGCCAATAATCACCAGCACCATCAGGATTTCGATAAGGCTGAACCCGGCCTGGCGACCAGATTTCGGTAGGTGCGCCTGATGCGCACCTGATTGAAGGTTTACTGCTGTGTGCATAAGAATTAACGGTCTTCTTCGTTGTCCCAGTTACCCAGGTCATCTTCTGTGCCAACTTCACCGTCAGGCCCCATTGAAAAGATGTCGATCTTACCCATTTCGCCCGGGCTAACCAGCTGATAAGGATTACCCCAAGGATCTTCAGGTAGCTTTGAAATAAAGCCGCCTTCAGGGAAACGCTTTGGTACAGGGTCAATGGAGGTTTGTGTTACCAGGGCTTCCAAACCTTGCTCTGTGGTTGGGTACTTTTTATTCTTAAGCTTGTACATTTTCATTGCGTCTTCAATCTGACGAATGTCCAGCATCGCTTTTTCTTTTGCAGCTTCTTCTTGTTGACCCATAATGTTAGGCGCCACGATAGACATGATCATCCCAATGATGACCAAAACCACCATTACTTCTAATAATGAAAATCCAGATTGTTTTTTCACGTTGATTACCTCAATGCTGTTTGCGTGCGATATCAAACCGACACGCTGATGTTGTATATGCAATTAATTTGACTACAGACCAATTGCTTTGTTCATCGCCATGATTGGCTGTAGGATCGCCATTACGATAAACAGCACGATCACGGCCATGCTTGCAATCATGGCGGGTTCGAGCAGTTTTAACGAAACGCTGACCATACTTTCGAATTCCCTGTCCTGGTTGTTAGCAGCACGCTCTAGCATCTGCTCCAGTTCCCCGGACTTTTCACCACTTGCAATCATATGAAGCATCATGGGCGGAAATAACTTTGTTTGTGCCAATGCAGCTCGCAGGCTTGCACCTTCACTCACATGGGTTGCCGCTTCTGTCACGGCCGCTTTTATCTTCTCGTTTTCCAGTACCTGACCGGAGATTTTCATCCCTTCCAGCAAAGGTACGGAACTGGAAGACAAAATACTCAGAGTACGGGCAAAGCGCGCGGTATTGATGCCGCGACTAATTTTACCAATGCCGGGAAGCTGTAATAGCTTGGCATCGTACCAAAAACGCACCTTGGGCCGTTTCAGCGCTTGCTTGATTAAAAAGACGCTGCCAAAAATAGCGATAAGAGACACCATCCAGTAGGCCTGCACAAAATTACTGGCTGCCATAACCCATTCTGTTGTCCACGGCAGAACCTGTTTAGATTTCTCAAACGTTTTTAGAATTTTTGGTACCACAGTGCCCAGCAGAACTGACACGATAGCAATAGCAAATATCACCAGAATGGTTGGATAAACCATTGCCTGAGTGATCTGGCTGCGCATATGCTGACGCTGTTCGGTGTAATCTGCCAGGCGATTTAATACTTGATCCAAATGGCCCGACTTTTCACCGGCCGCCACCATAGCCCGATATAAATTATCAAATACATGCGGAAACTCTGACATACCATCAGCCAGCGTGTAACCTTCAACAACTTTAGAACGAACGGCCATCAGCATGCGTTTGAGACGTGGCTTCTCGCACTGTTCTGCCACTGCCATTACGGCAGCTTCTACTGGCAAAGAGGATTGGATCAACGTCGCTAGCTGGCGGGTGATCAGGGCAATATCGGAAACCGAAGGTTTATAGCTAGGTCTTAGACTAAAACCACCAGAGCTGGCAGACTTTTCTTTTTCCGCTGCAGGCGCCACCTCAAGTGGCATCATGGCTTTTTCGCGCAGCATCTGGCGAACCTGCTTGGCAGTATCTGCCTCCAGTATGCCTTTTTTCTCTTTTCCTTTGCCGTCTAAAGCACGATACTCAAACGCAGCCATTAGCCTTCCTCACGGGTGACCCGCATCACCTCTTCCAGCGTCGTCTGACCTTTCAGCACACGGGCACAGCCATCCTGACGAATGCTGGGGCTGAACGTTCGTATGTACTTCTCAACCGACTGTTCACCTTTACCGTTATGGATCAATTCACGAATGTGCTCGTCCACAATTAACAGTTCATGGATACCGGTTCGACCTTTATAGCCGTTGAAGTTACACTCTTCACAACCCACAGCACGATAAATTGTGGTTTGAGAGCCTTTCTCAATACCCAACAGCTCACACTCACGGTCATCCGCAAAATGTGCTTCTTTACAGTTAGGGCATAAAGTTCGTACCAGTCGCTGTGACAAGACACCCAATAAAGATGAAGATAGTAGGAAAGGTTCAACGCCCATGTCTTCCATCCGGGTAATCGCACCCGAAGCGGTATTGGTGTGTAGTGTTGACATCACCAAGTGACCTGTCAGTGACGCCTGAACGCCTATCTGGGCGGTTTCCAGATCCCGGATCTCACCAACCATCACCACATCTGGATCCTGACGCAGTATCGCGCGCAGACCACGGGCAAAGGTCATATCCACTTTGGGGTTCACCTGAGTCTGACCAATTCCGGGGATCTCATATTCAATAGGATCTTCTACGGTCAGTATATTGCGATCTCTGGAGTTAATCTGCGTCATACCAGCATACAAGGTGGTACTCTTACCAGAACCGGTCGGACCGGTAACCAGAATAATACCGTGTGGTTTAGCAATGATCTCAGCAAACAGTTCACGGTTGCGCTCCGTCATACCCAGATCTTCCAGGTTCAGACGCGCATTGTTTTTATCTAACAGACGCAGTACTACACGCTCACCAAAACTAGATGGCATAGTCGAAACTCGCACATCAACGGCACGACCAGCGATACGTAAACTGATCCGACCGTCCTGTGGGACCCGCTTTTCAGCGATGTCGAGTTTAGCCATAACCTTGATCCGGGATACCAGCAATGAAGACAGCTTGCGGTTAGGCTTAAGCACTTCTTTCAGCACACCATCGACCCGGAAACGGATCACTAATTCCTGCTCAAAGGTCTCGATGTGAATATCCGAGGCCCCTTCTTTGATCGCTTCACTGAGCATGGCGTTAATTAGTTTGATGATTGGCGCATCGTCATCAGCAGCAAGCAGATCTTCAGTTTGCGGCATTTCTTCGGCGAGCGAGAATAGGTCAACTTCGTTACCTATGTCTTCCATCATCTGCTGTGTTTCAGAGCTGTCTCGCTGATATGAGGCTTCCAGCAGCAACTCAAACTTGTCGTCATCCAGCTGCTCAAGGGTAAATCCAGCCTGAGCAATACGACGTACTTCAAGCAACGCATCCAGCGAAGGTTGGCCTTTATAATAAACTTTCAGACCTTCTGATTGCTGACTTAACAGCAAACTCTGGCGTCTTGCATAAGCAAAGGGCAAGCGCACATGCGACCCAGCCTCTGCATCCATTGATTCATCCAGCGCCAACGCTGTTTCATCATGACCGTCAATGAGTTCCTGTATTGCTTCAGTCATTGTTCTTCTCGTTTTGCTCGCTCAGAAACTCTTCATACGTCGGTGGTAATACCATGGCATCATCCCACTGAGGCAGAATTGGCGCATCCTGCAGTGGCATCAGATCAATACCGTCTTCACGCTGCTTAGTCTGCTCACCACGGATAAACTTGTATTTAGCATGGCTCAGCTCGTTCATACTGCGGCTGTCACGGACAATCGTCGGACGAATAAACACTAACAGGTTACGCTTGCGCTTAGTTGTGTTTGTTGACTTAAATAAGTGCCCTAAGAATGGAATATCACCCAACAGAGGCACTTTAGATACACTTTCCTGAACATCTTCGTCAATCAGACCACCCAGGATAACCATGCCGCCGTCATCAGCAATTACGGTTGTGTTAATAGCACGTTTATTCACCGAGATATCAACCGCGGTTGCGCCGCTGACACTGGAAACTTCCTGCTCAATGGTTAGCTGTACCGCGGTACCATCATTAATTTGTGGCGTGACCTTCAATTTAACACCCACTTCCTGACGGTCTACGGTCTGGAACGGGTTAGAGTTATTTTCACTGGCCGTTGAGCCTGTGATGATAGGGACTTCCTGACCGACAATCATAGACGCTTCTTCGTTGTCCATGGTAGTGATCGATGGCGTAGCCAGAATATTTGAGTTGGTATCGGTTGATACAGCCTGGATGATCGCACCCCAGTCGTTTTTAACTACGCCCATTGCCAGACCATTGATACCGCCCAGCAAAGAACCCAGTGCACCTAAATCACCCTCAACGGTTTCGTTGTATTCGGTGATCTTAGTCGGATCTTCTGTACCAGCCTGAGTACGAACGACCGTCTTGTCGCGCGCCTGCTCAGCTGCCACGGCCAATGCACCAACTGGTACCGTTGTACCATTATTGAACTGCAGCATACCGCCTTTTTCAGTGATCCATTGCAGACCAAAGTTAATACCGTCACCTTCCTGTACTTCAACTACAATGGCTTCAACCAATACCTGAGCTCGACGAACATCAAGCTTTTCGATAACGCTGGCCAACGAGCGCATGGTATCCGGCTGCGCAGTAATAACCAGTGAGTTTGAATCTTCGTGGGCCTCAATACTGGTTTCGTTCTGGCTGCTCCGGGTGCGGGTCTTACTGCCTCCCTGCGCTTCTTCTTGTAGCGTTTTGCTCACCCCTTGAAGCACTTTAACCAGCTCTTCTGCCTTGGCATAATCCAAGTAAAACACCTGCGTATTGCCCTGGTTCTCCAGTTCTTCATCCAGACGCTTGATCAATTCAATGGCACGCGTACGCGCTTGTACTTCACCACTAACAACCACACTGTTAGTTCGGTTATCCGAGACAATTTTAGGGATCAGAAACTCTGGAACCTGGTTTTTACCGCCATCTTTATAGATTTTCTCAACTACCTGAACAACATCGTCAGCTGTCGCATGTTGCAGACGTACAATGTCAACGCGCTGATCACCTGCCTGGTCAACCGACTTAATGATATTAACCAAGCGATTCACCGACGCAGCATGACCCGTCAACATCATCACGTTAGCTGAGTTGAAGTTAGTCACGTGACCACCATCTTTTTGGTCACTGAACTGACGGATCAATGGTCCCAGTTCCTGTACACTGACGTTTTTAACTTCTACAACTCGGGTGATCATCACATCCCCGTTATTGTCGTTACCATCGCCGACCAATGGAACATTGGCCTTCTTACCATCCGAGCTGCGTACAACTTTCAGAACCCCAGTTTCCATTTCAACGACGGCATAGCCATAAACTTCTAGAACGTTGAGGAAAAACTGATAATAAAGGGCCTCATCCATCAGCTCATAGCTGCGAACATTAATGTTGCCCCGTACATTTGGGTCAATAATGATGGTTTTGTTGAGATTTTTACTGATGATATTAATGAACTCGTTAATATCAGTGCCTTTAAAGTTGGCCGCATACTCAACCGCAGAAACAGACAAGGACAATCCAGCCGCAAATAACAGAGCTGCATACTTAGCTAACCCTTTTTTGATTTTTGTGAGGTGTAGCTTTCTACCCATGATTTTTATAACTCCAAAATTATTGTCTTTACAGGCTAAATTGCACATCGACAGTCTGGCCGTCACGTTCAATCGTGATATTGGCATCAGTGCTATTTCTCAGCTCGTTCATTGCTGACATAGCCTGTTTCATATCCGTGAGTTGGAAGCCATTAATAGCAATGGCGAGATCGTTATTTTTAAGCCCCATTTTCTTAAACAGTTCAGGGTCTTTACCTGGACGCAAACGATAACCAACCAGTTGGCCATTGCGCCTTTCAGGTGAAATACGAATGTAGTCAAACAATTTACCCGGCTCAGCCAGCAATTCGTCTCGGCGCTGCTTAAGCTCTTCACGGGTTTGATTACTGACTCTGTTTGGCTTGGCGCTAGTACGACGCGGCTGTACCGGTGAAGCAACCTGACGGCTGAACTCAATGCCATCTAACATCAAAGTTTCAAACCGGCCACTCACATCCAGGATCACCCTATCAGGCAGAACTTGAGCCAGTTTGGCGCGGGTACCCTTAACGGCATCCTGGACCACGTAGGTTTCCTGGCGCCCCTGGGACTCAATAATCGCCAGCCCGGCAGCATCATTCTGGCTAACTGCTACAATACCAGTTAGGCGCACATTTAGCTGCGTTTCGGGGGCATCAGATATCACCGGCTTAGGCGCTTCAACCACAGGTTTTTCATTGGCCTTGCCAAATATGTTGTGGCCGAGAATAGAGCGACTGCTAACCGCGGCCGAATTCTGCGCATAAACTTGAGACTGAGTAGGTAAAGGCTGTGTCTGCGGTACTGGCCAAAGCAGCCAAAATAACTTAGCAAAAAGAAATGCGATATACACAACAGCCAAATACACCACCAGGCGGCTAAGTTTCGCATGGGGTAAGTTATGTAGTAATTTTTGCAACTGTTGTAGCTGTAATTCCATATGTCATATTCTTATTCTGTTGAGCGCCTCAGTGTACCGCCTCGAATTCGATTCAACAAGCACGCGTATATGAAACTTTAAAGTAAATAGGTACAACTTAGAATACCTAACTGAACACAGCATTAACAGTGCCTGTGGCTGAGATGTAACCACATCAGAGCGTGTTCAGATGCTTTTTTTGCCTCATCAAATGTGTTAAATTTCACCGATTAAATTAGCTTTGGGCATTAGTTAACGAATTGTGACAAAAGTCAATCAAGAAAACAACCTAAGCGAAGTGAAAGTACGCCTGGACAAGTGGCTCTGGGCGGCACGCTTTTATAAAACCCGTACCATTGCCCGCGAGATGATCCAGGGTGGCAAGGTACACTACAATGGCCAACGCTGTAAACCCAGCCGAATGGTTGAGGTTGGTGCTGTGATCAAACTGGCACAGGGTTTCGATGAAAAGGAAGTCACCGTGCTGCACATTATGGAAAAGCGTCAGAGTGCGCCCATTGCCCAGACCCTCTACGAAGAGTCAGCTGCCAGCCTTGAAAAACGGGCACAAAATGCCATTGCGCGCAAAAACAATAGCTTTTTTGCACCGCGCCCTGAGCATAAACCAGATAAAAAGCAGCGTCGCGAACTGCTCAAACTGAAATCTAGCTAGGATCCGAATTGATGCAACAAGATTTACTTCATCGATATATTTTCGATCAACTCGATGTACGTGGTGAACTCGTACAAATTGAACAGACCTTTAATGACATTATCAGTGGTCATGACTACCCGAAGGAAGTACAAACTTTATTGGGTGAACTGCTGCTTGCGTCCAGCCTGCTGACTGCCACTTTAAAATTTGAAGGCGACATCACTGTACAGTTGCAGGGGGATGGCCCAGTTAAGTACGCAGCTATCAATGGCGATCATAAGCAGAATATGCGCGGTATTGCCCGTCTACAAGGTGAGATCACAGGTAGCAGTATTCAGGATTTGATGGGTAAAGGCTATATGGTGATCACCATTACACCCAATAAGGGTGAGCGCTATCAAGGGGTCGTTCCGCTAGGCGGTGAGACTCTGGCGGCTTGTCTGGAAGATTATTTTATCCAGTCTGAACAACTCAAGACCCGCTTGTGGTTTGCCACCGATGTAAACGGTGAGCGTGCCAAAGCGGCCGGATTGTTTTTACAGGTACTGCCTGTTGACAAAACTAAGTCGGAAGAGGATTTTGCGCATCTAGAAGCACTGAGCAATACTATTAAAGATGAGGAATTGCTTACGCTGGACGCACAAACAGTCCTGACACGCTTATATCATGAAGATAACCCACAGCTGTTCGAACCCCAGGAGATTAATTTTGTTTGCGGTTGCAGCCGTGACAAAACCATCAGTGCATTAGCCAACATCGGCCAAGAGGCGCTGCTGGAGGATATTCAGAAGCAAGGTGAGATCAATATCAGCTGTCACTACTGCCTAAAAAATTACCGATTTGAAGAACAAGATATCAAGGCTATTTTTAATTAGTTGGGATATTTTAATCACATTGAAGACAAGCCGCCATTTTGGCGGCTTTTTTGTCGCTTAAAATTGATACCGGTGTCATTTAAAGGTCATATTTTATGACACCGGTATCATTGAAATTATTCGATTTTTTTGACAAATTTATGGCGTTTTACCCGGTTTCAGGGCTCGAATATCTGAATTTCATCTGTTACTATAATTTCAGCTTTTGGTGAAACTTCTCCAGAGCTATCCCGTTCAATTCTCACATTTAGGTATAAACATGACTTCAAGCGCTACTCGTTTTGTCGATTTAACTGCAGCTGAACTTGTCGAACACGCCATCCGCCGTGGTGAAGGGACTTTGGCCGCAAATGGAGCTTTTGTAGCAAAAACAGGCCGCCGCACAGGGCGTTCACCTAACGACCGTTTTATCGTTAAAGAGCCAAGCACAGAAAACGACATCCAATGGGGTAACGTTAACCGCCCATTCGATGCTGACAAATTCAACGCGCTGTGGGCCCGTGTAGAAGCACACGTGAACAGCAACGACCACTTTGTCTCTCACCTTGAAGTGGGTTCAGATCCTGAGCACTATTTACCCGTTGTTGTAACAACAGAAACAGCTTGGCACCACATTTTTGCCAAAAACATGTTTATCGAGCCTGAAAAATACAATGCAGCTGATTTACCCCAATGGCAGGTAATGAATGTACCTTCTTTCGTTTGCGATCCAGAGCGTGATGGCACGAACAGTGACGGTACAGTGATTATCAACTTTGCAGAGCGCAAAGTGCTTATCGCAGGTATGCATTATGCCGGTGAAATGAAAAAGTCTATGTTCTCAGTACAAAACTTCCTGTTACCAGCGAAGGGCGTACTGCCAATGCACTGTAGTGCAAACGTAGGCGAAGCAGGCGACACTACCTTATTCTTTGGTTTGTCTGGCACAGGTAAAACAACCCTGTCGGCAGATCCTAAACGCTTCCTGATCGGTGACGATGAGCACGGCTGGGCACCTGGCAGTGTATTCAACATCGAAGGCGGTTGTTACGCTAAATGTATTGACCTGTCGCAAAAGAACGAGCCGGTCATCTGGAACGCAATCAAGTTCGGCACCATCCTTGAAAATGTGGTACTGGACGAAGCACGCGTACCTGATTTCAATGACACTAGCCTGACGCAAAACACCCGTGCAGCTTACCCGCTTGAGCACGTTGAAAAGCGTAAAGTAGAAAACCGTGCTGGCGAACCTCGCGCAGTGGTTTTCCTGACTTGTGACGTGAGCGGTGTACTACCACCAGTGTCTATTCTGTCAGAAGAGGCTGCGGCTTATCACTTCCTGAGCGGTTACACTGCAAAAGTGGGCTCTACAGAAATTGGCTCTACTTCAGACATCGAGTCAACTTTCTCTACTTGTTTCGGCGCACCTTTCTTCCCGCGTCCGGCAGGCGTTTACGCAGAACTTCTTATGAAGCGTGTACGTGAGTTCAACTCAAAAGTTTATCTGGTTAACACTGGCTGGACTGGCGGCCCTTACGGTATTGGTAAACGTTTCGATATCCCAACCACACGTGCTGTGATTGACGCAATCGTTAACGACACCCTAGAAGGCGTAGAAACACAACACATTGACGCCCTAAACCTGGACGTACCGGTTGCTGTACCAGGCGTAGACAGCAAACTGCTTAACCCAATCAACACTTGGGAAGACAAAGCAAAATATGCTGAGTATGCATCTAAGCTGGCTGCAGACTTCGAAGCGAACTTCGCAAAATACGATGTCTCTGAAGCCATCAAATCAGCAGGTCCTCGCGGCTAAGCTAATTTAGGATCAGATTCCTTTATCAAAAGCGCCCCTCGTTGGGCGTTTTTTTATGCCCAATAGTCACCCTTCTCTGGCACGCTGCCGCTTAGAGTAATACCAATTTGCTTAACTAAGTGTTCTATTTTGAGGCGAGAAAACAGGGTCGATAACACCGCTCCCGCGTTCTGCTATCGCTGAGGCATCTAGGTCCATATAGACGAGGCGAAAATTTGCGAATTTATACCATAGGTAAAGGTTCTAAATGAGAAGGTTTTAACACCGTTAGCGTCATATTTGCACCTTCAAATAGAGCAGGTACTAAGTGAAATTGGTATAAATTTAGCGGGAGTGCTTGAGCTGTTTCCAGGCTGTTGAAAGCAACTGACCTAGTGTGACCGGGATCACCGTGAGCAACGCCACCCCCTTATCGAAATTGGGATTCAGCGCGCAGTAATGGGCAATTTCGGGTTTCTTGCTGGCTTTAAACTGGGCCACTTCCAGCGCCGAATAACGCGTTTTTCGCCCCACCACTTTAAGACACGGCAAACCATTCACCTCAGATACCAATCCAGTCGGGTTTAACGCTCCATAAAGCTGGGACTCAACAGGAGATCCTGTCGCTGTTGGATATACAGTGGCAATGTTCTTCGCCATCGCCCGGAACATGGCCGGACTGAGCATAGTATCTGCGTATAACAAAGTGCGCCAGGGCCGGCGCAGATAAGCCTTGGTCACTTCGAAAATAGAGAATGTAAAGGTATTATTCTTACCCCGGAACTGCGGTAAAAAACCGGCCGACGCCCCGATAACACTCAATGCCTTATGGCTATCGTCAAAGGTCAGCAAACAATAACCAATGAGCTCTGCTGAATCCGAATAATAAAGTCTCAGCCGGCGGTGCGTAGGCCCGCTTTGCTCAAAGTAATAAGCAAAATATGCTTCAGGGTCGATCCCCTCAAAGCACAGGCCAATAATAGACAACAGCTGAGCTCTGTCTGCTGAGCTCAGGCAACCAGCCTCGTACGATAAGTCGCGCTTATTCACTGGGCTTTGACGGCTCAGGTGCGGCTGTCAGGGGAGTAAATTTTTTCGCAACTGGCAACATCACCTCCGCGCTCAACCCCCCTTTCTCGCGGTTACGTAAACGTACTTTACCGCCATGGGTAGAAACAATGCGTTTGATGATCGCCAGGCCCAGCCCACTGCCCTCACTGCCACGCGCCAGATCACCCTGTTTAAAGGGTTCAAATAACGTTTCCAGCTCCTCTTCAGGGATCCCTGGCCCTCTGTCTTTAACTTTAATAAACACCGCCTTGTGGCGAGCACTAAACTCTGTCACAACCTCAATCTGGTCGTCTGAATAACGGATAGCATTCTCTATCATGTTCGTAACCACCCGTTTTAGCGCCACATGGTTCATCATCACCGCGGGAACATTTGCCGCTGTCGTCAATACAATTTCGCGCTGATGCTGTTGCTCAGCATGCACTACTTCCTCAACGACAGCATTGACATCGTCCAGCACCATTTCTCCACTGTTATGGTGCCTGAGGTACTCAATAAACTGATCAATAATGGCATTCATATCTTCAATATCATCAATAATGCCGTCTTTCAGGTAGGCTTCTTCGTCCGACATCATTTCTGTTGCCAGTCGGATCCGGGTCAAAGGTGTCCTTAAATCGTGAGATACCCCAGCCATCAATAGACGCCGATCGTTCTCCAGCTCAGCGATCCCTTTGGACATTTTATTAAAAGCTCTGGTCACTTCGATGACCTCCGTAGAGCCATGCTCAACCAGGCGAGTAGAAAAGTCCCCCACCCCAACCCGGCTGGCTGCAATCTGCAAAGCCTTGAGAGGCCGGTTCAGGTGCCTCGCAAACAGCCAACCGCCCAGTACGCTTAAAAAGCCGATACTGGAGAGATAAAACACCAAAAACTCCATTTTAGTCTCAGAGAACCCGGTGAGTGGTACCCGAACCCAATAACCCGGTGCCTGGGGCGCTTCTACCCAGTAGACCACAGGATCGCCCTGACTGATCCGTACCCGCGCGGAGCCATTGAGCTGCTCAGACATACTACGCGACAACAAAGTGTATTCTTTTGCCTCTCCGAGGCCATTGCGATAGGCCTCACGCTGGCTCATCACTTCAATGCCCGTGATCTCAAAAAACTTTTTCGATAAAGCGGAGTCAATCTCAACCCCTTCTTCCCAGTCAATGAAAACGGTTTTAACCTGCTTGGCAAGCATCAGGTTGACCTGCTCAAAAGTAGGCTTGAACACGTACAGCGTGACTGTGATGTAGGAGACGATCTGGTTGATCAGTAGCAGCGCACCGACAAAAAACACCGTTTGTCCAAACGCGCTGCGTGGCAGGATACTCATTTACTTTTCGCCGTCTGGCACAAAAACATAACCCAGACCCCAAACGGTCTGGATATAGCGTGGATTAGAGGCATCCTCCTCTATCATTCTGCGCAACCGAGAGACCTGCACATCAATACTGCGCTCCAGTGCGCTGTAATCCCTGCCGCGGGCCAGATTCATTAGTTTGTCACGGCTCAATGGCTCTCTGGGGTGACTCACCAACGCCTTCAATACCGCAAATTCACCGCTGGTCAGCGCAATGGTTTGATCATCTTTTTGCATTTCCCGGGTTGCCAGGTTGAGCTTAAAGGCGCCAAATTCGACTTCATTTTCTTCCACTGCCGGAGCCCCAGGGACTTCTTTGGCACGACGGCGCAGCACCGCTTTGATTCGGGCAAGCAACTCACGCGGATTAAATGGTTTAGGCAGGTAATCATCCGCGCCCAGCTCTAATCCGATGATCCGGTCAACTTCATCCCCTTTGGCCGTTAACATCACAATGGGTATTTCGTTTTCTTTTTGCCTGAGACGACGACAGATAGACAAACCATCTTCACCAGGTAACATCAAATCCAATACCATCAGATGAAAGTTTTCACGCTCTAGCAATCTGTCCATTTGCTCAGAATTGGCAGCACTACGAACGATAAACCCCTGCTCGACCAGATATCGCTCCAGCAGGCTGCGCAAACGCATATCATCGTCAACGACTAACACTTTGGTGGTTTCATTCCCCATTGGCATTCTTCTTATTTTTTCTTTAGTTGACCCTAAATATAATTGAAATTAAAACGCTTAGACACCATTAACAATGAATAAGATTGTTACCGAACGTTACAAGTGTCGCCTGATGTGGCTTTACCTTACCAGGCCCCAGGTGAAGCAGGTAAGATTGGTATCGGACCAGATCCAAATTACACTAGACACATGTAGTTGTTCTGCCAAAGTAAGCAACAAAATGAAAACCAACCTAATTACACCTGAAGGCTATCGCAAGCTACAGCAGGAACACGATCATCTGTGGTTTGAAAAACGCCCGGAAGTGACCAAAATCGTTAACTGGGCAGCAAGTTTGGGCGATCGCTCAGAAAACGCCGACTATACTTTTAACAAGCGCCTGTTACGACAAATAGACCGCCGAGTACGCTACTTGCGTAAACGCATGCCCGACTTAAAAATTGTTGAGTATTCTCCACAACAGCAGGGCAAAGTCTATTTTGGTGCCTGGGTCGAAATTGAAAATGATGACGGCGAAGTAAAACGCTTTCGCATCGTCGGGCCCGATGAAATCTATGAACGGAATGATTATATCTCCATCGATTCCCCCATGGCGCGCGCGTTACTTGGGAAAGCCGTCGACGAAGAATACAGTGTAAAAACCCCGCAAGGTGAAATGCTTTGGTATGTCAATAAGATCGACTACACGGCCTGAACACTTCCGTTTCAGATATGATATGATGACCGCAAACGCAGGCCGAGAAAGAGGCCTAGCCAATTGAACTATATAAGGATTTTGCATGAGCAATATCTCAGCCCGTTTAGCTGCTGAGCTAAACGCATCACAACAGCAAGTGGATGCTGCCACCGCACTACTGGATGAAGGTGCGACTGTTCCGTTTATTGCCCGTTACCGTAAAGAAGTCACAGGCGGTCTGGACGATACTCAGCTACGATTGCTCGAACAACGCCTCGGTTATCTGCGGGAGCTGGAAGAACGCCGGGCTTTTATCATCAAAACCATTGATGAGCAGGGCAAGCTCACTGACCAATTAGCCTCAGAGCTAAACCAGGTGCAGAGTAAAACCGAACTGGAAGATTTATACCTCCCCTACAAACCCAAACGTCGCACCAAAGGCCAAATAGCCATAGAAGCCGGGCTTGAGCCGCTGGCCGACCTGCTGTTCCGCGATCCAGATCAGACACCAGAACAAGCTGCCGAAACCTATATCAATGCCGATCAGGGCATTGCAGATAGCAAAGCCGCACTGGATGGCGCCAAGTTTATTCTGATGGAGCGCTTTGCCGAGGATGCCAAACTCCTCAGTAAATTCAGAAATCAGCTGAAACAGCATGGTTATCTAGAAAGCCGTGTTGTGCCAGGGCAGGAAGATGCAGGTAGTAAGTACCGCGATTATTTTGAGCACGACGAAAAGCTCGCCAGCGTCCCTTCTCACCGTGCCCTGGCAATGCTCAGAGCCCGCAATGAAGGCATTTTGCAGCTATCTATCAACCCAGAGCCTCAAGCGGAAGACCCGCAGCAGTATTGTGCGCAAATGATAGCAGACCATTATGGTCTGGAGGTCTCGGGGCGAGCGGCCAGCAATTGGCTAATGACCGTGGTACAGTGGGCGTGGAAAATCAAACTCGCCACCCATCTTGAAAACGAAATGTTGGGTGCTACTCGAGAATTTGCCGAGCAAGGCGCCATAGATGTCTTTGCCAAAAACCTCAAAGATCTGCTGATGGCTGCCCCGGCAGGCCCACGCGTGACCATGGGGATCGACCCGGGATTGAGAACTGGCTGTAAGGTCGCCATTGTCGATAAGACAGGTAAGTTACTGGCAACCACCACCATTTACCCCCACGCACCGCAAAATCATTGGGATAAGTCACTGCGCACGCTGGAACAGCAATGTCGTCAGCACAAGGTTGAACTGATTGCGATCGGTAATGGCACGGCGTCTCGCGAAACCGATAAACTGGCAGCTGAACTGCTCAAAGCAGCCAGTGAGCTAAAACTGACCAAAGTGATGGTCAGTGAAGCCGGTGCCTCGGTCTACTCCGCTTCTGAGTTTGCCGCCAACGAGTTCCCGGATCTCGACGTATCATTGCGTGGTGCCGTCTCCATTGCCCGCCGACTGCAAGATCCGCTGGCTGAGCTGGTTAAAATCGAGCCGAAATCCATTGGTGTAGGCCAATATCAGCATGATGTGTCACAAAGCCAGCTGGGTCAGACACTGACGACCGTAGTGGAAGACTGCGTAAACTCAGTGGGTGTCGATGTTAATACCGCGTCTGTGCCTTTATTGACACGCGTATCTGGCCTAAATAAAACCCTGGCCACCAACATCGTTAAGTTCCGTGATAGCAATGGCTCATTCAGCAGCCGCAAACAGCTAAAACAAGTTGAGCGCTTGGGCCCTAAGGCCTTTGAGCAGGCCGCTGGATTCTTGCGTATTGCTAATGGTGACGATCCGCTGGATGCCTCAGCGGTTCACCCGGAAGCTTACCCAGTCGTCAAAAAGATCTGTGGCAGCAAGGCACTTGATGTCACTGCACTGATCGGCAACAGCGATGTGCTGAGTAAACTGGATCCTGCCGAGTATGTCGACGATAAGTTTGGCGTACCGACCATCACGGATATTCTGGGTGAGCTGGACAAACCGGGCCGTGACCCGCGTCCCGAGTTTAAAACGGCCCAATTTAAAGCGGGCGTCGAGACCATTGCTGACCTGAAAGTCGGCATGACCCTTGAGGGTGTCGTCTCAAACGTTGCGAACTTCGGTGCCTTTGTCGATGTTGGCGTACATCAGGATGGTCTGGTGCATATTTCTGCACTCACGGACAAGTTCATTTCTGATCCACGTGAAGTGGTTAAGGCTGGTGACATTGTTAAAGTAAAAGTCATCGAAGTGGACGTTGCCCGTAAACGGATCAGTTTTACCATGCGACTAAACGATGAGATCCCAGCAAGTACCGGGCAGAAGCAGAATAAACCTGCTTCGCAAAAACCTGGCGGCAAGTCTCAGCGACCCGCACAGCGTAAAGAGCCTCGCCGTGATAATCGACGTGACAACAGCAACGCAGCTATGGGCAATGCCTTTGCAGAGGCCTTTGCAAAGCTGAAAAAGTAACGGCTGATACCACAACGACAGAGGCCCGCAATTGCGGGCCTCTGTCGTTTAACACAAAGTAGTTTTATCGATTCGAGAGGTTAAATCACCACGGATAACTGCGACGCTCCTTTGGGCCTGGCGACGTCTCCATAAAATCCTTCAATTCTCAGTGCGCGTGAAGCAATTTCCGGATCCCGCTCGATAGGCAATGCCACAGCAAATGGGTCCACTTCTTCTTCTAACCGGGCAGACTCAGGTTGTTGCTCACTGATCTCATCTTCGTTAAGACGACGGGTTTGATAACCCACAACACGATTGCTGCTGTCGTCCTCATCTTCATCGCCACTAATAGATTGCTTGGCAAGATCCGCCTGAGCCTGAGCTATTTTGGCTGTCGCATCTGCTGCGATGGCTCTGTCAGCACCCGACGGCTCTGCCGGTGCCAACGCGGCAGCACGCACTGTTTGCATTTTATCTATGGTTTCGCGTGGATCCCCAGTGGGTGCCACGTCTATCATCACCTGACCACCAACCGCATAATTATTGCCGTCCGGCCCACGCTGATAATCGTAAGTTGGTGATCCTGCGTACTGCCCCCCTACTCTGGCGTGCGCTTCTTCATGCAGACGTACTTCGCGATCTCTGTCTTTCAGTTCCTGGATCTGTGCCTGCTCAGCTTCCAGCTCAGCCTGTTCGCGGTCACTCAGTTCTTGTGAGTCTTGTTGATCCTGTTGTTCCCCCTGACTGCTTTGTCCGCCTTCCTCACGCTCCTCAATGGTTTTGCCATCTTTAAGCTGACCCGTGCTGTCATATAAGCCGGAGTCGTCTGCAGACAAAGGTTTTTGCTTGTCACCATCTGAGAGGGGTTTGTTTTCAGTAAACGCAGGGGAGACCGGCGCAGGTTTTGGAATAACCTCGCGGAGCTGATTGTCACGTTGCGCCGTCTCAGTATAGACGTTCGCCGTGTTTAAGTTCATCGCCGGGGGTGGCGTTACTATGTTCATTACGCTTTAATGTCAATTAAGGTACCCAGGACTTCGTCAGCTGTGCGGATCGTCTGTGCATTTGCTTTGGCATTAAATTCTGCCACTTTGAGGTCTACGACCGCCTCGTCCAACCTTGGTGGTTGACCCACAGGTGCAGTCACGCCTTCATTGCTGGATGCGCCCTGAAGTTGTCGCTGCTGTGCGACCTGTTGCTCGCTTTGCTGGTCCAGTGTCGCCTTATTTATGTCGGCTGCTGCCTGCTCGGCACTTTGGCGGGCAAGCTCAAACCCCTGAACACCTGCATTTAGGATGTCACTGACTGCCATATATCGCCCCACAGTTAGAAAATCTCAACCTAATTATTGCTCAATTTATAAACGAAATAAAGTCTGGGCGGCAAAAAATTGCCGCTTTTTTCATTGTGGGAAACTAAAGAATTGATTTTAAATGAGTAACAAACTCATCTTTATGCGAGATAAATGGGGCATGCGATGCTTTGGGTAAAACAAACGCCTTGAAATGTGGATTGAGCGCACTCATACGTTCAATCACATCACCGGGCACCAGCGCATCGAGTCGGCCAAAGAGGCCAAACACTGGCTGCGTAAGCTCACGAAAATAGGCGCGATAGTCACACCGGTTCAACGCATCAAGGCCCAAACTTAATGCCTCTGGATGTGGCGCTGGCAATTGCGCCAATAACTGGCGTAATTGTTTAATATCATCACGGGCATGCTCACTGCCCATCGCCTGAATAGCCAAAAAACGTTCTATGGTTTTAGCGCTATCGTCGGCCAGCGCCTGCTTAAACCCCGCCAGCACTTTAGGCTTGATCCCCGGCCAGTCTGGCTGCTCTACAAAGCATGGATTGGAAGCGACCATCACCACTTTGGCTACCTTAGCGGGATATCGATGCGCCAGATTAAGCGCCACTAGCCCGCCCAGCGACCAGCCAATCAACACCGAACCATCGGCAAGCTCTGTCGCAATCTCATCGGCAAGGTCGTCGAGAGATTTGCAGTGTGCAGGAAATGCCGCTCCGCCAAACCCCGCTAAATTTATCGCCCGCACGGGTAAAGGCTGTACTTGCTGAAGCTGCTCAATGCTCAGTTGCCATACCTGTTTATTCATACCCCAACCGTGCAATAAGACAATCTCGCTTTGCATTCATTCACTTCCTCGACCAAACTTGTGGCTATGATAGCGATTCAAGGATGGAAAGCAATGTCATTAGCCCGCGCACTCACACACACGCTGTTTCCCTGCTACTGCCCCTGTTGCCACAGCACAGTTGACACTCAAGGGATATGTGCTCCCTGTCTGAGTGCACTGCCACTGTTTGCCCCTGACCAGGGCAACCTACTATTGCGTGCAGATATTCAGACGCAGTTTAATTTGCCCTGCTGCGATGGCCTGATTGCCTGTGGCTGGTATAAGGGCATGCTAAAACGCTGGTTATGTGAACTCAAGCTACGTCATCGAAGTCATGCTGCTTACTTATTACGTCAGGTCATTAGCCATCAATGGCAGCGCTACTGTGCCGAACAAATAATCGATGTGGATGCGGCTATTCTCATTCCCTTACCCAGACACAGATTGATCAATCGCGGCTTTAATCAGGTAATGCAAACCTGGGGCCACGTGCTCGAAGCCCAGCTTACCACCCTGCCCGTCTTATCGAAACGTATGACACGTAGCCAACAGTCATTAACGCGTGGGGCCCGCTTAAAAAACCAGACTCAGGCTTTTAGACTAGAGGGAACCCTAACAGGTCAGCGAATTTTACTGGTTGATGATGTGATCACCACAGGGGCCACCATGAATGCCGCTGCCCAGCTCTGCCGACGCGCTGGCGCCGCTCAGATCTGGGCTTGTGCTACCTGCCTCACACCTTATTAATGAATCGCCTGCGAGAAAAACAACGCATTACTAAACAGCCGACTGCTGCCATACCAGAATCCGCGAAATACAGGGTTATCCGTCATTGCGACTGCCACGCCCTGGCCATAAGTATCAGCCACCAATGCCGCCGACTGCGCGATCTGCGATACATTTCGTTCATCAGCATAGCCTGCCAGTAGAGGCTGCTGCTGATACACGGCCACATCCAAAAACGGGTCTTCACTGGCCTGAAGCACCCAGGCACTGTTTTTAAAAACAGGTAAGGTACTATTCTCAAATCCAAATGCCAGTGGATGAGAAAGATCCAGCTGCGTGCCAAAAATAGCCCCTGCGATCCTTTGCTGTGCGGCCAGTTGCTCTTTGTCTTTAAAACGCATCCCCTGAGTATCAAAAGACGCTCGTAAATCTTTGTTGCTGATGATCTCAGCATTCAGCAACTGATGCTCAATCAACCATTGTGCGCCGCGCTTATGACCCCAGATCACCCCACCTTTGTGGACCCAACTGATAATCGCGGCCTGCGCTTTCTTGCTCATTGCTGAGTAACGGCCATCCGCCAGCACAATATGGCTGTAACGACTTAAGTCTGCGCGTCCAAGGCGGTCTATTTCTATCACGCTGGGGGCAATTCCGACATGCCTGTCAAGGTGATACCAAAGCTCACCGACTTCGTACTGACTGGTGCCTAGCCCACCAACCAACAACACTTCGGGTTTATGCAGTGGCATCATCCGTCGCGAGCCTAAATCAATGCCCTGCGGCGTCAGGCCTGAGCGAATCGCCATGACCTCAATACCGAGCGCACTGGCTTGCTCTGACAGGATACGCCGCCAGTTCTCCTGATTTTGCAGCCCCGCCGGGATCACTACAGTACCAGCATCAAACTGCTGTTCGCTCTGAGTCAGCTTAGCAGTAAAGGGTTGCAGTGCCACTCGTGCCTCCAGGCCCTCTGTCAGCAGCTGGTTAAGTAACTTAGGTGCCAGATAATGCTGCCAGGAGAAAGCGTAGGCATATGCCTCTGTCAGGGGCGTCTCTGCGACGATACCATCGTTTTGTGCTTTTGATTCAGTGACTTTCAATCCCCAGCTACTGGTTACCTTGGCAAAATCCAGATCATAGGCATAAGGTAACGTCCACCCTGAAACATCATAAAAGGTATTGTCTTTAAACTGAGTTTGTTCACTGAACATAGCCTTGACCAAACGGACTTGCGGCTGTGCCAGAGGAATATACAGATCGCCGGCCTTAAATTGCTGATCTTTAATTTTCAATGCCTTTTCCAACTGCTGCACTTGTACCTGATGCTGGCTAAGCAGCTCGGAAAACTGGCTGAATCGATACGAGTCCTGTCCTGCCGATACCACATACCCAAGAAAATCTTGCTGCTTGGCTTCTTTTTGCGCGCTTTGATAAAAGTGCTGCTGATAGTCGAGTAAAGCCTGACGGTTAGCGGCTGTGCCCCGTAACGTAGAGAGTGAAGTAATGAGCTGATTTTTGATGGTTTGTGGAAAGGTTAACAAGCCATTAATGGTTTCTTGTGCATGACCACGGCTGCTTGCCTGCTCGAACAATATCCCCACTGCGCCATTAATGTCCGGGTACGTTGAGCCTTTGCCATAGTAAAAATCGTCAAAACTCTCCTGAGTAAAATATAGTTGGTCAGCCTGGTCCAGCGCATCGGCATGAAACTGGCCAATGGCCGCCGTTAAACTCTGGTTGCGCTCGGGCGTCAAAGGGTGCGTACGTGACGGGATCCCTGGCTGGAAAAAATAGCTCGAATTAGGACCCATCTCGTGAAAATCGGCCAGCACATTGGGTTTCCAGTCATGAAATGCCGCAATTCGGGCGCGAGATTCCGGATGCTGTAACAATAGCCAGTCCCGGTTTAAATCAAACCAGTAATGATTGGTTCTGCCAGAAGGCCATCGTTCAACATGTTCTCGGTGTTGGGGATCACTTGATAATACCTGACCCCGATGGCTGTTTGCCCAGTTAGCAAAACGCGCTAGTCCATCAGGGTTCAAAGACGGATCGAGCAGGATCACGGTGTCGCGCAACAAAGCTTCGATCTTTTCGCCCTGTGCAGCAGCCAGATAATAAGCCACCAACATGGCGGTATTACTCCCGGATGGTTCATTACCATGTACGCTGTAACCCAGCCAGGCAACCGCTGGCGCCTCTGTGCGTTGCTCAGGCTGCGCAAGTGCAGCGATGTGCGCGCGCTTCGCAGCTTCGATGTTCTTCAGTCGCGCAGCCTCTGTGATCGTCAGCAGGATGAGCGGCCTGCGTTCATGGCTGTAGCCAATGGTGGTTATTTCAACTCTGGGGCTGGCTTGTGCCAGTGTATGTAAGTACTGCACCAGTTGCTCTGGACGAACATGCCACTCACCCACTTCGTAACCGAGCACCTCATGCGGTTTTGGAATTGCAGGATCAAACTGGCTTGTGTCATCAAAATAAAAATTCAATGGCTTGGCACTTAGCTGCAAACTCAGCAAACACAGCACAACTAACAGGCGATACATAAAGACTCCATTTATTCCGGCAATTTTTGACCAGCCAGTACGCTATCAATGCGACTTAAGTTGCTGCAAATTTTTACGCCCAACACTAGCTACAACAAGATGAGGGGAGTATCATAGGGATTAACCGAGTAATTTAGTCAAGTATAGCGTAGATTATGATCACAATTTCAGAGACAGCTCAGTCACATTTTGCCAAACTATTGGCCGATCAAGCCGATGGCACTAACATTCGCGTATTCGTCGTCAACCCAGGTACTGCTCAAGCTGAGTGCGGTGTATCTTACTGCCCTGCCGATGCTGTTGAAGACAGCGATATTCGCCTTCCTTTTAATGGCTTTGATGCCGTCGTCGACGCCGAAAGTGCCCCTTTCCTGGAAGAGGCTGAAATTGACTTTGTCACCGACAAAATGGGCAGCCAGCTGACCCTAAAAGCGCCAAATGCGAAAGCCAAAAAGCTCAGCTCGAATGCCTCTTTGGAAGAGCAAGTTGAGCACATGCTGGTGACTGAAGTGAATCCGCAACTGGCCAACCATGGAGGTCAGGTCAGCCTGGTAGAAATTACAGCTGAAGGCGTTGCAGTATTACAATTCGGTGGTGGCTGTAACGGCTGCTCTATGATTGATGTCACACTGAAAGAGGGCATCGAGAAAGAAATGATCGCAAAGTTCGAAGCAATCACTGGTGTACGTGATATTACGGAACACTCACGAGGCGATCACTCATACTATTAATTGCGTATGCGCCGTATTATCTATCGCTTAGGGTCTCACCCTAAGCGAAGCTTGCGATTTTTTCTCTGCGGACTCGCTCTGTTTGCACTCAGTGTGGTGCTCATTGCACTGGGCTATGTCTATCAAGCCTGGCTTCAGCTGCCCGGCCTGATCATTCTTGCTATTGCGCTAGGTGTCGCAGGATATGGTTACCTGGGGATTTTCGCTAACCGTTTTTCTCAGGTGCTGTCAGCACGTGACTCAGCCAAAGCGACTACCAAAAAAGCCTTTGAGGATTTAAAATAGGCCATACACGGCGCGCACGTCGGTGACAATATCCCATGTTATACCAATTTGCTTAATTAAGTGTTCTACTTTGAGGCGAGAAAATAGGGTCGGTAACTAGGCAAAAATTTTGCTATTCAGTTGTTCTAAATGAGAAATTTTTAACGCCGTTAGCGTTCTATTTGCTCCTTCAAATAGAACAGGTATTAAGTGAAATTGGTATTATTCCTTATTCCAGCAGCTGTTGCCTGACACTCAGCTGTCGATACTTAATGACCAGCGTCAGCCCTCTTAAACCCATAAAGCAACTCATGGCAAACCATAACCCATGGTTCCCCCACTGCTGCGCCAGCCAAAAAGGTACAAAGAACCCTAACAGAGCAGACAACAACATACTGTTGCGCATCTCCCTGGCCCGAGTCAGGCCAACGAATACCCCATCAAACAAAAAGCAGCTTGTTGCAATCAAAGGCAGGACCACCAGCCAGGGTAAATACACCAGTGCGGTGTCTATCACAGCCGGAATATCGGTTAGCAACCCTATTACTGCCTGGCCAAATAAAACAAATACCCCACTATAAATAAGCGCAAAACACCCAGCCCAAAAACAACTTATTTGCACCCACCGCCTGAGCATCGACACATCACGCGCCCCTTTGGCCTGCCCAACTTTTGCTTCCACCGCATAAGCAATGCCGTCCATTGCAAAACTCACCAGCATCAGGAAGTTCAATAGCACCGCATTGGCTGCCAAAATGTCCTCACCCAGCCTCGCACCATAAAACGTCATAAAGCTAAAACACAGCTGCAGCATGAGTGAGCGAATAAAGATATCGCGATTAAGGTGCAATAATCGCTGTATTTCTTCTTTGTGGGGTACTTTAAGCTGCCACTGCCAACCTGCGCGATTTAGTACGCCACGCAGCAGATAGCAAGACAACAGCAGTGCTGAATAATCGGCGATCACCGATGCCCAGGCCGCGCCTGCAACAGCGAAATCCAGCACCACCACAAACAAGACATCAAGCACTATGTTGACACAGTTAGTAAACAGCACGACATAAAAAGGCCCACGTCCGTATTGCATCCCCAGCATAAATCCGAGCATCACCAGATTCAGCATGGCCGCCGGTGCGCTAAAGATACGAATAGAAAAATAGACACTCGCTTGTTCAAATACCTCGGGCGTAGCCCCGGACAATACAGCGATCAGCTCTAACAACCAGGGCGTGCACACTATCAGTAACAGAGCAAACAACACCGCAAAACTCATGCTGGCCGACAGCGATTGTAACGCCCGAACACTGTCTTGCTGACCATTTGCCTGGGCGATTTCACCGGTGGTGCTCATGCGCAGGAAACTGGCGAGCCAGAACAACAAGGCAATGCTCCCGGATCCCAAGGCTATCCCGGCAAGATAATAAGCTTCGCTCAAGTGACCTATGACCGCCGTATCAACTAATCCTAACAGGGGCACCGAGATATTTGATAAAATCATCGGAGCAGCAATAGCAAGCAATTGAATATGGTGAGAAGTATGCGCGCGATTAAGTGGTTTCATGTTTTAGTTCTTATACTCGTTTTGTTCAACACTCGGGCAGGCCTGGCCGCGGTTATTCTACAGTATCATCATGTCAGTGAAAAACTGCCGGCCGTGACTAGTGTCAGCGAAGCCACCTTTCTTGCGCACCTGAACTTCCTCAAAACAGAGCAATTCAAAGTCATTGCATTAGATAAGCTCATTGAGCAACTGCAAGCTGGCAAAGCTCTGCCACCAAAAACCGTCGCAATCACCTTTGACGATGGCTATCTGAATAACATGGAAGCCGCAGCGCCACTACTTGAGCAGTTTGGTTATCCTTATACTATTTTTGTAAACCCAAAACTCATTGATGAAAAGAAAGGGTACGTGATGAGCTGGGAACAACTACGCCAGCTGGCAAAACTCGGCGCAATCATTGCGAACCACAGTGCTCAGCACGACTATTTGCATCACAAGCAAGCCGGAGAAACGCAGGCTCAGTGGCACAACCGGATCCGTCAGGACTTAGTTTGGTCACAAGCTCGTATCAAAGCAGAGACAGGCCATGACTTTCCTTATATCGCTTACCCCTACGGCGAATTTGATCGTCCGCTACAGAAGTTAGTCGCTGAACTCGGCTTAGTAGGTATTGGTCAGCATTCCGGCGCCGTGGGGCCCGATTCAGACTTCACGCGCCTGCCCCGCTTTCCCGCGTCCGGCATCTATGCCAACCTGAAGACGTTGAAAACCAAACTTCACTCATTGCCCTTTTCACTGGCACAAGCCCAATACCAGGACTCGGTAACCGATGATCCGACCCCATCGATTACTCTGACCTTCAAAGAAATGGATTTTTATCAGAATCAATTTGCCTGCTTTGTATCAGGCGTAGGCAAAGCAGAGCTCACCTGGGAGGGAGAGAAAACCGTGACAATTACGACACCTAAGGACTTACCTACAGGGCGTTCTCGATACAACTGCACAGCTCCATCAAAACAATTCAGTGGTCAATTTTACTGGTACTCTCAGCCCTGGGTGATTACGCGCGCTTAACCGCATTAAGTAACTCCATCGTCACTTTAGACAGGGGCACAACCCGCTCGGCCGCTGCCATCTCAACGGCGGCCCGGGGCATACCCCAAACCACCGAAGTGGCCTCATCCTGAGCCAGTGTTTTTGCGCCAGCTTCTCTGAGGCGCAGCAAGGCTGCTGCCCCATCACTGCCCATACCAGTCAGTAGCCCGGCGCTGATTTGTTTAGCCCAGGGCAGCAAGGAATCAAACAGTACATCTACCGAAGGGCGGTGTCGGTTAACTTTCTCGCTCTGACTCAGGTGACATTGCAGTCGTCCGCCTTTTTGCACCACTTTAAGGTGCATGTCTCCTGGTGCGATAAACACATGCCCTGGCACAAGCACGTCACCCTCTTCTGCTTCTTTGACATGCACATCACAACAACGGTCCATACGCAGTGCAAATGAAGTACTAAATACAGGTGGAATATGCTGTGCAATCACCACTGGAGGGCAATGTTTAGGCAAACGAACCAGTACCTCGCGCAGCGCTTCTGTGCCACCGGTAGACGCGCCCAGAGCCAGCACCGCGCTATTTTTAAATTGGGCATTCTGTGAAACTGGGGCCTGCTTTTCGCCTTTTTCAGCGCGAAAAGCGTAAAGATTGGCCTGACGGGCAATACGGATTTTCTGATGCAGGGTCTCAGCATAGGCATTTAATTGAGCGGCGACATTCGTGGTTGGCTTGGCAATGAAGTCAATTGCCCCCAGCTCAAGCGCTTCTAACGTTGCGGGAGAGCCTTGCTGCGTTAAGGTAGATAACATAACCACAGACATAGGGCGCAAGCGCATCAGATTTTTTAGAAAGCTCAGTCCATTCATCTTTGGCATTTCAATATCCAGCGTCAGCACATCTGGATTGAGCTTCTTAATCATCTCGCGCGCTTCATAAGGGTCCTCTGCTGCCCCCACGACCCTAATATCAGGAGCCAACTCCAACACCTCAGTCAGAATTGCTCTGAGTGAAGGGGAATCATCAACTATCAATACCTTAATCATGCAATCTCTCTAAAACAGCTCAATGTCTGTTTGTTTACCTTGCTCTTCAATATCATGAAGATACTTAACCTCACGTTTTTCAATGGTGTCGTTGTGCATCTGACGCAGTTTTTTCACCTGCGCTTTACCTGTTTGTGGATGAAACACCACTTTGCGCGGCCAGGGTCCACCCACATCATGGGACACCAGGGTAAGCTGCTCTTCCTCAACATATGCCTCAGCAAATCGGATATTACCAACACCGATGTCGGTCATCGAACTGATGATTTTCCCACCACCAAACAGCTTTATCTTCAGGTGCTCCCGCCGGGCACCATTTTTTATCACTTCATTAATCAGGTATTCCATTGCCCAGTTGCCATAGCGGCAATTGAGGTCATCGGCATGAATCGCTGAAGCCCCCTTCACACCCGGCAGCATAAAGTGGTTCATCCCTCCTACCCCCTGCTGTTCATCATAAATACAGGCCGCAATGCAAGAGCCCAACACCGTAGAGATTAGCTCGTCACTTTTTGACACATAAAACTCTCCTGGGAGCACTTTAGCTACCACAGCACCACGACCTGAATCCCAAAACCGCTTTACGTGTTCAAAGCCATGCAGTACGGGCTGAAACTGATTCATATCTGCGCTACCTTTTGGTACATAGTTTTCCCCAGGTTTTTAAAGCCCAAATGCTCTTTCCCCATTGTCTCTGAATGACCAATAAACAGATAACCTTGCTCTGCCAATAGCTGGTGATAATTATCAAACAATCTATCTTTGGTTTCTTTATCAAAATAAATCAGTACATTACGACAAAAAATAACATCAAAAGGACCTTTCATAGGCCAGGGTTCAAGCAAATTAAGGCGTTTAAAAAACACCCTGGACCGTAATACATCTTTTGCTTTGTACTGGGTGCCATCCGAACTACACATAAACCATTTTTTCAGGTGCTCACTGTCGAGACCTGTGACCGAGGCACTGTTATAAACACCCTCTTGGCCTTTGTGCAATACGTTTGAGTCCAAATCAGTAGCTAATACTTTCACGTCCCAGTCTGCTGGAAAGGCATTCGCGATGGTCATCGCAATACTGTACGCCTCCTCACCAGTGGAGCAGCCAGCAGACCAAATTCGTATGCGTTTATCTGTTCTATGTTTGATCTTCAGTTCTGGGATCACTTGTTGATGTAAAAAGTCAAAATGATGTGATTCGCGAAAAAATGACGTGAGATTAGTCGTAATCGCATTAATAAAATGGCTAAACTCGGTATTTGGCTCTTCATTTAACAGAGCCAGATATTCGGCAAAAGACGTGAGGCCGTTAGCCCTCACTCTGCGGGCAAGCCGTGAGTAAACCATATCGCGTTTATGGGGTCCAAGCACGATGCCGCAAGTCTCATATACACGCTGAGAAATACTGCTGAAATCCTCATCCGTCATCAAAAACTCTTTCATATCCCTCCTCACCTATGCGCTGCGACCCCGACTACGTGTTATCTGCGCCGTCTTATGCATTCATTATGTGGTAATCCCGGTGAGTCAGGTGTGTCACTAAGGCTGAGCCGACACCAAAGATGGCGTACAGCTCAACCAGGGTACAAACAAACCAGAACTGTTAAAACTCTTCCCACTCCTCAGAGTCGTCCGCAAAGCGATTAGCTGCTGTTTCCAGGGGCTGTCGCGTACTGCGACTTTCCGGCGCCGATAAACCAATCGCGGACGTACGCGCCTGGCCATTCGTGACAGTTGGTTTTTCTGCAATGGCCTCTCGGCTGGCCGGCGCCTCTGCGACCTTAAAGAAGTTAAGCATATTACGCATGTCATTGGCCTGCTCGGCCATTGACTCACCTGCTGCGGATGCTTGTTCTACCAACGCCGCATTTTGCTGCGTCATTTCGTCCATCTGTGTGACAGCTTTATTCACCTGCTCAATCCCAGAGCTCTGCTCTACCGATGCATCTGCAATATCTGAAATCATATTGGTAACACGCCGCACCGCCGCCACGATTTCTTTGAGCGTTTCACCAGACTCATTCACTAGTAAAGTACCATCCTCAACTTTACTCACACTGTCACGGATCAAATCTTTGATTTCTTTTGCCGCTCCGGCCGAACGCTGCGCCAAATTACGTACTTCGCCCGCGACTACGGCAAAACCACGCCCCTGCTCTCCTGCACGTGCAGCTTCTACCGCCGCGTTCAATGCCAGCAAGTTAGTTTGAAAGGCGATTTCATCAATCACGCTAATGATATCCGCTATCTTCTTACTGGCATCGTTGATAGCTGACATGCTTTCTACTGCGCGATTTACCACTTCCCCGCCTCGGGTTGCTTTCTCACTGGTATCTTCAGCCAATTCATTGGCAACCTTGGCATTGTCTGCATTCTGTCGCACAGTGCTGGTCATTTGCTCCATGCTCGAAGCTGTTTCTTCCAGTGAGGACGCCTGTTCTTCCGTGCGCTGACTCAGATCGGCATTACCTTGCGATATTTCCTCAGCACCACTGGCGACCAAAGACGCAGAGGTACTGATCCGCTCCAACACATTAGTCAGTTTATCTGCGGTGCTGTTCGCATCCTGCTTTAGCTTATCAAACGCGCCTTGATAGTCAGCCTCAATACGTTGTGTCAGATCTCCCCGGGCAAGTGAATCAAGCATACTCCCGGTATCTGCCACTGCGCTATCGACACTCTCCAGCAGTCCATTTAACCCCTGAGTCAAACGCAAGTAAAAGCCCTGCTTATCACCTTCTTCCAAGCGCACTGACAAGTTACCAGAGCGAGCAGACTCGACGACCGTGTTAACTTCCTGCTCAATTGCTACCTCACCGGTTCTGTCTTCCCATTCAACCACAGTACCAGCTCGTTCGCCTGTGTCAGTCACGATTGGGTTAGCAACCAGACCAAACGTTCGCCCTCCGACTTTTATTTCGGTCTTGTAAGGTTGAGACAAGGTTTCCAGCAAGCGTCTTTGATGGGCTGGGTTGCGATGGAATACGTCTATGTTCTGACCAATCAGCTGACTGCTATCAAAGTTAGGTAAATCCTTGCGAATATCTGACTCAGCGTTTCTCATCATCTCGAGTACCGCCTGATTCATATACACAATCGTATTGTCTGAGTCCGCAATCATCGTATTGGTTTGCACATTGTCCAGAGCACGACGTACGCGGAGGTTTTCACCGGCAGTCTGTTTAGCGTGTTGCTCAGCGGCTAAACGCTCTGTTTTGTCTTCCCACTCAACGACAGTACCAATCCGGTTCCCGGTCTGATCAAACACAGGCGTTGCAATCAGACCAAAATTAAAGCCTGCTACCTTAATATCCGTGTTGTACACATTCGAAAGTGTATTCAATAAGCCCCTCTGGTGTTGAGGGTTTTCGTGGAATACATCAATATTGGTACCAACCAGGGTATCAACATCAAAGTTCGGCAGTGCGGTACGCAGCTGTGCCTGATTGCGCCTGAGCATAGTCAATACAGACTCATTCACATACACAATGTTCAGGCTCTCATCTGCCAACATGACATTCGCCTGGCACACATCCAGCGCGCGAGAAATACGTGCATTTTTCTCTGCCAAGTTCCTGTGCTTTTCTTCTGCGGCAAGCCACTCTGTTTGATCTTTCCATTCCACCAAGGTTGCGATGCGATGCCCTTCATCAAATACCGGCGTCGCTATCAAATCAAAAGTCAGCCCGGCAACAGTGATTCTGGTTTGATATGTTTCGCGCAAATTGGCCAGAATATTACGCTGATGGCTTGGGTTCTTGTGAAAGGAGTCAATGTTTGTGCCTATCAGGCCAGCAACACTAAAGCCTGGCAAATCAAGCTGTAATTGCTGCTCATTGGCCCTCAACATTGATTTAACCGAGTCGTTCAGATACACGATGTTCAGATCAGTGTCTGCCACCATGATATTTGCCTGACAGCCTTTCAAAGCCAGCATCAGACTTTGCGTCAGGTCCGTTTGATCATCCTCATCATGCGCAGCTTTTAGCGCTTGAAACAGCTCAGGAAAATCCGTCAGGTCCAGGCTTTGTAATTGTTCCTGATCTGCCACAGTCACATGTGGCAACACACGATATACACACCCCAGTTGGGCACTCACCGCAGACAAGGCCATTTTGAGGTAACCTAGCGCGACAACCACCCCAAATAAAGGCAGCGCCACCGCCACCAGCTGCATGTTTTCAGCGCCCGATGCTCCAAGCTGAATGCCCAGTACGATGCTGATAACCAGTATCACACCCGCAATTATGATTTTATTGTTTAAACTACTTTGGATACTCTGACTACTCATCTCAGCCCCCGTTGCTCTTAGCACAACTCTTGTCGTGTAAATCGAGCACCTTCTTCAAATTTAATAACACCACCATTTTTTCCCCAACATTAACCAATCCATGAACAAATTGGGCATTGTCTGAGTCCTGAAAGTCAGGGACATCCTTCGCCTTTTCCTCAGAAATACTGTACACATCGGACACCGCATCCACCACAATGCCCATCAACTTGGTTTGCTCTTTCAGTGTCACTGATACCACTATCACCACAGTGAGAGGGCCATAGCCGATGTGAGTAATGCCAAATCGCTGTCTCAGGTCAATGATTGGTACAATCGTGCCGCGCAGGTTCATCGCCCCTTTCACAAAGGGTGGGGAATTAGGAATCACCGTTACGGGCTCCCAGCCACGAATTTCCTGGACCGCCAATATATCAATCCCATACTCTTCTTCATCCATCATAAAAGTCAGAAACTGTTTTTCGTCTGTCTCGGTATCCAGTACCAACTGCTGATTTAAGTTCATATGCTCTGTCATGCGGGGATACCCTCATCCGCTTTTAGGTCCACGAGCAGCTCAGAGGACCCTGGCCGCCTCAAGCCGCTCAGTTTTATTAACCCGCTGATGTCGATGATCAAAGACACCGTGCCATCGCCTAAAATAGTGGCACCTGATATGCCATCAACACGTTGATAATTGGCTTCCAAGCTTTTGATCACGACCTGCTGTTGCGCCAGCAGGTCATCTACCAAAATGCCGACTTTGTAATTGTCGTTTTCAACCACCACCAGCAAGGTCTTATCCAGTTCTTCTCGTGCACCCTTATGATTAAAAATGTCATACAGTCTCAGGATCGGAATATACTCATCACGCAAACGCAGAACCTGCAAACCTTTACCGACATTACTGACTTTAGCAATATCAATTTGCAGCGATTCAACGATAGAGATCAGAGGAATAATATAAGTATGATCAGCGACCTGAACTAGCTGACCATCCAAAATCGCCAGTGTCAGTGGCAAGCGAATCGTAAAAGTCGATCCCACTCCCGCTTCCGAACTGACCTCGACAGAGCCATTTAATGCCTGAATATTCTTACGCACGACATCCATCCCGACACCGCGACCAGATATTTCACTGACATTGTCAGCAGTTGAAAACCCCGGCATAAAAATCAGTTCATTAATCTCATCAACGGTAAGCTCATCCTGCTCCTGAATAAGCCCATTCTGAATGGCTTTGTTGCGAATTTTCTCGGTATCCAGCCCTTTACCGTCATCCATAATCTCGATGACGATATTCCCCCCCTGGTGAAACGCATTTAGAGTAACAGTACCAACGGGGTCCTTGCCCTGGGCGATGCGTTCCTCGGGTGTCTCCAGGCCATGATCCAGGGAGTTGCGCACTAAATGCACCATAGGATCAGACAGCTTTTCCATGACGGTTTTATCAAGCTCGGTTTGCTCCCCAATCAACTTGAGCTCAACTTGTTTATTGAGTTTTTGAGAGATATCCCGTACCAGCCTGGGAAATCGGCTAAAAACAAAACTGATGGGCAGCATGCGGATACGCATCACGTTTTCCTGCAAATCACGCGTGTTATGTGCCAGCTGTGCCAAACCTTCCTGGAGTGCGGCAATGCTAGATTCAGTAATTTCCTGCTCGCCAATCTGGCTCAACATAGCCTGTGTAATGACCAGCTCACCTACCATGTTTATTAGCGAATCCACTTTATCTATACCAACCCGGATGGAGGTTGTACTAGGATCTGTATTTTTTCGAGCATCTTTGGCGGGCACAGTCTCTTTCTTATTTTCCTGAACCGTTTTAGAAGACGCAGGGGTCTGTACCGGTACCTCAGCTTCCGCCGGAACACTCTGCGGGGTATCAGATGACTCGACTTGCTCAACTGGCTCCTCAAACAAGCCTCCACATTGCACTATGGTGATTTCCGCGTCATCTTCGACCCACTCGAAAATCTCTCTGATAGCACTTTCACCACGCGTTGTGGTCAGGAAAAACCGCCAATAAAGGTAGCAATCTTCGGCATTGAGCTGCTTTAATTTGGGCACTTCATCGTGCAATGCCTGGGTTTCAAGCTCCCCAAGCTCTGACAGCTCCGCAATCATATAGAGCGGCTCATTACCGGTTTTGAATAAATACGGCAGTGGCTTAAAATCGATCTGAAAAGTGATGGGGAGGTCGGCTTGCTCTTCAGGTTCGCTGCTCGCCTGCTCCGGGGCATCGGTGCTGTTTTCGCCATTTAAAATCGCTTCGAAGCGTTGTTTTAATTCATTGGCTTCTTGTCGCTCTGGTTCTTCTTGGGCTTGCAGTGCCGTTAGCATAGCCCGCAAGCAATCGACTGCTTTGAGCAACAAATTGACATGCTCAGCAACGAGCTGCCGTTGCCCATTGCGGATCTGGTCGAGCAAGGTTTCTAATACGTGAGTGAAATCAGAAACCGCCGTAAAACCAAAAGTGCCACTGCCTCCTTTAATCGAATGTGCAGCCCGGAAAATCGTATTTATGGTTTCCTGATCTTCTTTGCCTGGCTCGAGGTTAAGCAGCTCAGACTCCATCGCATCGAGCCCTTCAAAGCTTTCTTCAAAAAAAACATCGAAAAACTGACTTAAATCGATACTCATGGCAGCACCTCGCGGGGATTAACGGATGACTTTTTTCAGCACAGCCAGTAATTGTTCCGGGTTAAATGGTTTAACAATCCAGCCCGTTGCGCCTGCAGCTTTACCTTCACTTTTCTTATCCAGACCAGATTCTGTTGTGAGCATCAAAAGCGGTGTAAATTTATAATCAGGTAAACTTCTCAGCTCTCGAATCAAGGTAATGCCATCCATAACAGGCATATTCACGTCCGAGATCACGGCATCAAACCCTTGCTGCTTAGCCAGATTGAGTGCTTCACTGCCATCCTTTGCCTCTACAACATCAAAACCCGCTTTTTTTAGTGTAAAGCCAACCATTTGACGCATCGAAGCAGAATCATCCACAGCTAAAATCTTTTTCATAATGACCTCTTAATTCGTACTACTGATAGATAAAAGTTCGGTTAACCCTAATTTTTCAACAGATGAAGATAATGCTGCACTTTCACCCACCCAGGAAATATGTTGCCCAATATCCAGTAAATACTTTTGCAACGCGCACAACAATTGGATCGATGCGGTATCGGCACGCTGGATTTCACTAATGTCTAATGAAATAGCATGACCAGCATCAAGCTCGAGCAGCAACTGTTGATGTAATTCTTCAACCTGGTTTATGACCAGCTCCGGGGGAAGTTTAATCATGTGCCTTGCACATTCCTTGCAAATCTTATTGATATGAATAGATTAGACCGTGACTGTGAAATTACCACATTTATAACAGAAAAGAAGTAATTGATTATTAGATTCAGTGACTTTAGAAATCGGCGAACTCACCAGCAAAGCGACTAACTAACGCTAAAGCTTGGCTGAACGTTATCAGAGGGGAAGTAGGCATCTTATACTGACTATTACCTGTTCATTCAGCTGCAATACCTTACTTACTTTAAAGTTCAGGAATTGACCCAATGTGATGTTTCTAATTAGAATACAAAACAGATTTCAGCTATTGAAAAAACTATTGAGGGACCACTTGAAAAAGCTTATTTTTGCATTAGGCGCTTTCTTACTATTTCTAAATAGTAATGCTAGCAGTGCTACAAATGACAGCCGTTATGCTGACCATTATAACAACCTGGTCGAGAGAGTTTACATTAATGACTCGGGCCAAATTAGAATCAAAGTAAGTGGAATTGGACATTTTGTAATTTTAGGCCAAGCAGGCGAGCCTAAAGCAGATGCCAGATTTTCAATGGCGTTAGCAGCCAAGCTGTCGCAAACAAATGTCTGGGTTCGCTACACAATCACTACCAACGAAATTTTGATATTGTCCATCCAGGACCCACAATAATAGAGTTACAAGGACAGGCTGTGAGCTGGCTGACGATTGCCATTTTATATGGCCTTTTCCCACCTTAAGCCTGCCTATGACTTCAGTAATTTCATTGCCCTGGCATAAATCCGAACCTATCCCGACCTCACCACCTACTCGCTCTTGGGCACGATCACCTTAAAGTCCGCTATCAATTGGGCTTCATTGATAACAGGTACCTCCCCGGCCTTAAACTCCGGTTTAAATATGGCTTCCAATTGTGCCTGTGGGTTAACCAATGCAATCGAAGCACTATGATCAACATAATACTCGGGTTGATCACTGTTGTTGATCGCGTAGATCAAGCCAATGTCACGTACAAAAGGAAACAATACTTTATGAGGCGCAGACGCTGCGACAAAATCCGGGTTGAAGTAATCAATATATTGTTTTCGCTTTGCTTGCGTGTCCCGCTGCGGGTCTACCGCTACAAACCACACGTTGACAGCCTGGTGGGACTCTAACTGCGCGGCAATATTAGTGAGTTTTGCCAAGGTCATTGGGCATATATCGGGGCAATGAGTGTACCCCAAAAACAACAAACTCCATTGCCCTTTTAACTGCTCAGTCGTAACTTGCGCCCCATCTTGGTCTTCCAAAGCAAAAGCCTTGAGCGTACGAGGTTGTTCATAATGTACAGCGAACTCAGACACTTGGGGAGCAGGCTGACATCCAGTAAGTAGCACGAATATTATAAAAAGAGGAAAAATGAGTTTCATACCAATGCTCTGTCGACAAAAAGAGAGACAAAGAGTAACAATAAATACCAGATAGAAAAACGAAAAACCCCCATCGCTTGTTGCACTGTATGATTCATATACAGTCGCACAATCAGGTAAATAAATAGTCCATTAAGAATGCTTGCAGCAACCAGATATGCATGCCCAACCATACCTATCAAATAGGGCAGTACGCATGTTACTGCCAATAACAAGGTATACACGACCATACACAATTTGGTGAACTTGATCCCGTGTGTGACAGGCAGCATCGGGATCCCAGCCCTGGCATAGTCCGCTTCTCGGGCTATCGCCAAAGCCCAGAAATGCGGCGGCGTCCAGGCGAAAATAATCATAACGAGCAGCCAGGGCTCCGCTGCCAAAGCGCCCGTTTCACTGACCCACCCAAGCAGAGGAGGTAAAGCGCCTGCCAATCCGCCAATAACAATATTTTGTGGTGTCATGTGCTTAAGGAACATAGTGTAAACAACGGCATAGCCAAGCAAAGCTAGTAGCGTCAAAACCGTACACAACCAATTACTGAACAACAATAGGCCAAGGGTTCCGGCAACAGCCAGGCTAACGGCAAAAATGAGTGCTTTTGACACAGAGAGTTGCTGCATAGCCAGGGGACGATGGCGTGTCCGCGCCATTTTTCGATCCCGATTACGGTCAACAACATGATTAATTGCCGCAGCCGAGGCAGAAATTAGCCCGATTGACACTAAGCTCATCAGTTGATGACCTATGCTTCGCCCTACATCCGGGGCCAGCGCAACACCCACCCAGGCAGTAAGCACCAACATCATGACCACCTTAGCTTTGGTGATCGCCAAATAAGGCTTAATGCCCGCGTAAAAATCAGGGATTACAGATCCGAGTTGCTGCACACTAATGGCCATAACTTACCCCCTAGATTGATAAAACAGCAGATAGCACACCCGCACCATGCTCAGTAATAGCAGCGCAGCCATGACATTGTGAAACAGCGTCAGCAACAATGGGAACTGCCAGTGCACTATCGCGCCGCCTAATAACACCTGGCAAAGCACTAGCATTGCCGGAAGCAAAATGACGGGTCGTACACGAGCGTCAGGAATTCGCACATACAAACGCCAGCACAGTATCAATATGGCGAACAGTGTCACCATAGCCCAAAGCCGATGAACCAAGTGAATAGACAGGCGGGTTTCAAACGGTAAAACACCAAATTCATAGCTGGCAGAAGACTGAGGTAACTGAAATAAACTGCTCAGTGAGAACAACTCCCCATTCTCACACAATGGCAATCCACGACAGTGTGGTGCAGCGTAATTCGCGGCAAGCCACCCACCTAATGCAATTTGTACAATCAAGACCATAAGCACAACCAGCGTCATCACTTTTAGGCCTGCAACATGAGGAATGGCGACAGTAGCCGGCTGACTGGCTTTGAGCCAAAGCAAAGTTAATAAACTCAATATGGTGAACCCACCCAACAGATGGCCCATCACTATCAGAGGTTGTAAGTTCATCGTCACGGTCCACATGCCCAGCAGCGCCTGAAACACGATTAGCACAGCCAGTAATGCAGACAGCCCTTTGATACTTGTGCCGCAGTTAGGTTGGCGCAATGCCATAAAGAAAATTGCTGCAACAACCAAACCTAAGCTGCCGGCAAAATATCTGTGGATCATCTCGATCCAGGCTTTCTCTTGGTGTACTTCGCTGCCGGGAAATTGCTGTTGCGCTGACACCAACTCATGCGCTTCATTCGGCACCGTCAAAAACCCATAGCACCCAGGCCAGTCCGGGCACCCCAAACCTGCATTGCTTAGTCTGGTATAAGCACCCAAGGACACAACCAGCGCTGCTAGCAGTGCCGACATGAGCACCAATTTTCTAAAACTTTGTGTCATGACTTACCTCCTGAACTACTTCGCTCATAAGACAGCAGCTTTTTTAAATCCTTCAACAACCCTTTGAGCAATACTCGGTTTGCGGTTTGGTCTCGCTGTGGTAAATACTCAAGCACCACCAAGCCATGTTTATCGACCAAATAGAATGCCCCCGGTGATAAAGACGGTACCTCAGGTAACACGCTGGCCTTGTCACTTTGCCCTTGACCCAATAGGAGCAAACCGACTTGCTGACGGTGCTTACCCAATGCCACGGTAAGCTGTTCCATTAAGGCCAGCTGACCCAGACATAACTCAGTACAACTGTCAGGCTGATTTAACGCAATGAACCATGACTTGTGCTGCTGTTCAGGCACATTCAGTACAACCTCCTGCGTTAAAAAGCTCCCCTTGTTAGTTGTACTGTCTGGTTGCCACCCAGACCAAAGTACGCCCCACGCGACAATCAAAGGTAAAATGCAACACGCTAAAAATAATCCAGGCACCTTATTCATCATTTTTCCTTTTGTAAGCTAAGTAGGGGACGACCATTGCTGCCACAGCTAGCAAAGACCATTGCAATGCATAAGCCCGGTGCTTATCAGGCCCCATCACAACGGCTTCATAGTGAGGCTGAATATCGTTTATGATTGGGTCTGACGCATAAGCTAAGGACACGGCAACAGGACGTTGTGTTTGTGCCACAAAATAGGCATGGTCAAGATATTGGATCAGCTCAGGCTGCGCCGCGTTCAAGTCTGGTTGGGTAGCTAACGTGAAGCCAGCCCACTTGCCTATTTTGAATTCCACATTCACGGTTTGTAACGAGCTGGGAAGCGCTACCTGGGGTAACACAGTCCGGCTGTGTGTCGCGGGAATAAAGCCAAGGTTCACAACCAACCATTCTTCGCTATAGACAGGACGAAACAGGCTAATCACATCATAACCAGGCGTCCCGTTGACTATCTGATTATCGAGTAACCAATAGCGCGAATCATCAAAATGACCATGTAGCCGAAACTGCTGCCCTTCCAATGCCCGTTGATTTTGCAGATCGGTGCTTGCATTGAAATCGGCGATAACCGGACCACTTTGCCGTTTTTCGAGCAAATGTGCCTTTAGGGCAGCTCGTTGCCACTGCCAAACAGAAAGGGCCAGGCATGTACATACCACAAGGCTCACTGCCAAAACTGTGCAATATGCGCTAACCTTTGATCTACTTATACTTATCTGCGTCATATGCCATGCTACTCAAATTCATTATTATTGTTTTGCTTTTCAGCATCATCTACAACTTGTTTCGAGCTTTGTTCATTATGCTCAAAGGCACTCACTCTGGTGAGTCAATGTCCCGATTACTGGGTAAAAGAGTATTTTTTTCAGCGAGTGTGTTATTACTTATTCTCATTGCAAAAGGGTTGGGCTGGCTCCAATTCAATCCAGCCCCGGGCTTATAGCACATAAACAAATACAAACAGGCACAACCAAACCACATCGACAAAATGCCAATACCAGGCACCAGCCTGAAATGCAAAATGGTTATGTTCGCTAAAGTGACCTTTCATTACTCGTAACCAAACAACCGTCAGGATAATCGCGCCAAGCGTCACATGCATACCGTGAAAGCCAGTGAGCATAAAGAATGTATTACCGTAGATACCTGATTCCAGAGTCAACCCTAAATCCTTGTAGGCATAAACATACTCTTCTACCTGCAAGACCAAAAATGCAAAACCCAACAAAATGGTTAATCCCAGGAACACCTTCACTTTGTTTCTCTGCCCTTGCTCCATCGCAGTGTGCGCAAAATGAAGTGTCACTGAAGAAATCAACAAGATAACGGTGTTTATCAAAGGGAGACCTTGCCAACCCATGGCTTGCGTTGTGTCTCCCCCCGGGGTGTTAAGTAACGGCCACACTGCTTCGAAGCTAGGCCACAATAACTCATGCGTCATGGCATTATTACTAGCCCCGCCAAGCCAGGGAACCGCAAACACGCGAGCATAAAGCAAGGCACCAAAAAACGCGGCAAAAAACATCACTTCAGAAAAAATAAACCAAGCCATTCCCTGTCTAAATGAGCGATCCATTTGCTCCGAATAAAGCCCTCCCTGAGACTCCCGAATAACATGTCGAAACCACCCTGCCAACATAAACAGCAGTAAACCGATTCCCGCATACAAAATAAATTGGCCACCGGGACTCTTCATCACCGTTAACCCACCTCCTACGGCTACACCAAACATAGCAACAGCCCCAACTATGGGCCACGGACTTTGCTCTGGTACATAGTATTTTTCATAACCACTAGCCATGACTTAATCCTCGTATTTGTTGATACACCGCGGCTTGTATGCTGCGAACATAATAGTCCCCGTCTGTGCCACGCCTGAGCTCACCGAATCGCTCTGTTTCTGAGTGCAATAGCGTACTTTGAACCGTCGCCGTTCTATCTGTAATGTCATATAGGGTATAGGCGAGTGTCAGCTCAGCGATGTCAACTGGCAGTTCTGTGTCTACATAAAAGCGCAGCGTAAATGACATTTTCTGACGCGCCTGCATACTTTGCTGGTCAAAGCAAAAGCAAGCGAGCTTATGTAAATATTTAGCCGCCATCCCAGGCGAAACAGATGGGATGGCCTGCATAACCCGAGCATCTCCACTCAGGTTTTCAGCCGTAAAGCTCACTTCTGTTAATGTACCGGGTGTCACCGTCACCTGATACGTCGCAGCTTTTACTTTGAACGGTGCCAGCCCTTGTGTGTGGGTTGTGAAACTCACATCGACTTGCCGCGCCAAATCTTGCTTTTCACTAGCCTCAGCTGCAGTCAAATCAACTTTGCCATTCAAACCTGTTATGTCACAAAACACGTCGTACAGTGGTACAAGTGCAAATGCGAATGCAAACATACCAAAGACCAATAACACGAGTTTTTTCAGTAACGGGGTATGCATCACTTCACCTCAGGTGGAGTACTGAAAGTATGATAAGGAGCTGGTGAGGCGACATCCCACTCTAACCCTTCAGCACCATCCCATACTTTAGCAGGCGCTCGCTGACCACCTGCGATGCATTTAAATACCACAGCCACAAATAGTAACTGCGATAAGCCAAATGCAAAGCCACCGATACTGATCAGAGCATTGAAGTCCGCAAACTGCAGCGCGTAATCTGGGATACGTCGTGGCATTCCCGCAAGCCCCACAAAATGCATTGGAAAAAATAGGATATTCACACTAACCAGAGACAACCAAAAATGCCACTTGGCCAATGACTCGCTATACATGTAACCAGTCCACTTAGGTAGCCAATAGTAGGCAGCCGCCATGATAGAGAAGACGGCCCCCGTAACCAAGACGTAGTGAAAATGTGCGACCACAAAATAAGTGTCGTGATATTGGAAATCAGCAGGGGTGATGGCCAACATCAAACCGGAAAAGCCACCGAGTGTAAACAACACAATAAAGGCGATAGCAAACAGCATTGGGACTTCAAAACTGATAGAACCTCGCCACATTGTGGCCACCCAGTTGAACACCTTCACACCCGTCGGCACAGAGATCAGCATGGTCGCATACATAAAGAAAAGCTCACCGGCCAATGGCATACCTGTAGTAAACATATGGTGTGCCCACACGATGAAGGATAACAGTGCGATGGAGGAAGTCGCATATACCATAGAAGCATATCCAAAAAGCTTCTTTCTTGAGAACGTAGGCACTATGGTAGAGATCACGCCAAAAGCCGGCAAAATCATAATGTATACTTCCGGGTGACCAAAAAACCAGAAAATATGCTGGAACATCACAGGGTCACCTCCGCCTGCAGCATCGAAGAAACTTGTGCCAAAATACTTGTCTGTTAAAACCATGGTAACGGCACCCGCTAACACGGGCATCACAGCAATTAATAAAAATGCCGTAATTAGCCAAGTCCAGACAAACAAAGGAAGCTTCATCCATGTCATACCGGGCGCACGCATGTTCACTATCGTCACGATCACATTGATAGCGCCCATAATGGAGCTGACCCCCATGATATGCACTGCGAACACAAATAATGCTGTATTGTCGTTACTATAAGTTGTGGAGAGCGGTGCATAGAAGGTCCAGCCAAAGGCCGGACCACCACCTTCCATAAACAATGAGGCAAGCAATATGAGAAAAGCGAAAGGCAGAATCCAAAAGCTCCAGTTATTCATCCGTGGCAGTGCCATATCAGGCGCACCGATCATCATAGGTACCATCCAGTTTGCCAGGCCTGTAAAGGCAGGCATCACAGCACCAAATACCATAATCAACCCATGCACTGTGGTCATTTGATTAAAAAAGTGTGGGTCAACGAGCTGAAGGCCTGGCTGGAATAATTCTGCCCGAATAACCATTGCCATACCGCCGCCAATCAGGAACATCAACAAAGAAAACAACAAATACAAAGATCCTATGTCTTTATGATTTGTCGTAAAAAGCCAACGCTTGATACCAGTTGCCGGGACATGATGTTCATGTTCATGCTCTTGTTCATGAGCAGCCTGCTGTGTACTCGAAGTCATTTGGCTTCCTCCTGTTTGCCGTCAAGGTAAGCTTGTATTTGGCTAGGTTGAATAACTTCCCCGGTATCATTTCCCCAGCTATTTCTTTTATAAGTGATAACTCCGGCCACTTCCTTTAATGACAACTGCTTCGCAAAAGCCTGCATCGCAGTGCCAGGGCGTCCGTCCATAATAATTTCAATGTGTGCTTGCAGATCGCCGGTGACCATTGCGCTCCCCTTTAAGGCAGGAAACACGCCTTGCAGACCGAGCCCTGTGGGTTGATGACATGCTGCGCAGTAGGCCATGTAAACACGCTCTCCCGTCGCCATTAACTCATCTTTGCTGAGTGTTTGGTCCAAAAGCGCGGCCTCTTGCTGCGCGGCAAGCTCTCTTTGCGCTTTTTCGTTGGCAAGCCATGCCTGAAATTCCGCCTCGGGCTTGGCTTCGACGACAACTGGCATAAAACCATGATCTTTGCCGCACAGCTCTGCACATTGGCCTCGATAGGTGCCGGGCTCATTGACATTTGTCCAAGCTTCGTTAATGAACCCTGGATTAGCATCTTTTTTTACCGCAAAGTCAGGTACCCACCAGGAATGGATCACATCATCAGAAGTCAGTAAAAACCTCACTTTCTTACCCGTCGGGATCACCAGCGGCTTATCGACCTCCAACAGATAGTTTTCAGTCTTGCTTTCCATATTGTCTATCTGGGCTCTTGGCGTAGACATTAAGGAATAAAAATCGACATCATGACCCAAATATTCGTAATGCCACTTCCACTGCGATCCGGTAACTTTAATCGTCAGATCTGCCTTATCAGTGTCTTCCATTGCGATCAGTGTTTTTGTCGCAGGCACAGCCATAGCAACCAAAATTAAAAATGGGATAGCAGTCCAGAGGATTTCAACTTTAGTGCTTTCATGAAACTGCGCGGGCTCCGCGCCTTTAGAACGCCGATGATGGATCAGTGCCCAAAACATGACCGAAAAGACAATCAGCCCTATTACACAACAGATCCAGAAGATGGTCATGTGTAACTGATAAACCTGATTACTGATGTCAGTTACGCCTGTACGCATGTTGTAGTCGCTTGCGAGCGTGAGCATACTGACACATAAACACATCGCAATCGTGATGAGTTTGGCTATTTTCATTAGACGTCTCCCTCAATTGCTTCGAGCGTGAGAAGCAACGGTTCTTATTATCGGATGACTGTCATTTCACTTGGGTTATCCCATGAGTACTGCACGACCATTTAACAACTAGTCAAAATTTGACCGTTTAGCAAGTTTTTGTCTCGTGTAGATTTTGTTTTTCAGGCGGGGAAATAATTGAAAAATAGCTGTTTGTTAGGAGTCACTTATATACAAGCGCAATTGATATGGTCACTTAAAAGTGTATACAAGAAGTAAAAACAGCCCAGAAAAGGCAAACCAGGCTGCGCACGGGAATTAATTAAATATCACCTCGGATAACACCGACCGCCAGGCCTTCTACCGAAAAGCTCTGTTGTTCTAAATCAACTTCAATGGGCGAGAAGTCCTCGTTTTCAGCATGTAGATAGACTTTCTTCCCTAACTTTTCGAAGCGCTTAACCGTAACGTCTTCTTCTACACGGGCAACGACAACCTGGCCATTATTCACAACCTGAGTGCGGTGCACTGCAAGTAGGTCTCCATCCATAATGCCGATGTTTTTCATACTCATGCCATTAACGCGCAACAAATAATCGGCCGCGGGGTGGAACATTGCTGGGTCTACTGAACAGTGACTCTCAATATGCTCCTGAGCAAGAATGGGCTCTCCAGCAGCAACTCGACCAACTAAGGGTAACCCTAGTTGTTCAGGTTCATTTTCTACTAGCCGAATACCCCTGCTTGCACCTGGTACCATTTCTATAACACCCTTTTTCGCTAACGCTTTTAAGTGCTCTTCTGCAGCATTCGCACTCCGAAACCCAAGCGACTCAGCAATCTCTGCCCGAGTCGGAGGCATGCCGGTATCTTTGATGAAGACTTTTATGAGTTCAAAAACTTGTTCTTGTCGTTTGGTGAGTGGTCGCATATAACTGGTTTTCCATACAGTGTATTTACTGTGAGTATATACAGTTATCATTTTTTCGCAACGGTTATTCTGCGTGAACCTCAAACTCGCATTCTATTACCTACCCTGATAGCTCACTATATCTTGAGGCTCCACGCATAAAGTGACTAACATCTATATGAAACAGTACTTACCGAGCGACGCGACAATCAAGTGCAAAGTACAATGACAGCGAGCAACGCGAATACATTTACTTAGCGCAAAGTGAAATGAGCTATTGTAGAGAACACATACCTATTCACAGCGCAAAAAAGACCCCTCCACAGGGAAGTGTCCCCAAAGACTGCTAGATACCAGCTTCATGGAGGAATAGACAACACCGCTCTGTCTACAACTTTTTTAAATCGCACATAGCAAAAAACCCGCTGCATTACTGCAACGGGTTTCTTTAATTAGGCCCTGGCGATGTCCTACTTTCACATGGGAAACCCCACACTATCATCGGCGCTATTTCGTTTCACTACTGAGTTCGGCATGGGGTCAGGTGGTTCCAAAATGCTATGTTCACCAGGAAATTCTGTGTGCAAGATGTTTATCAACATCTCACTAAAATCTGGAAAAGCGTATTAAATTCTTTCGTCTACTTTATTTCTTAACTTCTAACAAACAAAACCACTTTGGCGTTGTATGGTTAAGCCTCACGGGTAATTAGTACGAGTTAGCTCAATGGCTCACACCACTTCCACATCTCGCCTATCAACGTTGTAGTCTTCAAC
>NZ_JACEQV010000032.1:0-59515 GCF_015356275.1 Pseudoalteromonas sp. PPB1 | reverse complement strand
CAGATGAATGGTTAGAAATTTACAATTATGAAAGGCCTCACGATGCGCTGGAAGACATGACTCCAGTTGGCTATCTTGAGGCTGCATAATTCTACTAATGAGCTGTACTAGGTTGGGTGGAGTTACATGATCACCAGCGAAATTTGAAATGTATCGTTAGGGTGCTACACGGATAAGTCTGGGGTTCAACCTGCGGCACACTGAATCGAAGGTCAAAGTGAAAGTATTTAATAAAATCACATGGTAACTGCTAAAAACAAGGTGACATCCTGACAGGAAGTAAAATCCAGCTTCGCGGGCAAACCGCGCCAGAGCAAAATAGTTGGCACGGGCGCGGCTCTCTTTAATAACTGGACATATCACTCAATAGCTTTTGTGTACTGCATTGACGTTGTGTTGTTGAGTGACTCGTTTAAAGGGCTACCGTCACAGTAGCTCACTGGCTGCCAGGCGTCATATTGGCCTGATCTGTCGGGTTGAAATCCATAGCTCCAGTGCCTGGCTCGATAAATGATTCCATTGTACGCCACCGGCGCATCACCTTGGCGGTAGGCTTTGTCGCTTTGCCATGCTTGCGCTGCGCATCCGCCAAATTTGTATCCAAGCGTGAAAGGGATAGAGAGCTTGCGGCCAAAGTCTGGTTGCAATTCATGGGTGACCGTTTTTTCGTCTAAGTCATAGGACAGGTTCAGTGCGCCCTGGCCCTTACGATTATTGAAAAAAGGAAAAGCCAGGCCATCTCTGGCAGAGTCATACACAACTAGCTCATAACATCCCGCCGGTTGTTCAAGCACCAACTCATACCACTGCTGTGCATTGAAGGTGTGCCAGGACTGTATGATATTTTGATGCCTGTCACGTAACTCTACTTTGGTTTCATCCGGGATTTTACCGGTCAGAATATTGAGCTTGGGTGTGTTGAATAATGATAACGGCATATGCATTAGGGCGTTAGCATCATTATTCGCCATGTTTTCATCTCCTGAGACTTCAGCACTGACTTTAATACGCGCAGTTTGTGTATCGAATTGGCCAAGATAGCGGGTAGGGATGCGCACTATTTTAGTGTCGCCGGGCTTGAGGTTACCCTGCCAGTCGTAAAAATACTGCTGTCGCCCGGCAATGCCATAGTGAAAACGTACTGCATGGATGTCGGCGCTACCCATGTTCTTGATTTCTGCTTCAATGGCGCCGCACTGTATGCCAAATCGCTCAGGAGTTTGTGCATTGGGCGATACAATACGGGTTAGCGCAATATCGGTGGTCGCCGGTTTATTTGCATAGGTAACCAGCACAGCATTAACAATGTAACGTGGTGCTGTATTGCCATACTGAGAGGGTTGCCAGCTGTAACGTTGCCAGTCCAGATCAATCGTGTTGTTTGTTTGCGTGGTATCTATGTCATAACTGAATGGGATAACAGATTCACCAGGACACCAGTTGGAACGGGCGAAAATATAGGTGCCTCCCTGAGGGAAGGTCGCACTCATATCGCAATCTTTTCGCCATAGTTGCTGTTTTACAATAGTGTCGTTGTTGTGCTTAATGGTAAAGAAGCGGTCGCACCATTCTCCGCACAGCTCCGGCTCACCTCGCGGGTTATCAAATGACAAAGCATGGCCGTGGGAAGACACGAACATTTTTATTTCGGCGTGCTGTTCATTGGCCTGAAACTGAAAGGCGCGTTGCGTTAGCAAGGTATCAAAGTACTCTGAGGTTTTGTATGGCCAGCCTTCAGAGCCCGATTCATACAGCGGTATAGCCCTCAGAACCTCTTGCTTGTTAAATTGGGAGTCAGAGTGTAGTTTTGCTGAAATCCCGAATGCTGACTGTTTGGCTCCCCAGCCACCATAGTGAACATTAAAGTGTCCCTTTCCTTGTAGCACAGGGATTAAATGCGACACATCAAAGGTATAGGTACGCCGCCAGGTGCGGTCAAAACCATGCATAGCGCGTTGCATATAACCCGCATAAGGTGTGATCAATCTGCCCAGCTCATAACTAGTACCGTCTTTCTGCCATTCAAATCGCACTGTGTAGTCCCAGTCGCTGCAGCCCTGACTCGCGCAGCCGAGTTCTATTTCAAGTAAGTGCCGGCCAGTATTCTCCTGACTCGCCAGTTCGACGGCAAATGTATGATCACCATGTTTGGTAAATGAGGTGAATGGCGTGAGCAGCTGCTCTTTGGCAAGTGCGGTAGTGCAAAACAGCAAAAGACAGATAAACCCGATTTTCATCTTTAATCCCTGAGTGTTTGTTTACAAATATTTTACCACTGTGCCACATAAGGATACATAGGCATATCAACTTTTCGGATTTGAGCTTGAAAATTATTAAAGTGGACTGGACTCTCGACACCAGAGCTTATAAAGGAAGAGTGAAGGTGGCTTTGTGCTTTCTCTGAGTGTAAAGGGTGTTGGACTTATCAGGTACACTGCCATTTACTCCTCTGGCTTTTTTGCAGCCTCGGCAGTTCAAAAGCATCTAGGCTCCGAGCGAAAGCCTATCTTAATTGATGACAATTCGAGTTGGTTCTAACTGTATTACAATCAGCTGCTTGGTGCGTATTTTGGGCTATCTCAGCTTAGGTAGCACTGTTGCGGGTGATTGGTTGGTGCAAAGTGAAAATACCGACCACGAGCGTCTCAATAATGTAGATTATCGCTCATAACCTTTAAATCGGCGCATTAAAATTGTGTAAATACTGTAAAAAATGGCAGTGTGATGGTCAGTTCACAACTACTATATTAAAAAAATTGGAACGATCCATTTGGGTGGGAATCAGTAATGAAACAAAACAAAGTGGTCAGGCATCTGGCTTTAGTATCAGTATCATCCGCTATTTTAGCTGCGTGCGGGCAGGCACCCAGTCAAAGTGCTGGTACGCAAGTATCAGCAAACTCTAACTATGTCACAGACGTTGTATCCTATGTGGATCCCTTGATTGGGACAAAGGGGCCGTTTAACCACAGGCAGGCCGGTAATGTGACGCCGGGTGCATTGGTGCCATTTGGGATGTTTAATTTTGGTCCTGAGCATGCGTACACTGAAGATTTACTGGCCGAATCTGAAGGGATCTCAAAAAAAATCCTGCAAGAAAAGAAACGTGTTCCTGTATCCCCAGGTGGCTACAATTATCAGGCTAGTCGTGTAAAAGGGTTTTCCTTTACGCGCCTGTCCGGAACCGGTTGTTTAGGTGCCTCAGGTGATATTCCTGTGATGCCATTTACAAAAGATATAACGTTTTCTCCTGCAACTGATCCAATTAATGCTTACTACAGCGCTGGTTTTAGCCATGATAATGAAACCGCCACACCGGGTTATTATCAGGTTGGTTTAGACAACGGTGTGAACGTTGAACTGGCCGCAACGACCCGCACGGGAATTGCAAACTTTACTTTTGATCAGGCAGACAACGCCAAGCTACTTTTTAGAACCTCATACTCACAATTGGGTAGTGGCGATGCTTATGTCAAAGTCGATGCTCAAAAAGGCGAAATCACAGGGTATGTAACCTCAGGAAATTTTTGTGGTTATCTTGGCGAGCACAACCAAAGAGACTATTACACGCTGCATTTCGTCGCTAAGCTGGATAAAGCCATTGCTGGTTCGGGTGGCTGGAAGGATGATGAGGTATTTACGGGGCAAGACTCGGCCAAAGGTGGAATGGGCTACGGCGATAATGGTTGGCCGGATATAGGCAAAGGTTCAGGTGTTTGGGTTGACCTGGATATGGAGGCGGGTGAAACCGTGCAAATGCGTGTTGGCATTTCATACGTGAGTCTTGATAACGCCAGAGAGAACCTTGAAAAAGAACAGGCAGAGCAAAGTTTTGCGCAGGTTAGGGCGCAGGCTCAGGCGGCTTGGGAAAACACGCTTTCTAAAGTGAAAGTGGAGTCTGACGATACCAGCAAACTCAGAGTTTTTTATACTGCGCTGTTCCATAGTTTGTATCATCCCAACATCTATTCAGATGTGAATGGTCAATATGTCGGGTTTGATCAGCAGGTTCATACTGTTGAAGGGACTCAGACGCATCAGTATGCCAACTTCTCCGGGTGGGATGTATACCGCTCTCAGCTACAGCTCGTTACTTTGTTAGACAAAAAGCGTGGCAGCGATATCGCTCAGTCATTGTTTAATCAGGCGAGCCAGTATAACGGCGTATGGGACCGCTGGACCCACAACGCGGGAGCAACCGGCGTCATGAGTGGTGATCCGTCGACAATCGCGATTGCAAACTTTGTGGCATTTGGTGCTGATGATTTTGACGTGACAGGCGCGTATGACTCATTGTACAAAGCCGCGACAGAGCCTACAGCATTTGATTTGTCTGAGGTTGGCTGTCCGGTATTTTGTCGCGGCCAAAAACCCTCATTAGATCAATGGCAACAACTCGGGTATATTTCAGATCAATCCAACAGCTGGGAAGGTGCATCGGAAACACTGGAACAGGCATCAAGCTATTTCTCCTTGTCTCAGTTGGCAGCACGCCTGGGTAAGCATGATGACGCTTCGCGTTTTGTGAATGAGGCAGGAAACTGGCGCAATCTCTACAACCCGTCTGCCACTGAGTCGCTGGGCTATATTCAGGGGCGCAACAAAGATGGCAGCTGGAAAGACGAGTTTGACCCGTTTTCTGGTCATCTATTTGTCGAAGGCAGCCCGGCTCAGTATTTATGGATGATCCCGCATGATGGGGCAGGACTGGCAAAAACCCTGGGCGGTGACAAAGCTATGATCCAACGACTGGACAGCCATTTCCGCAAACCAGATGGCACCTGGGTGTTGTATCGTGATTCAGCGGAGTTTTCAGATGTCTCAAATCAGCCATCCATTTTGTCACCTTGGATGTATCTTCATACCTCGGAGGCTTATAAAACACAGCAAACGGTGCGCGAGACAATGAAGCAGCTATGGCTGGATGCGCCTGATGGTATTCCAGGTCAGGACGACTTGGGTCAGATGTCTTCCTGGTATGTGTTCAGTAGTCTGGGACTTTATCCTAAATACCCGGGCCGTGCCGATCTGGTTTTGTCCAGTCCTCAGTTTAAACGTGCTCGCATTGGCAATCTGACGTTGAACGCACCGCAAGCATCAGACACGCATATTTATATTGATGCGCTTAAGGTCAATGGTAAAGTCAGTCTGAACAGTTGGATTGATGAAACCTATATTAACCAGCCTGTCACTTTGGATTTTTCTTTAAGTGAAGCGCCTAACAAAGCGTTTGGTGGGGCTGCTGAGCACAGGCCTCCGAGCTATGCGCCTTCTGTTCAATAACTGCAGTGTGAATAAGGTTGCAAACTTGACCAGAGGTAAGCGCGCCTCTGGCTAACAAAGAACATTCCCTATCAAAGCCCCGTGCCGTTTGCCGGGGCTTTTTTACCCATAAAGTCGTGTCATACTCAGATTTTATAGGGCAAGGGTTAGTGCATTTATTTTGCTGACGCCTTTATTTACCTGTTTTAACCTCGAACAACAGGATCTGACTCAGCTGCTTGCCATGTACGTTGAAATTATCATCAGACACCATGAGTAGGCTTATATTGCCATTGGCAAGCCGGGGACCAAAAGTCATGCCCTCCAGATTATCAATGTGTTTCGAGCCCAGTTGTTGCTTAATGCTAGCCATGTTTAACAGCAAAGTTTTATGAGCAGGGCGAACGGATTGCTGGTTGAGCGAGGCTACCTGGCTTGTATCGGTTACATTTTTAAAATCAACGAGGTAGATGCTGACGTCGTTCCCGCCGTCTGCTATACCCGCCGTGTATGAACGCTCCATGGTGAGCAGTTGATGTTCATTTACCTGTAATATCTCGACCAGGCCGGTAGTGCGAAACGCATCGGGTTTTGCCTCTGGGCGATTTACCATAGGTTCCAGGTAGTAGGCGAACTGTTTTTGCATACCCTTTGAGGCAAAATCAAAATAGGAGATGCGGACCAGGCTACCGTGCTCAATATTGGACTCTTCACCGTCTTGCTTGAGTGCACCTTCCGCAGACACCCAAATACCTTTGCCTGAGTGTGCAACAGTGAGTCCTTCGAAGACGGCATTATGTCTGGGCCCGCTTGTTTTACTGATCTCGAACATTTTCGGTAGTGTAAAGTTAACTAAACCTTGTTCAGTCTGCATGAAGATAGCCGGTGCATGCTTATATTTAATGCTGCCTTCACTGGTCCAAATAATGTCCTTGCCATTCGGCGCGATTCGAAGGCTTTCGGGATCTACAACACCTGAACGGGTTTGTTGGTTTACCAGTGGTAGGGATTTTTCGAACTTAACCTGTTCAATTTTTTGATCTTTAATCGCAATATTTGCCTGGAAATAGCGCGGCTTTTTAGAATCATCGGCGATTAATAAATAGCGTCCATTGGTGTATTCAATACTAGATAATCCACCGACTTTGTCTCCGTCGACGCGTAGATCAGCCGGAACAATAAACTCATCTAAAAACTCGAGCTGCATAGCGGCTGAGTTCGCGAAAAAAGGGGCCAATAAGGTTAAGAATAGACAACTGCGCATAAGGATCTTTACTTCAAATATTCAGGACAGAACAATATACGCAGGTAATATGAAGTTTGCATCACATTGGGCTTAAAAAGTGCAGAAGATAAAAACACTATTTAAAATTAAATGTAGATGGGTTGTTTTTTTGTTGAGGTACTGTTTCATTCTTTATCCCTACACAGTTATTGGCTCATTCACTGATAGTTCGCAACACGAGTGTTAAAACCCGGTCATTGCTTAAACTAGTGCTTGCTATATCACACCCTGTTCTATTAATGTCTTAAACGTATCAGGGTAGACTGCTCAATTATAAAAACAAAAATAACTTAGGAGTTGTGATGAGCATATTCAAAACGATATTAGCCATGGCGTTACTCTTACTGAGCTGCGTTGCGTTCAGTGCCAGTATTCAGGTGCAGGCTGTGTCGTCGCACTTGCATATTCTGACCGGGAAAGACTACGGCACTAATATTGGCCTGCTTGAAACGTCCGATGGATTAGTTTTAATTGACCCTATGCCAGGTGAGCAATATTTGGTAGCGCTGGAAAAAACCATTCAGGCAATCAACCGAAAACCCGTTACACATGTTTTCAATACCCATGCCCATACAGATCATACCGGTGGCAATGCCTATTTTATTAGCCGGGGTGCGCAACTTGTGACGGGAGAGATGAGGCAGTTTGGTCTGTTTCAACATGCCGTGAAGTCTCATACCACGACAGATAATATCTACTATCACAAGCCGAGCAATGCCATATTTGTCGGCGATGTGTTCGATACCAGCTGGCATCCTACCTTTTATGCAGGCGGTGTTGCGGGCTTTAAGAATGCGATAGACACAGTTTTAAGATTAGGTGATGAGCAGAGCCTGGTGGTTCCGGGGCATGGGGTTGCTACGGATAAAGCCTCGCTGCGAAGGTTCAGAAAAAACACCCTCGAATGGGTGGATACCATCCGTTTACTGAGCATTCAAGGGCTAAGCGTAGAGCAGATTATGACAAACAAAAAGGTTATTGACCTTGCTGAGCGGTTTAACCTCTCGGGTAAATCGCCATTTTTGCCACAAAAAGCCTATCAGCGGTTTATAGAGAGAACCATTCAGGTTATTGAGCGTGAGCACGGCTCTGTCTAGCGTTCGGTTTGTTATGACTCAAAGAAGTGTATCCTTGGCGTTGTCTGGCTGATATGCGATAGTGGCAGGGTCTGTGTCCTAATAATCATAACAATGGAATTCTCACGCTACTTTTTGTTCTTCTTTGCCTCACTGGGTGCATTTAACGGGGTTTTACTTGCCGCATGGATTTATCACAAGCGATGCGAGATAACGGGGGCACCCTGGTTATCCCTGCTATTGCTGATGCTGAGTATTCGTATTGGCAAATCGATTGCTTTCTATTTTAGCCCCGGACTCAGTAAAGACATCTTACAACTGGGGCTCAGTGCGTGCTGCCTGATTGGTCCAAGCTTGTTTTCTTTTTGTGTGCGTAACTTAAATCCGAACAAAAACAGCCCAATATTGCGATGGCATTTTGCAGGCTGGGTGCTTGTGGTTGTCTTCACTGGTGCAGTCTATCCCTATCATAGCAATCTGGAACTTTGGCAAACCTGGATATACAGAGGTTCAGGTTATGCCTGGTTTGGGTATTTAATCGCGGCAAGTTGGTTGTATCGGCATAAATTGGTCGCTTTATGGTCAAGACAAAATGCGCCAAACTGGCGCGATCTGCCCGTTGTTGTGCTGGGGGGCGGCTGGCTGATCTGGTTTGCTTACTATACTGCAGCTTACACGTCTTACATCATGGGGGCCTTGTCATTTTCCATGGTGTTGTATCTGAGTATCGTGGTCTATTCGGGGGGAGGCCGAACAAAAGAGAAGTACGCGGCGCAGCCGATATCGCCGCAGCAGAGCCATGAACTATCAACCAAATTAACTCAACTGTTCGATGAAGAGTTGTTGTTTACCGACCCTGGTATGTCATTACCCAGATTGGCCAAACGCTTGGGGGTCAGTCACACCAAGTTGTCACAGTTTTTAAACCAGTATTATGGTTGTAATTATAATCAATTTATTAATCGTTACAGGGTACAGCATGCTCAGTCACTTTTGCTGCAAGAGAAAAGCCTGACGATGGAACACCTTGCGGAATTATGTGGTTTCAATGCCAGCTCGACATTTTACACCGCATTTAAGAAATACGCAGGTCAGACCCCGAGTCAGTTTCGCGCGCAACAGACTCGCAAATTATCATGCTGAATACCTAAATTATAATTCAGGAGCTTGTTTTATAAGGTTATGTTTTAAGGTGAGGTGAAATTCGTTAACCGGAGAAACACCATGAAAACCTGTCTTAGATACGTCCTGATTTTGCTCTGTTTGATAAGCTCTGGACATAGTCTGGCGTCGGATAAAGCGGGTGTCTTACATGCTTTAAACGACTACTTACAGGGGACACGCGAGAGTGATCCTGTGCGCATCAAAAACGCATTTCATCCGCAAGCACAGTTGTTGCTGTCCCATGATACAAAACCATTTTGGACGGTGACAGCCGGGCAGTATGCGCGTTGGTTTGATCGTAAAAGTGATAAACAACGTCAGGGGAAAGTGCTTTCGCTGAAAATCGACGGTGACATCGCCATGGCGCGGCTAAAAATCACCGTAGCGCCTCCTTACAAGGCATATATCGATCATATCCTGCTTAAACAGATAGCCGGGAAATGGCAGATTGTTGGTAAAACCGCGACGGATCAAACTATTCAGTATCAAAATAAAAAAATCCTCTTTATTGCATCGAGTGCCAGCTTTCACGGCGATACAGAGCTGCCCGCCGGAACCAGTTTTTCTGAGCTTGTGTACGCCTATGACACGTTTATTAAAGCCGGATATACGGTGGATTTTATGAGTACCCGAGGGGGAGCATTGAGCCTGGCGTACGTGAATACGTCTGTGCCGATCCACAAACAGTATTTGTACGACCCTGAATTCATGTATGCAATTGGTCACAGCCTGGCACCGGAGCAGGTTGATGCGTCACAATATCATGCCGTGCATTATGTTGGGGGAAGCAATGCTATGTACGAGGTCGCTGAGCACCCTCAGATCCAGGCCATCGCCATGGCGGTGTACGAGCAAAATAATGGCATTATTTCTGCGGTCTGTCATGGTACCGCTGGTATTGTGAATTTAAAACTGAAGTCGGGTGCGTATTTGGTGGCCAATAAACGTGTTAGTGGCTATCCGGAATCTTTTGAGCGACAGGGCGCACCGTATCTTAAGGCGTTCCCATTCTTTATCGGTGAGCGAGTAAAGGCCAGAGGAGGCGAGTTTTTACATGGTGAACGGAACAAACCATTTGTTGAAATTGACGGCAGATTGATCACCGGACAAAATTATTTGTCTTCAGTGGCGGTGGCTGAGGCCATGATAGAGGTGTTAGATAAGCGTTAGGGTGGTAACACGGTGGCGAGGCAGTGAACTGGCCCTGTCAGGAGAGAAGGGGAAAATACTTGCCGCTTTTAAAGTAGAGGCAATTAATTGCCTCTACGCAAAGGTGAGCAAATTAGTTATTTTGCTCTTGCCACTTCAGTAACAGTGAAAGTGTTAAACCGCCGACCTGACCGGCTTCATTCAGGCCATAATGGGTCATGGCTGCGTGTCTGAATGCGTTTGAGACTGATGTTAGATACTCTTTCACGCCGTCCTGACAAGCTTCACGGTAATCTCCTTCTGTTGAACACTGGTTGTAATACTGCTCGATATTGGGAATATAGTGAGCAGCGAAGTGATCAGAGAGGTCGCCAATATAGGCGTCGATCAGAGGCTTGGAAGTCTGCTCCACAGCATCAAGTGTGGCGGTGTCATCCCAGCAGCGCGACCATACCTGAGGATGTGCAGCTTCTTTCTCTTCTAACGTAGCAATGATGTCGGTAACACGGTGCTGAAGTCTGAGCATTGAACGGGCATCGTCAAAAGCAGCGCAGTTTTGTGGTGAATTCACGGCCTTCTGGACACTGGATTCAAGGAATTGATTAAAGCTGATGCGCGCTGGCTCAAAATCTTGCGCCAGGTTGCGCCAAAGTGATAAAACCACACCCAATCGGTAGCCATAGAAATCGTAGTCTACTGCAACCCCTTTTTTGACCAGCCACTGAACATTGTCCAGTGTTTCCTGGTAGTGCCCGGAGTCATACAGGTAAAACGTGTCGTCCAGTTTGGTTTGAAGTTCAGGGTCTAAATTACTGGCGTGAGAGGAAAAACAGAAAGTGCCAGAAACCAGAAGGGCGGTGGAAATTAAAAGTTGTTTCATTTTACTCTACTCCTTAGGAAAAAATGAATTGTCTGTGGCTCCGTATTCAAAGCCACGGGTTAGTTTTTAATACTGCCTGATTGAGCAGTGGCAATTCATAAGCAGTATGCATGCCAAAATAGTAATTTATTACTTATTTATTTTTTCTCGCTCATTAAATGTTCGTATTTTTAGGCTGGTTGATCGTATTCGGCAACGTGCAGGGCGTTTTTTACCCGGTTAACATGGATAATAGGAGTCGCTGTAGACCTGAAATGGTGCTTCTATACAGACAGGTCGTTAAAGACTGCACTTAACTGGTGAAAATGTTTGCTGCGATTAACAATGAAGATGAAGAGTGTTGGGCTGAAAAGTTACATGATGTAAGTGATGTAGCGCGATTGCTGTTGCCGTCTAAGTCTTTCAGAAATCGCGCTAGACCAGGTTATGTTATTTGGCTTTGTGGTTCATGTGGTGCACCTGTGATTTGGGTTTGGTCACAGGCTCTTCCTCTTCTTCCTCTGGCAACTCGATGGCGTCATAACGCTCATTTTCTGGAATATCTTCCAAACGTCTTAAGGTGTTGACCTGAATATGCGGCCACTGTGTGGTTTCGCCACTGGCACCAAACATAAATTCAAAATCTACGATTTGCTCATACTGTAATTGATCGATGATTTTGTCCTTACCTGTTTCGTCCTGAATGATGATCTGTTCGAGCCACATGCGATGGCGCATGCGAACCACACGGCAGTAGCGTTCAATCATGACATTGTTCACGGTAGCGCCTTGCACTCCGGTATCGTGCTGGCTGTCTAACTCGATCAGATCATAGCTTTTGAAGTTTAATGCCTCATTGAACTCTGAAAGTAACAGATTTGGCTGGACAGTGTAGGGGAACTTTGCGCCATACTTATCGTAGTTAAAAATATTCAGGAAGTAGGCGCGTGCACTGTTGACGCCCTGATGTGCTTCAGGCTGACCTGGGTAGTCTCTTTGCTCATCCCGTGGCAGGTTTGTCCAGAAAGGTTTCTTCAGGCTGCCCGGGATCAGGTCGCGCTCAGGATCAATGCCCATGGTGGGAGAAATAGACAAGTAAGGTTGCTCCCAAAGCTTTGCAATCTCCGGTTTTTCAGGGGCATCAGGGGTTTTTTCTTTGTCAAAGTTGGTTACGCTACCCGTCAGGTGGATTGTTGTGCCATGAGGGATCACGCCTGAGCGAGAGATAGAATGGGGCGGAACAAATTGAGGGCCTTGCTCGCCCGGACCAATGACAGGGACGCCTCCATCTTCTGCAACCGTTTCAACGGTTGAGGGGCGAGAAAACATAGTGCGTGGATTTTGGTATTGGCCATTCTCTTCCCATGGCATAGTGTTGTCGCCCAGCCACAGGTACATGCCATTCTCAAAGTGCTGCAGATCGCCATCGTTATCTATGATGGCTGTTTCATATTTTACCGGGCCATTAAATTGCTCGTTTGATCCTGCACGGTTACGAACCGGCGCGTTCACTTTTGTAAAGGTTAACTGTTCGCGGTATTGCTGTGATTTGAAATGAAAAACCCCAAATACGGTTTCTGAAGAAGTACCGGGTGAGGGCATGGGAGTGGTATGCAGGCCTTTGGGGCCACCTTTCCAGTTTACCCAGGTACCATGCAGTTTATCGAGCACGCCAAATTGCGGGACTGTGGGTTCATTGTCTTTTAATTCCGGGTAAGGGCGAACGGATGATTGTGGTGTCTTGCTAGTCATTGCATAGTCCTTATTTTTACGCCAACTTTTAGCAACTTGCTTTTCACAGGGCTGGTTGTTAGTAATATGTCGACGGGCTATTTCAAAGGGAACACGTACACCCTTCGGCGCATAAAGCGAAGGGCGTGTGTGGTAACGGTATGCGAAAAGAATGGACCAAATATACTCACTAAACCATTACAAGCTATTACAGGTCTTGACGGATTAAGCCCGATAATTTTCCATAAAAAATATCAGGCTAAGTCTTTTTTGACTGAGCAGATACCCTTGTTGTTCAGGGTGCAGTATTACGGGCAACAGTGATAATTTCCTGGCGGAACCAGCGGCTTGCCTGATCGTCTTTATTGCGGATATCCCAGTACATTTTCATTGAAAAAGGGGGCACCGACAAGGGAGGCTCAAACTCAGCAATATTAAATTTGGACTGAATGGCGGCCACAAACTTACGTGGCGCTGTAAAGATCGCATCACTGGTTTCAACAATATAAGGCGCGCTGGAGAAGTTAGCGACTTTGTATTGTACTTTTCGGGTATGTCCCAACTTGTCCAGCGCGTCATCCACGGTACCCCGAATGTCTTTCCCTGTGCCAGCCAGAATATGCGGGTAGCGACAATAGCTTGCTAAATCGAGTGCAGAATCCAGGCAGGGGTGGTCATGTCTGACGACCGACACATAGTCGTCTTTGTATAAGGTGGTTACCATCAGAGCAGGGTGACTGGACTCTATCACGCTGATTGAGAAGTCTACTTCCCCACTTTCTATCTGACTGGCAAAACCGCGTTTATCGAGCTTGGCAAAGACCACCTGAATATTTGGCGCGACTTTGCTCAGGTGAGGGATCAGAACTGGCGCCAGTGACTGCTCGACCAGGTCGCTGGTGGCGATAAAAAAGGTGCGACTTGAGTGCGCTGGCTCAAACTGCTCCTGGGTGAGGATATGGCGTTCAAAGTCATTGAGCCAGCGACTGAGCTGTGATTGCAGATATTCCGCACGGGGTGTCAGGATCAATTTGTTACCCTGACGGATCACCAATGAATCATTAAAGCTGTGGCGTAGTTTTTTCAGTGTGTGGCTGACCGCCGACTGCGTCAGACCCGCGCGCTCTCCTGCCCGAGTCAGGTTTTTAGTTTCAAAAATCAGCTGAAGCAGGCGTAGCTGATTTAGCTCGATATCTGAAATGTTACTCATGCTCACCTCTATGGGTATTACTCATATTCATGGCTATATTAGAGTAATTAATTTCATTAATGAAGTGGGGCGGCTTATTCTAGACCCAAGTTAAGAACACAGGTCATCAAATCTCAGGAGATGAACATGAAATTAAAAACACTCGCAGCACTAACAGCATTGATTGCAAGCCCACTGACTCTGGCCGATGAGATCCTCGTGGTTATGTCGGACACCGCACAAATGACACTTAAAAACGGTTACGACTACAAAACAGGCGTTTACCTGAACGAGCTGATGGAACCGGTTAAGTTATTCCTGGATGCAGGTCATACGCTGACGTTTGCTTCTCCAAAGGGCATGGCACCCAGACTTGACCCGGTATCTGATACGTCAGACCACTTCCTGGACGTCAGCAAGGCGAACTATGAGGCGCACAAAGCGTTATTTAATCAGCTTAAAATTGATGATAAGACTGACAGTCCGGTTGTCAGCTTTGCTCGCATAGAGCAAATCGGTATCGACAAATTTGACGCGGTATTTGTGCCGGGCGGTCATGCACCTTTGGGCGATTTGGTAGCAAACCCGCAACTGGGCGAGTTTTTACGTCACTTCAATGCCCAGAAAAAACCCACCGGCTTAGTCTGCCATGGTCCGGTGGCCTTGCTTTAGGCACTGCCAAATGCTGCACAGTTTGAGGTAGCTATGAAGTCGGGCAAGAACGCCAAACCCGCAGACGGCTGGGTGTATGAGGGGTATCGCATGACCACATTCAGTAACTCTGAAGAAGCCGTTGCAACACAATATTACCTTGGCGGTGACGAACTCCACTATTGGCCACAGGATGCACTGACCAAAGCCGGTGGTGACTATTCTCGCGGTGAAAAAGACTGGCACCCACATGTTGTGGTTGACCGCGAATTGATCACCGGTCAGAACAACAAATCGTCCACTGGTGTTGCATTAGCATTACTTAAGCAACTTGATCAATAACCGCTACGGCAAAGAAAGGTAAGCGCACTGCAAGTGTTCTTGTGGTGCCTGACAAACAAGATTTTAGAAAATTCTGGAGAATAGTATGACTCAATCAGTTTTAGTGACGGGCTCAAACAGCGGATTTGGTTACCTCATTGCGAACACGCTGGCGGATAATGGTTTTACCGTAGTGGGCACCATGCGCGACCCGCAAGGGCGCAATGCCTCGGTTGCCAATGAGCTCAGGACGAAAGGGATCCATGTTATCGATATCGACGTGACCAACGATGAAAGTGTGGAGCAAGGGGTAAAAGCAGCAATTGAGCAGGCAGGGCACATTGATGTACTGATCAATAATGCGGGCGTAGGCACCCTTGGTTGGCAGGAAAGCTTTGATATCGACGATTTTAAGCGTGTGTTTGATATCAATGTGTTTGGCGTGCAGCGTATGACGCGAGCTCTGTTGCCACATATGAAACAACGTGGACAGGGAACCTTAGTGCAGATTTCCAGTATTTTAGGCCAGTTCGTATTGCCGTTCCTGGGCTCTTACAACGCAACGAAGCATGCGGTCGAAGGTCTGGCAGAAAACTATCGTGTAGAGCTGTCTCAGTTCGGTATTCAGTCTTTAATTGTGCAGCCGGGCGGATTTGGTACTGATTTTGGTGCAAACCTGCTGAGATCAAGCGATAAAGCAGTCACCGAGAGCTACGGTGAGCATGCTGATGCGCCTGAGCAGATGTGGGCAGGCACAGAGCAAGGTCACGATGCAGACAATGCACCCAGCCCGCAAATGGTCGCAGACGCGGTACTGGCGCTGCTGCAAACAGAGGTGTCTGAGCGCCCGTTCAGAACCACAGTGGATGGCTCGGGCTTAAACCCGGTTATTGAAGCGGTCAACGAAGCGCGAGAAAAAGCCATGCAACATATCTATGCTGCCTACGGTATGGACGCCATGTTCACAGTAAAACAAAGCTCATAACTTTACTGTGGAATGAGGTGCACAGGTCTTTTCCCCTGCACGGAGTTGGGGGGAATGGCCAGACATTATCCCCGATAGTTTATGCGCCTGGATGCTTTTAAGCATCAGGCGCATAGCGACCGAATATCAACCTGTTCACTGTTACCATTCAAGTGGGGGAACAACTCGGCCAAGACACCCTCTGACTTGCATTTGGGTTGGGTTATTTGGCCCTCTTACAGGTTGCTCACCGACTTTAAATTGATATTCTTTGCCGGGTTCAAACGCCAGTACAATTGAGGACCCTCCGTAGCCAAAGTGACCCATATACTGACCTCGTTCCAGCTCAGCGCCATTTTCTATGACATTCACTATGCTCCCGACGCCCCAAAAACCAATGGCAATCATAGCCACCAGCCCGAGGTCGGCCGTTTTTATCACCCAAACATACCGCTGATGCTTACCCAGTTTTTGATACCAACCAGCTTTATCGCTATTTTTAGGCGGTAACGGGTCGTAGGGGTGGCGAGGATTAAAGTTATCAAAGTCATAGTTATACGCGCCTTCATATAATCCCTGGTCAATCACGGTGCCAGAAACAGGGGCATGAAAATGGTGGTAATCGGTAAACCAAAGCAAGATATCCAGTAATGGGCCACCAATGAAACAGCGCCCATATCCCGGGATAGCGTCTATCAAATTAAATCGATCGCCAGATTTTCCTGGCAGCACATAGTGGTTATTGGCATGGCTTTCGTTAATTTCATAACCGCCCTTATCGAGGAAAAAGACCCCGCCATCACAGGGAGAAACAATAACTCCTTGCTCGCCGGCTCTATGGCAAAGAGGGCGTTGCCCCGGCTTAAGGTTACGCAGGAAAAACTGATTGAAAGACCCAAAGCCACCTTGAGGATTATGAGGGTCAGGGCGTTCATAGTGATTAATATTGAATGGGTGCTGATCTGTCCCAGAGTAGTTCATCCACGCACTCAAGGTACCGGTGGACGATGTGCTGTTTATCCAGTCACCATGGAAGTTTAGAAATTGCCGGAACCAGCCTCTGAAATAGCCGTCGTTAGCGAGTTTCAGGCCAGACTCCGTATTCACCAGATAGTCCCAATACTCGATGTATTGTCCTGGGTTGTCTGGCGTCGGTGTGTAAGTTAACCACTGAGCAAAAAAGCTTTGCAGGGTATAGCCTGGCTCACGATATAGATACGGCTGCCAGAAAGCAGCGATATCTTTACGTCGGGCTATATGGGTTTCTGAGCACACTTCGGCGAGTGCTTCGAGGTACCAAAGCAGGTTGAGCTGATTTTCAAGAAAAACGCCATCCAAACCCGCAATATGAAGCTCTGCCAAAGAACTGATGTCATCCCAGTTAATGGGCTCGGGTAGGGGGATCGTCGAAATGTCAGTCATGGTATTGTCCTGTGGGTTCAAAGCATCTACGCTTGGTTGTCAGTCGAGTGTTTGAGATAGAGCACAATGACTTATATAGGTGAGGGATACAGAGTGGGCAATTACAGCAGATTACACTGAGTCGATTATGCAAAAGCAGACGTTATTCGCGCCATCTAGCGGTTAAAATTGTGCTGTAAAAATCGCAGAGAAATCCGTTCAATGGATGTATGATCCAAAGCTACCTGCAACACGTTTAACACATCAAACTTGTTATCAGGAAAGTCTGCCAATGTTTCAATTCTTAAAACGCGATCCCACCAAAAAGTTACGTAAAGCCTATGATGCCAAGCTGGAGCAGGCGATGCATGCTCAGCGTAATGGCGACATTAGAGGATATGCGATGCTCACAGCTGAGGCCGAGTCGTTGTGGCAGCAAATAGAGCAGTTAGAAGCTAAGTAGAACTTGGTACAGACGCTATGCTCTTTGGTTGATCAGCGTTGTGTAAAAGCCAAAACAATCATTCAGCGACTTTTTGCAGGTGTGCATTCGGCTAATAAATGTCCCATTTTAACTGTTTAAGAAGTGGCCTTCACTGGAATACCAAATCCAGCTGCTCCTGAGTGCTTTTCTTCCTATGTTGTGAGTTCATTTGTGGCTATCTGGCTCTGTTCGGCTAATGCAGTTTCGTGTCTTAACCAGCGATTCATCACCACACAGGCTGTCAGGTCACCACTTACATTGATAACGGTGCGACACATATCTAAAATTCGGTCAACCCCGAGTATCAAAGCTATGCCCGCGGCAGGGATACCAAAGCTGGCTAACACGGACGCCAGGATCACAATACCGACGCCAGGGGTACTGGGTGAGCCGATTGATGCACCGACTGTGGTTAGGATCAGCAGTACGACCTGGTTCACAGACAAGTCAACGCCAAATACCTGGGTAAGGAAAATCGCAGCCACGACCTGATAAAGCGCGGTGCCGTCCATGTTAATGGTTGCACCAAGTGGTACGATAAATTGCACAATTGGTTTTTTTACCCCAAGTTGTTCCTGGGCAGTACGCATAGAGAGCGGCATGACCGCCGCGGAGCTGGAGGTTGAAAATGCCAATAATTGCGCGCCGCGGATCGCCCTTAAAAAAGTCAGAGGATGGATTTTAGCAATAAAAGAGGCGAACAGGGTATAGATAATCAACAAGCCCGCGAGTCCCAGCAGAACCGTCGCAACATAGGCTGAAACCCCAATCAATGCATCCACACCAATACGTATGGTGATATCACACAGCAAGCCAAACACCGCAAAAGGTGCCAACAGCATGGCCCAGTTAACGATTTGCAGTGAAACAGACTGGATCCCATCCATAAAATCTATCATCAGGGCTTTACGCCGCTCTGCCAGGGTGGTCAGTGCCGTGCCAATGAAGCTAGCGTATATGACGATGGCAAACATGTCTTTATCAAGCGTGGATTGCGTTGGATTAGCGGGAATAATGGCTGCGACTTTATCCGGTATGGAGCTTTGTGTTGCCTGCGTTGCGACAATTTGAGTGGGTTGATCCACAATGGCGCTGAACAAGCCACTGTCCACATAGTTACCCGGCTCTATCAGGTAAACCACTGCAAGGCCGAGCATAACTGCAACAAAGGTAGTTGTGACAAAGTAAGGCAAAATACGCATACCGACTTTCTTTAAAAAGTCTGTGTCTTTGTTACCCGCAATACCCAGAATAATAGAAGATAAAACCAGCGGTATTACCACCATTTGGATCAGAGCAAGGAATACGCGTCCGGGCAGGGCAACCCATTGTGCAATGTCCATAGCGGCAGAGTGACTGACCAAGGCCGCGCCCTGAGGAGAAAGCAATAAGCCGATTGAAATGCCGAGCGCCAGTGCGATTAGAATTTGCAGCCAGAGACGCTTTTTCTGTAATAAGCCGGCAGGCGTGTTTGTCGTTTGACTGTTTGTCATCATGATTTCCCTGTTAAGCAGCACGCGATTTGGAGTAATTAGTCTAGCATCTTGACTAGAATTAACATTGACCGGTATCAAATGTGCGCGGTTCTTCGTTCTTTTGACGGGGATTGCTCTTCCTGTGCATTATGTTGAGATAAGTTTTCCTCCAGATCAAATAAGCGACAGCGCGCTTCGTGAAGTAATCACTTTTTGTTCACGGTATTACACCAAATTACTGCTACGCTTAAAGATAACCGAATCAATTAGGGCCAGAGCATGCTGTGTCTGTTGTACCAATACAATAGGGAGCAGTAATGATTAAGTATGGATTTTTACCTTTTTCAGCCTATGTGATATCTGACTTTTTAGTCTTTCATCGTCACCGTTCAATTAGTCTGGAAATTTTACTACGGCAGATCCGTTTTACCGGTGTAGAGGCACTCGGTTTGGTAATGCTGATTGCTTTATTGATAGGCGCACTGATCATTGTTCAGGGTTATCCTTTGTTGTCCTCCATTGGTCAGGTTAAGTGGACCTATGCCATTTTGATTTCAACCATTGTCAGGGATCTCGGCCCGTTTATTGTTTGCTTTGTGGTGCTGGCCCGATCTGGTACTGCGATCACCACAGAATTGGGCAACATGGTGGTTCGTAAGGAGATAGATGCACTGATAGCCATGGGCGTATCACCGATCTCCTATCTCGTTGCACCTAGGGTTTTAGGTATGGTTGCATCGCTCATTTTACTCATGAGTTACTTTGTTGCGTGCGGTATTTTTGGCGGCTATCTGGTCAGCAATGCATTTGCCTCGATCCCTCTGAGCACGTTTTTCGCTAAGCTCATGGCACAGCTGCACTGGCTTGATATGGTGATCATGTTGGCTAAAGTCGCATTTTCCGGATTGATGATTAGTCTGATTGCCAGCTATCACGGTCTGACCGTGAAAAGCGCGATTACTGAGGTACCGCAGCGCAATATTAAAGCGGTTGGTCGGGGTTTGATAGCCTTATGTGTGATCCATGTGATGTTTACTTTGTTGTATTTCGCTCTGATGGGTGACTGGTGATGAAAATCGCACTAAAAGACATAAGCCACAGCGTGGCAGATCAACCTATTCTTGCCAGTATTAACGTGACTGTTGAGCCGGGAGAATGTTTGTTGATCACTGGGCGTTCAGGCAGTGGTAAATCGGTTTTGTTCAACATTATTTGTGATATCACTCGCCCTCAACAGGGTCATGTGCTGATCGATGACGTTGAGATAGCGACAATGACGGCGTTGCAGTATGCGCGTTTTCGCCGTGATCTGGGGGTGATCTTCCAGGTTTCTGCACTGATATCCAACCTGACGCTAGAAGAAAACCTGCTGCTACCATTAAATCGCCATCATAGCCGGCTTAGTTTGGACGAAAAACGCCAAAAAGTGGGGAAGATTTGTCGGCAATTCGGGTTGACTCAGTATCTTGACCAGCGCACCGACCGTTTGTCTTCCGGATTGGCATCACTTGCCGGACTGGCTCGTGCGTTAATCATGGAGCCAAAAGCGCTGATTTGGGATGCGCCAATGGCACAGGTTGACCGCGCCTGGTGCCAACATGAGCTTGAGTTACTCAAGGACCTTAAAGACAAAGGGACGACACTGGTGCTGTGCTCAAATCGACAGGAGTTAATCACGAGCCTGGCAGATCACCAATTGCATTTGGGAGTACCGGACGAACTAACTCTGGGGAGTGAGCATGCAGCACAAGCCCAAAAATGCCAATAGAATCGTCATCGCCTTCAGCCTTACCGGGGTATTACTCCTGGCCGCATTTTGCATCATGATCCTGGTGAATAATCACACCTTTGCCGACAAAGTTTATTATAAGACAGTGCTGGATAACGCGCGTGGCTTGAGCGCGTTGCCTGCTGTATATTTCAAAGGAATGGAAATCGGGCGAATTGACAGTTATCAGCTCAATTTGCAGAGTAATGAGATTGACGTTGAGTTTTGGGTGTTTCAAGAGTACAGCACAAAAGTCGTAAAATACGCGCTGCTAACGGGTGAACAACATCCTATTTTTGATGAGGTCACGACGCTAGATTTGCTGTTACCCGAAGCGGATAAAGTGGGCCCTTTTGTGTCCTTGCCGGCAGGGGCATTGGTACCACACATCAACAGCGCGCTTGGTCAGCAATATCTCGCTGCAGGCTATGTATCGCGCTCAAAAGACGATGTGGAGTCGATCCTGACTAGTATTCAGGATCTTTTGCAGAATTTACAAAAGGAAGACAATCCAGAAGCGGGCTCCTTGTTCAGAGCACTCGACAGAGTCGCAAAGATCAGTGATCACATCATGATAGTCAGTGAAGAATTGCGCGAAAGCGAATTGTTACCTGAAGCTGAAAAAACCCTCAAGCAGAGCCAGGTCTGGCTGGCTCAAATGCCGCAATTACTCAATCAGCTGAATCAGACCCTGGTTAAAACAGACAGCATGCTGACCCAGGCTCAATCGACTTTAACAACGTATGGTCAGCCCACTGAACTAGTGAAAGAAATCACTGACAGCCAACTGCCGCTGGTTCTGCACAACCTCAACGCTAACCTTACTGTCATGCAGCAAATGCTCAAAGATGTGCACGGTGAGCGAGAGCAGTTTGTCCTGACAGTACACAGTGTGCAGCAAGTCCTGACACAAATGGAAAAAACCCTGGAGGCGCTCAATAATCACCCGGTATTCAGAGAAGGGATCAGTGCGCCCGTCGACAACGAAGGGATCGAAATGCATGATTAAGATACGTTGTCTGATATTGCTTTGTGTCCTTAGTGGGTTGATTGGTTGCTCCTCGGCGCCGGAGCGAGATTATCAGGTTAACACCTATCAGCGGCAGGCTTCAGCCTGGTTGGCTCAGGGTGATCGCAAACGACAGCTGGGGGCTTATCAGCAGGCTTTACAGTATTACGATAATGCTTATCGATATGCCAGTAAACGGCATGATGTGGCGCAAATGGGATTAGCCCGGCTTAAGCAAGCGGCGGTATATATCAAGCTAGGGCAGGGTAAATTGGCGGAAAGCAAAATCGCTCAGGCTGCTGAGTTTGCCAGGTTTGAGCAGACCGAGCTTATGCCTGCCATTGACTTTATGCGCAGTAAATTGGCATTTTCTCGTGGCGAGCAGGCACAAGCACAGTCAATTTTGAGCAAATTACAGGCTCAGTACGGCGATCAGCCAGAAAAACAGGTTTACTATCGTTGGGTGGGTTGGCAATATGCGCCAGATCGGTTGGACTGGCTTCAGGCTGGACAGGATATGCAACTACTGGCAAAAATGAAAGCCGACAGGACACTGAAAAACATTGAGATTTTGTCTTTTGTAATTTATCACAACGTACTTTGGCGGGTTGCGTTCGGACAACAAGATGTGCCCCAGGCGATAGAGGCCGCGATTACACACTTCGCATCTCTGGAGCTGACGAATAGATTGATTGATTGCTTTGAGATCGCAAAGCAGTACTATCTTTCGGTGGGCGATGAAGCCCGGGCTCAATATTATCAGACGCGTCTTACCGAAGTGAGCGGTTTTGGTCGTTAAGCCTGTGCACTTGTCTTTCTCTTAGCTTAAATCCACATCTGTATATGTTGTTGCTAATCGTAGATTACCTGCGAACCTGCATGTAATAGTCCGAGTCTCTACACTGGCGTTTGGGCAAACTGATGGTCATCTAATCAGACCACAGGACAATCACCATGCAACTTTCACAAAGCCTTATCAAGGACATTATGCCCCATGCCAGTATTGATAATATTCGTTATTACCTGAGTGCACTGAACTCAGTGTTGCCTGAGTACGAGATAACAACGCCATTAAGGATGGCGCACTTTTTGGCACAAATTGGTCATGAAAGCGGCAGTCTGAAATATAAGCAGGAAAATCTTAATTACTCAACAGTGGCGCTGAGCTCCGTATTTAGCAAGTACTTCCCGGATGCGACGCTTGCTGCTGAATATGCGCGTAAACCAGAGCTGATTGCCAATCGGGTGTATGCCGATAGGATGGGCAATGGTGATGAAGGCTCCGGAGATGGCTGGCGCTATCGTGGGCGGGGGCTAATACAGTTGACAGGTAAAAGTAACTATCAAAGGTGTGGGGAAGCGATAGGGCAAGATCTGCTCGGTCAGCCTGACCTGATCTGCAGTGAGCCGGAAATCGCGGTCAGATCGGCTTGTTTTTACTGGCAAAGTCGCAAATTGAACGCGCTGGCTGATCAGGATGAACTGGTCGCCATTACCCGAAAAATAAATGGCGGGATCCATGGTCTGGAAGACAGAGCGGCATTTTTAAATCGTGCCAAACAATTTATGTCGATAGATCAGGGAGTGTGACTATGGATGCAATTAGCAAAATGTCGCTGATTGAATTAAGTCGCCACTTTGCCTACCTGCAAAATAGCGAATTGTGCTGGCAAAGGCTGGAGCATCTTATTCTGCAACAATGCAAAGAGAACTTTGTTCAGGCGCGCCAAAGCGCTCAGGAAGTTGATGCCATGTCTATCTGGTGGCAAACGTGTTTTGAGCTGCTATCGGCACATCAAATCCAGATCTGCCATGTGAACTATCGGGAAGAGTACATAGAGCTTTTCAACCGGGGCCGGCGATTGTTGATTTACATGGCTGGAAATTATGCGCGGGTGATCAGGGGCAGTCGTTGGTTTTTCCGCGCCGAACACTGATGCACCCCCAAGAAAAGCTCACCATCACAACCAGTGAGCATGACTCTACACTCAACTTTGCCAGTGCTCGACCTATCTGGAACAACCGGGGAGACAGTGCAACTTTGTTAGATGCCAGTTGGGCTGAGATCTGCTGTTGGAAATATGGTGTTGCTGCCCACTGTGAGGTTGCCATTAGTCAGGTTCACTATGACAGAGCGCAGCACGATGAATACGTTGAAATTGCTAATCTGGGATCGGCCTGGGTAGATCTCAGTGGCTGGTCTGTTGTCGGCGATAAATCACAGCAGTTTGAGTTCCCTTCAGGCGCGGTATTACGCCCACAAGGCATGTTGCGGGTTTATACTAGCCTGTGTCATCCACAAACAGGCGGGTTCAGTTTTAACAGTAAACAGGCTTTGTGGATGCGAGAGGGAGGCGAAGCATGTTTGCTTGACTATCAGAGTCGGCTGGTGAGTAAGTTTAGCTGGTGAATCAGGGAGGATAGGTAAATGGTTACGCAAGCTGCCAGCAAAGAGCCTGAGGCCGGGACACCAACCATCCGGTTGAGGCCATGGACGCAACTCATCGAAGAATGCCATGCTATGATGGCATTTGCGTTTCGCAAGGGATTACAGGTACCAGAAAGCACGGTGATCATGCTATATCAACTTGATCTCGAAGATAAAAATGTGGCAGGTGCGCGGGATCTTGCCCGGGTACACAACCGCCTGGCTGAGCTGGTATCACCGGCTAAACCAGAGACCATTTGGCTGATGGCAGAAGAAAGCCATAAGGGATCCTGGTTGTTATTTTTGGGTCGGGTGAAATTGATCCGAAAAATGATGCTGGTGGCGATCAGCTCACTGGTCGCGCTTATTGCACTAAGTCTGTCGAGTTACATTAACAACGAGAACATGGTTGCCAGTATGTTCGATATGGAAGGAACCAGGTTGCTATATGTGCAGGCAATTTTGCTCGCTGCTGCGGCAATCGGGGCCTCATTTTCTGCGCTGTTTAAAGCAAATAGTTATGTGACCGCGGGTTGTTACGACCCCAAATATGAAAGTTCTTACTGGGTGCGCTTTGTAGTCGGTCTGATTGCCGGGATCATTCTTACACAATTGATCCCGATTGACTTGCAAGCAGTAGCCGATGCCACAGCTGCACAGCATCGTGGTACTGAGATCAGCCAGGCTGCGCTGAGAATTACGATGGCATTGGTCGGTGGGTTCTCTGCTAATTTGGTGTATAAAATACTCGACAGAGTGGTTGAAACTGTACAGTCATTTATTGCTCCGCCAACTACTCCTTCACCTGACAACAGTACACAATCACAGGCTCCACATGTGCGTATACAAGAATTGGAGCAACTCACTTCAGTAAGCCTGAGCATCCTTGCTATCCAACAAAAGCTGATCAGCGATCCTGATATTACGCTTGAGCAAATTCAATTGATGCTCAGTGAGTTGATCGATGCAGTGACGTCAAGTCGCCACGCACAATGATAGTACCATGGTCTGATTATGCTTGCTGTCGACTTGCAAAAGTCGTAATGGTAATCAGCCCATGTATTGCTATGACTAAGTGCATAGATTTACAGCAAAAAACAGCAGAAATCCCCCGATAAATTGGCGCGATAAATCTTATTCTGATCCTAGTGTAATGTTCAAACTATGGAGCAGAAAAAATGAGTACATTGAGTTTTCGTTTATGTGAGGCCCCCGATGGGCGTCGATTCGCCTGTTTGTCAGATCAACCTGAAGTAACGGAATTGTTCGATCTGGGTTATACGCTGGCGAGCCGAAATCGGCACAGCGTCATACCGACTTTGCCGCGACAAAGCTGGGAAAGTGAATACAGTGTAACCGGAGAGGCATTTACCCCCTTACAGGTAAAAGAAGAGCTGCCGCAAGGGATCAGGTATGCTTTTAATGCCTTGTTATCTGAACTCATTGAAGGTGTGGATGTGTTGTTTTGCAGTTATGCGCTTGGGAATGCAAATAGCCTCCCTGTTTGTGATGACATCATGGATAGATATCGCACGACCGACTTCGTACTTTTCCCTCAGGCTGCCAATCATAGTAAGGTCTCTGACATACCACCTTACCTGGTTTCTTACAGTTTGCCACGCAACGAGCTGTCAGGTATCGAACAGCATCGTATCTACTGTCAACTAAGTAGTTTTGCGTTTGCGCAGGCTTTTCAGGCCATTATTGAGCAGCGGGTCAAAGCCGCGCAAACATTTTGTGACCTGACTCAAATGACGTCAACGATAGATAAATTGACAGCGCAAAGAGCCATCAATCGTTTTACAGAATGCCTGCGCGCCCATCATCAGCCTAGTCAGTAGCACACGTCTCTCACGGGCTTACTCAGCGCCGCCATGTGTTGAACCAGGAGAGCAAAGAGTTACTTGGTTCAACGTATTACGCAATTTATTTTTCCGGAGCCTTTATGACTTCCTTGTTCCATTTTTATGGCACCTACCTGGCAGGGCTTGCTCTTAACTTTGAACCCAAACGCGCACGTCTGTTGGCGAAATATGCTGGGCAGGGTGTGTTGCAGCGGGTACCGCAAAAGACCCTAAACTGGCATTGCGACTCAACGTACCTTACGCCGATCCAAACGGGGTGTGCGGATAATAATATCGATAGTTTTGGCCCAGCTCACTGTAAACTGGCTTTTTCTCACTTACCGGCTTTTGGTGAGTATGAGCAACGAATGGGTGAACCAGCACTGCTATTAGACGAAGCAGGTTTATCAACTTCCCCCTCTGGGCGGTTGGCTGAAACAATGATTAAACCTCAGTTAAACAAGCTACCCGCCTTTTTGATGTGTCAGCCGGACAGCCGGTTTTCCCGGAGGATGCTCAACGACGTGATTTATAAGTCTCGCTATCACAATGAAGTACAGCGGATGTCTGAAGCTTTGTTTGGTTGTCGCCTCTACGTTTATCAGAGTACCTGGCCTTTAGCGCACTGGCCGGCGCTTTGTCAGAGCTGGCTTGCGACCTGTTATGCGCTGGATTGCTGGCAACACAATAAACCCCTGAAACTGTTTGGCAACGACTGGCAAATGTGCAGAAATGCGCGTGTTCAGGCTATCTACCGTAGGTTGTGCGCTATGTATCCGCAAATGATCAAAACACCGAACAGCGTAAGCCGGGAGCGCTTGTGGACGGCATTGCTCAGTGAATACAAAATGCCTGAACTGGCTGATAAAGGTAATACAGCATCACGGGAAACGGCTTTTTTGGAGCAGGCGCGGCGATATGGCCAGATCACCAAAGCGGGGCGCATTCTGGCATTGAGCCAATTTAGAGAGTCTAACTGGTATAAATTTAATCTTGCCGCTACTTACCATTGCAACTGGCTATCACGGCAATTGCACCACCGTGGCTTTAATCAGTTTGATACCAGGCAATGTCTGGGCTCGGCTTTTGTGTCCTATTAATTCTGCCTGAGGTATCACCGGGTCGTGATTTGACGACCCGGATGATTTGTTAGGAGTGTTGTTGCGTTAGGCGCTTTTCGTCTGGGTTGGGTTTCGGTAGCACTACTGAGATAATGGCGCACGAGCTGTGTACTATGGCCAGCACCCGAAACGGTGCAACAATCGGATCTATCACCACGAATAACACTAAAACGGCATCCAAGGGAAGGCCAAGCGGACCAGAGACCAAAGTCAGCATGGTAAGCATAGATACACCTGAGGAACCTGCGGTAGCAGTACCCGCCAGAACGGACCCAATAATGATCACCATCACTGTAAGCAGATCTATATCGAGATTATATATTTGTACGACAAACACGGTTGCCAGCGCAAAATAAAGCGTTGGGCCAATTCGACACAGGTTGAAAGTAAGGGGCACCAGTAAATCGACCTTTTGCTTTTGATAACCAAATTTATCGGTTAGTGCATTAAGCGCTGCTGGCAGGCTCGCCATTGAATTCGCTGTACCCAGTGACACTGTAATGGGTTCTTTGAGTGCACTAAGAGAATACCAAAAGGTCCCCGTACGATGCCAAAGAACCAAACACATTAGTACAAACCAGCCGACAAAAGTTAGAATCACGACGGGAATAAACTTGATCATGGCCAGGATGGCGTCAGAGCCGATTTGCGATAGCGTTGAGGCAAGCAGGCCGCACAAACCAAATGGAAACACATACATTAGCCACTGGACGAGTTTGCTAAAAGCCGAGTAAATCGCTTCAAAAGAGGTACAGATGTGTTCTGCTACAGTATGTTTGATGGTGCCAATGGCAAATCCGAATAAAATGGCGAAAAACAGTACCTTAATGGTATAGCCATTGGCCAGCGCGGAAAAAATATTGGAGGGGACAAGGGTAAAAAAGAAAGCCTGAAGGAGCGAACTTTCTTTGGGAGGTTGATAAGTTTCATTCAGATCCACCGCCAAATCGACCGCAGATAGGTCCTGGATCACGTTACCTATTGCATCCAGAGAGGCGGTATCCAGGTGGCTGCCGGGATTGAACATCAGGCCAAATAAAGTGCCGGTTGCACTGGCTGCAAAAATACCGCCCAGAAACACCCAGCTCAGGCGACTGACAAAGCGCTGACTGTCCGGTTGATTCAGCAAGCGGCCAATACTCAGAGCAATCGCTGTGAGCAGGATTGGCAGCACACACATAGTTAGCATATCGAGATAAAACTGTCCGAGTGGTGATACGACTTTAATCAATTGGGGTTCATTCAGGCCGATGTGGATACCGGCTCCGGCGCCAATAAAAATGGCCCAGTTGCTTTTTAGATGGTGCAGGTAAAATACAAACTTATTCATGATTACTCCGTTAATAGCGATGGATCTGATTGATGACGTCGTCGTAGTCAAACAACACTTTGTCGGCATTCAGGTCCAGTGAGAGGTTATCGAGATAGGATTCAAGCAGTGCTCTTAAGAAGTGCGCATTAGGCGCTAAAGCAATGCCTTTCGGGTCATAGTCTTTTTCCAACACCACGGTGAGCAATGACATAGCATTGTTTTTATTGTCGACTATGACTTTTTTTACCTCAGCTTCATCGCGAAAAGCCGCAATCACCCGTTGTGCTTTGAGGGCCTGGATGGCGTCCTGCCAGGTGGGATAGGGCACTATCGTCATCTGGCTGAATCTTTGCCGGGCATAGCCGACGTAGGAAGAATTGCCAATTACCGCCAATTTGCCCTGTAGTGTCTGGATAGTTTCAATTTTGCTGCGGTTGTTGAGTTGTTGCTGAAGCAAAATACGATTAACCAACAGGCCTTTACGCAATCGAATATAGGGGCGGGTGAACAGTACCCGGCTGGCTCTTTCAAAGGTGATACTGAGTTTACAGATGGCCAGATCAGCTTTGTCCTCGGCAACCATATCAATTGCCTGGTTCAGGGTTTTCGCACTGCGATCAAAGCTCAGCGTAACGCCCAGCTTATCGGCAAAGCCTCTGATCAGCTCTACGTCAACACCGGTCAGCTTGCCTTGGGTGTCATGGTAGTAAAACGGGGGCGTGTCTTTGTGATACATTGCAACACGCAATGTGCCTCGACTGAGTATTTTGGCCAGTGCAGGTGCCTGCTCCAGGCTTGGCGAGTCGGTTTGCGTCTGAGTTGCGAAGGTACTGGGGGTAAACAAACAACATAGCAGACAGAGTAGAAAAAAAGGGTTAGATTTCATGGGCGTGTCCTTAAAAGCGATATTTGGTTGATAGCTGAATACGGCGCAACCAATGTGTTTGCTGATTGGTTAACACTCGACGAACCAGTGCGTACTCGAGCCCGATGTACATTGCCGTGGAAAGCTGATGGATTGTGTTGAAGTGCAGTGAGGTAAATTTATAAGACAGAGGGCTGTCAGAGGTAATCGATTTGGGGTGCGAGATATGCACTGTACCCAGACTTAGGTTACTACGCCAACGCTCATCAAAGCGATACTGATAGGCTAGATAGCCTCCACCGCTGTTGAGTAAATTGAGTCCGGTAGGTGTCAGGTAAGCGGCGTAATTGTTGGCTTCCTGTGTATAGCGTCCTAGTCCTCTGCCATACCCTAAATAGCCTTTCAGCGTTGTATTTGAACCAAGAGTAAGCTTAGTTGATAAGCCAACACCAAACGCATGTTCAGTTTCTGATTGGTTTGACTGAGTGGTGTTTTCGAGTTTCAGTTGACGGTAAACCGACTGCAAAGAAACATGCCCTGAATTGAGTGTCAGGTGTGCCCGGGCGCTCATATCAAACAAGGGGTCGACACTGTTGTAATCGGATTGTGCTGAGGGTTCAGTACTGACGTAATCAGTTTGTGGATTTTCTGCGGCCACACTTAATTGCCAGTTGGCGTGTCTGTAAGTGTATCGGATCTGACTCTGACGCAGCATGGACTGGCCTGCTTCGTTGGCAAAGTCGAGCGTCTCGGGAAAACTCGTGACATCGACAAAGTTCGACCAGTTTTGACCAACTTGCCAGTGCCCGGTATCTATATAAGCGAGCCTGAGGCGCGGTGTGGACCCATTTGCAATTTTCTCACTGCCTGAGCTGGGAGATGAGCCCTCAGCAAAAAAGTCTAGCTCCAGTACAGCTGTCAGGCTGGAGTGCTGGTCACTTTGCCAGCTTGCTCTGACTCGTGACTCTCTGGCATGAATCCGGGTTGTGTTGGTTGGCTCCCCTTGTCCTAAGGTCGCATAATCTGTTCGATCACCACTGTGTCCTGACAGCTGGTAGAGTGCATCGACTTTTATGTAGCCTGACAGGCTAAGTTGCGGGGGGGCTGCGTTTGCGCTTGTACTGATAAGCACTGAACTCAGTGCAAACAGAAATGGCTTTTTCACGATTTTTTCCTTCTTTTACATAATTAACAGGAGCTTAGCTTTGGAGTGAATAGGATGCTGAGGGGAAGCGCTGAAGTAATCGGGTAAAACGCGGCAATGTGTTTAGCGGTACATAGAGAGGTTTAATAAAGCCATGTCTGTGGTGTGGTTGCCCGGGTGGTCAAAGAAGTCGGCAAAGGTCTATTTCTGTGACGACCCGGGGATATTTATATGACGTATTGTGAGTAATTTGCATTGCTATCAGGGGTGACAACGCACCGCCTGTTGTAAGCGCTTTTTATATTCGCGAGGAGGTACCTGGGTATAACGACGAAAGATCTTTTCAAAGTGACTGAGATCGCCAAACCCGACATCCATGCAGAGATCAGTGATCCTCATGTTGGGGTTTTTTTCGAGCATACGGCAGGCATGTCGTATTCTTAGCTCAGCAAGAATTTGTTTAAAGCTTTTGCCGAGTGTGCGTTTAAATAAGTAGGACAGGTGAGAAGGGCTGACAAATGCGTTGGCCGCCAGCGTGCCAAGCGAAAGGTCGTGTTGCCAGTGTGTACTGATGTAGCTGAGCGCTTTTTGCATGCTAGGATGAAACTTGGCAAACACACTTAACTCCTGATCCAGTAAGGCCTGAATACAGCGTGTTGTTATGTGCTCGTTTGAATACTGGTTATCAGTTACCAGCTGCGGACATAATTCTTTGATATGACAGACATCTATCTCAGGACGTTGTGTGCAGGTCAGTAAGCGAAGTACCGTTTTTTCAAGTTCTTGTGTGTTGTTGGGCCAATGGTAATTGCAAAAAATTTGCCGAGCGGCTTCGCTAAATCGTTGTTCCCGGTACAGTCGATGCCGTTTTGTAAACACATCCACCAGCGGCAATATATCTTCATGACGTTCGCGCAGGGGCGGCAGGGTGATTGAGAAGAAGTTTATTTTTTGCCACAGAGAGCCGGAGAACCGACCTTGTGTAATGCGTTTTTCTATATTTTCGCTGCTGGCCGTAATTAACCTGATTTGTTGCAGGTTAACTGTCGACTCAGTACCGATATGGTTGCTGCGAGTTGTGAGCATATCACATAACAGACCCTGTTGGCTTTGACTGAGGCTTTCCAGATTATTAAGAAATACACAGCCACGCTTGAAGCGACCAGCAATAAAGTGAAGCTTTTCAGAAAATTGTGTGTCATTCAGGCTCGCACAATCGATTTCATAGAAAGCATGTGCACTGGATGGGCCGTTAAAATGCAACTTGCAAGCTACGTCAAGCACTTCGCTACCCGGCTCTGCCTGGATAAATACGGGGCAACCGCTTTCAGCGATCCGTTCAATGGTTTTTTCCAATGCCATGATGGGCTCACTATACCCCATCAGGGTAATGGCATGCCCAAGGTGATGATGTGACAGAGACTGGACAGAATTACGCCTGACTAACACGGCGAGTTGACTGGTGATCAGCGATAATTGGTTTTGATTTGGCTGTGTATCCTGGTTCTTGATCAGATTAAGGGCACCAATTTTTTTGCGCTGATAAACAATGGGAAAGCTATGTTGTTCGGCTTTTGTGCAATGATTGTCCTGATTGAAATAGATGTGTGTTCTGGCCGGGTTGTTGAAGTCGCTGACTTCCAGTTGCACCTGTTTTAGCAGGTGCGGTGGCAGCCGGCTATTCAGATAACGGGTGAGTGATTTTGTGAGTGGCGCATGCTGTTCAAAAGGCGACATCTGGCGTGTAGCTGGGTGGTTTAACTCGTTCATCGTTGACTCCAAAGCAATAACAACTTTGTCTGTCCAAACTCCTTTTTAAGCAATAAGTCTGCCTATTCAGTGACTTATTACCCGGCTGTATGGCTGCAAACAAGGTTTTTTAGGTGGTTGATGAATACAAGTTAAGGAATTTATTCAGGATTCAATCGGGGTAAACTACGAAGTATTAGTTACTTCTCATTACACATGGGTTAATTTTAATTGAATAAGATGGGTTTTATATGTTTAATTTAATGCTTTTGCACTCAGCTCTGTATTGGTTAAGAGATTTTATTGAGCTTGGCGCTGTGATTTGAGTTTGGTAGAGTAGCAGGGTGTGAAATAACCTGAAAAAGGAACAACTGGAATGGCAGGTATTATTGAATTGACAGCATTACTTAAAACCATGGAACCTGTTTTGCATGAGCCCGAATATGTTTTTTGTACTGTATCGGGCCGCCTTGATGAGTATGTGCCACTGAATCCCATTGCAACCTTTCAGGAACAAGAGGGGCTAACACTGATAGTAGAAAAAGCGGCGGCACAGCAGTATGGCCTTGAGTATGAAGGCCCATTTCACCAGATAACTTTGAGTGTTCACTCCAGTCTGGAAGCCGTTGGCCTTACAGCTGCCGTTGCGCGATGTCTGACCGAACAGGGCATCAGTGCCAATGTAGTTGCCGCGTTTTATCACGATCATATTTTTGTACAGACCAACCATGCGCAGGCTGCTTTGAGCGCTCTGACTACTTTGGCGGCATCAAGCTAATTGATACAAAGGTCTAGTCATTTATCAAATTTACAAAACGGCTATATCTGAAATAATCTCGCTCTTGCGTGTGATTGAGTGTGTTTTTATGGTATTTGATAACGCCACTCATTCTGCCAGAGCTGCCACCGCCTCTTAGTGTGGCAGCCTCTTTATCACTCAGGCAAACTGTGCGGCCTTTACTTGTTAGTGGGGTTTGCATTTCTCCGATAACCTCGCTATTGCACGCCAGTTCCCCAGCATAGCTATGGTTTAATAGCGGTGCAGTACTGTTAGTAATTTGCGTCAATAAATAGGATTGCCCGCAAATTCGTGCAGCCTGACCAAACTGATACTTTAGACCTAACAACAGTGCGTCGAAATCATGAGATGAAATAGTAACCAGGTTTTTATAATGCGTGCTGCCACTGATTGCTTGTGTTTCCAGTTGAGCATAATATGAGGCAGCATCCAGGTTGAGTCCATCCAGATCATAGTGTTGCAAAAAATCGACCACACTCTGACAAAACCCCTGGCAGCCATTAATGTCCTGGCTAAGGTAGCGCCAACCGTTATCATCAGGTGAAAGGCTGAGCAGCAAGCGGGTATTAGGGTAGTTTGCGCGCGTTGCATCCAGATGTGCCTGAAAGGCGTTGGTACCGCCGACTGCGACGAGCCTGGCCCCGTCCAGACCAGCAGGTCTTACCTGTACACCACTGATATACATCACTTTTTCGCATGTTGTATTGCGGTTTTCGGCCTCTACTGGGCGAGAATTATAATCAAAAGTCATAACGATAACTTAATAGTTTACCTATCTGGGACAATACTATGAAGAGATTTGCTCACGCACACCATTACACCAGTATTACACCTTCTTACATGCACTAGCAGGAGATGTTTTGTTGTGGTAAAAGGAATAATAATTGGCGGATTTCATTGGTGTTTTTCTAAAACACGGAGTAAGCTGAACAGCGAAATAACCGATAAGGAATGACGAAGATGCAAAACAAAGTTATGAGTGTAGAACTTAACAGCAAGAGTTTTCTGTTTCGACTTAGCCCGACGGGCACGAGTGAACAGTGGGGTTTGAAATACTACGATCAGGAGTGTGGAGAATATAAGTTGGTATCGGAGGATGCGCAACTCAATGTTGAGTTTGATTTGGGTGATATACCTGGCATTTCAGATAATGCTCGGCGTGCCTTGATCTCCAAACAGCAGGCTGTTTTTATTGTAGAGATGGAAGAGTGCACGTCAGGAGATTGGCGCTTTTGGCAAAACGGTATTTCTCTGTCCAGTGAGCAAGATGCACAGGATTATAATCTGACGACAGAAATTCAAAGCTCAGGTAAAACCCTGGTTCTGACGATTGATAATGTGCTTCGTAATGCCGCTCTGCCGGGTGACATGTTTGAAACCATCGACTTCCGTTTCGTTGCTGTGAGATTAAATAACTCAGCGGGTCAGCTGAACGAGATATTCTACTCTCAGGACCCTAGAGTAGGTGTACGAAGAAATAAACCAGCCTAAACAGCATCAAACTTCTGAAGGTTGAGGGCTAGTTCTGCATAGCGGGCTTTCTTGTGTCAATAATGCGAGAAAGCCTGGATTACCGCACAAAGACCTAAACCAGGGTAAGTTAAACCAAACTGTGCCATAACCCACTTCTAATGCGGCTTTGGCATGAACGATTGCAGACGTTTGTTCATTGGCCAAGGCGTAAACCAGCGCTGCCGTGAAAGCATATTCACTGTTGTCAGGGGAAAGCTTAATTGCACGATTTAAGGTGCTGATAGCTTGCTCAAATTGACCCAGTTGGGCATGAGCTTGCGCTCTGTCGAGTAATTCATACATTGAGTGCTGATCTGCATTTAAATGGATGACACGTTGATAATGTTGAGTTGCTTCCTGCATATTGCCATTTAGCTTTTCTATGTCCGCAAGGTTCAGTAAAAACAAGGTATTATTTTCGACATCAGGCAAAGATCTGGCTACTTCCAGCGCTGCCGGGTATTGTTGATCTAGCATCAGGGTCAATGCCAGCATATTCAAATCCATTGGTTGAGGATCTTTTTGCACAACGACTTGATATCGTGTGATGGCTTTGTCCAGTTGCCCCTGTATCATAAAGATGTCAGCAAGTAGTTGGTTAGCCAGGTAGTCATCGGGTGTGATTTCAATAATCTTATTCAACAGGGAGATAGCACGTTCAAACTGACTATTTAAATACAGGTCATTGGCAAGGTTAAACATCACAAAGGTGCTACTGCGCAAAGAAAGCGCCTTCTCAAGGTGCTCAATAGACTGATCGAGTGCGCCTTGTTTTTTTGCTTTACGAGCTAAAATAATTTGCGCGTCATAGTCACTTAGTGACCTGGCTGTGGCTTTTTCGTAGTGTACGTCAAAGGCTTGCATATCATTTTTTTCCAACGCCAGAAGCATCATTTCTCTTTGAAAAAGTACACTTTGTTTATAGCTTATGGGTGCATTATTAAGCTTCATGCTTAACCGAGCCAGTATCGCGTTATCTTTACTTTGATGATAAATATTTAATCCAACATCGACCAGCAGAGTATACGCGGCAGAAAGTTCTGGGGCGTCAGTTAAAAGCGCTTCCAGCCTGTTGAGGCTATCGATGTTGTAAGCACCGTTGGTGTTAACATCTTCATATATGGCAAGATAATCCAGATATTCTTTTTGGTTTATTTTCCAGCGCTGCACTTTTTTTGGTGCAATTTCCCCAAATAGCTTTGCGGCATGTTGCTGAGCCGTATAAAAATTATTCAGGTGTGTATTGGCTGGCATGGGCCAGGATATTTGCTGCTGAACCGTCCACTTGTCGCCGTATAACCTGCTGAATGTGACTTCGCAGCTGGCATCAGAGCAGTCTATTTCACTGGTAATGATATCAGTGGCACCTGTAGCGCTAGCCACTTCCTGTAGACTGGAATAGGCCTCATGGTTATAAACCACCAGTTCCAGTCCTTCATTTTGCAAAATGTATTGTCTGATAGCTTGATTGATCGTTGCACTCACTACATTTTTTTGCGGTGGCTTTAGCACCGCAATATAACGGGTGGTATCTGTGCGCTCCGAGCTATTCCAGGTCAGGAAAAAGGTGATGAGCGTAAACACCATGATGCAAAACGAAGCCAAAAATACGACACGACGATTCGTGTACCAACTTATCTTAGGTGCCTTGTTTTGCTGTTCAGGTGCAGCGTGCAGAGGCACTGTTTCTTGTTCCAATATCGCATTTTGTGTGAGTGCTATCAGAATGTGTTCAAGACGCTTGGCTACTTGCCTTGCATCCGCCGGGCGCTCTTTGGGGGAGGTTGAAAGCAGTTGGTTCAACAAACAGCAAAGCGGCTCAGGCAGAGCTGGAATGATCTCATCGGCGTTGTCATACTCACCCGTTAAAATACGTCCACGTATATTGGTTTTGCCAAATGGATGGCGTCCACTGATAAGTTCATACGCTAATACGCCAAAAGAAAATAAATCCGATTGAGGAGTCAGGGTATCTCCTCGTAACTGTTCGGGTGAAATTGCCAGTATACTGCCATGGCTTTGATGCACTTTGGCAGTATGTTCATCTTCATGTGCCTGAGTGAGACGTGCAATGCCAAAGTCCGTGATTTTAACTTGCTGATTTGTATCGAGCAGGATATTTGACGGCTTAAGGTCACAGTGGATCACACCACATTGATGGGCCGCTGCAACACCATTGGCGATTTGTATCAGTAGTGTGAGCTTTTGCTCGAGGCTCAGTATGTGAGTTTTCTGGTGAAAAAGTAAAGTATTGCCATCAACGTACTCCATAATCAGGAAGACCTGTGAGGGCGTAGTTATTATATCGTAAAGTTGAACGATGTGAGTGTGATTTAATCTTGCGAGGATCTGTGCTTCTGCAATTGCGACAGAGATATCTTCGTCTGTGCCATGCATCTTAAGTCGCTTGATAGCAACCTGGCGGTTGAGTCGGGTATCTTCTGCGAGTAATACTTCGCCCATTCCTCCTTCCCCTAACACTTTTATAACATGATAATGTTCGGGTAAGTCAGCTTGCTGGACTCTGAGATTGTGATCCGCTGGCTGCGTTGTGTGTGAAGGTTGGTGCGATTTATCCATGTTATCTATTATCTTGTGCCTTACGGATGGCAACGCGTTAAACGTATTTCTTGTGCCGGGAAAGTGGCCTTGAACAGTGCCATATGTACCGAATTGTCATAGTAACGTTTAAGCAAATCAAATGCCAGCTTATCCGATCAGAGGCCAGTAGTGACTGTTTTGAATATGACAATACTTAGGTGTAATGTGGTGAAATCTGTGTTTTCAGTAAACGGTGTTATGCTTATGAAGGGACAGTAAACTGGGATTTGGCACAACACATTGTGTGACAGCCTCCCAGAGCCGTTATCGAGGAGCGACTATGGCCACGTTAAAGCATAAACAGCAATCTAAGTATTTATATTTAAAGTCATTTCATCGATTTGGGCGACTCAAACACTCCGTGGATAGCTGCTTTGATGAATTGGCTATTTCGCGGATCCATGCCGTTATTGAATGGCAACAGGGCTACTGGTTTTTACGTGATTTGAGTCGTAATGGCACCTGGTTAAATGATGTCAGAGTGCCTTACAATCAGGATGTTGCATTAAACATCAATGACGAAATTCGGTTTTCCGACTCAAGTTGTCACAGTTTCTGTGTCACAGACTTAGCACCACCCGAAGATTTGCTGGTGCCATATAGTCATGATGAGCTTGTCGATGGACAAGAGCCGGTGATTCAGTTGGAGAACTATCATTTGCTACCCAGTGAATCGGATCCCGAGCTGATAGTGTATTTCAACAGTACGGAGCAATCCTGGTGTTATGAGGAGGTCGGCTCTGAACATCCTGTTAGTATTACCGATGGTGAGCAACTGCGGTTTGCGCAACAGGTTTGGAGTTTGATCCAGACACGAGCAAGTCAGCAGGAGTGTACAGCGGAAGTAACTGAAACGGATCCAGCCGATTTGGAATACTTATTTACACTGAGCCAGGATGAGGAGTACGCCGAATTACAGGTGAAGCAAGCGCAAGAGAAAGTCGATTTTGAAACCCGGACACACCATTATCTGACCGCACTATTGGCGCGTTACCGGGTAAAAGATATGCAACATCAAGTCGATGATGCGTCGCAGGGATGGGTGTCGGTGAAGCAATTGTCGCGTGATTTGGGACTGACAGAGAGTCATATCAATATCCAGATCCATCGTGCGCGCAAACAGTTTGTTGATCGTATGAAAGATAAATCCATGGCTGAGTCTCTTATTGAACGCAAGCGGGGGAGAGTTCGTTTTGGTGGCAGGCATTTCAGCATTGTCAAAGGTCAGCAGCTTGAAGCGTCTACCTTATATCAACAGCATGATGAGCTAATGGTAGGTTAGCGAAATACTTTGCTTTGTTGCGACCTAGTAGTCAGGATAAGCCCAAATCGTTTTTGGACTTATCCTGTCTTGGCAGGGTATCATGTCACGTAATTAAATTGAGCCGGTTATAAGGCCTGTCCTGGTTTGTGAGTGGGCAAATGGTTAATAGTTCAGGCCCCACCGAAATTCAATGTTAAGTGCCTGGCCTTCGATCACTTTGCCATTCGTGTCCAGATTGACGAGGTACCGCCATTGCGTTAATGCATCAATCCCAGCCTGGTCAAAAACGCCTGTAGGGCTTGATTCTAAGACCGTAATGTTTACGGGCTTTCCCTGACTATCGATATCAAATTGTAGCGATATATGGCTTTCAATTCTCTGGTAAGCTGCTTCTCTCGGATAGTCGTATGGCACTTGATATTTAACAACGGGCTCCTTGGGCAAAGAAAACCTAGGTTGTTTCGCTTGCTCTATCTTCACTGAGGTGAGTGCGACAAAACTGGCGTAGACATCTGACTTTTGTGAGCTTTTATTCATTTTTTCTCTGAGTGCACTCATTGCCGCTTTATCGTCCTGCTGTAAGGCAATATAAAGCAACACCGGGTCAAGATATCTGTCTGCTGATATCCCCATATATGTGTAATAGGCGCCGATCTTACTTTTAGCTTCATCAAAATACCCCAGTCTAAATAATCTGAGAAGTTCAAGGCGTAACAGTGTCGCGTGTTTTTCTGAGTCCAAATGTTGCCCGGACAGCGCGGCTTGTGCGTAATACACCACCATATGGTCCATTTGGTTGCGATCGTGCACCAGCGCAAGTTGATAGTTTATTGCAGCAGTCTCAGCCTTAGTACCTGGGGTTAGGCCCTCTAAAAGTTCTATTGCAGGGAGTATTTTACCTGAACGGCTCAGTGCATTAGCCCGCTCAAGCTTGGCTTGAATTGATTTGCTGATTGGGCTGTTTTTACGTTGTTGATGGCACTGATAGGTTAGGGGGTTGCAGTGCCCGATTGCATCCGCCATGGTCCGATGAGATTGACCGGAAGACTGGCAGCCGCTCAGTGCAATAAGTGCTGCGAGTTGTAGATAAAGTAATTTCATTTTCATGTTAATTATCCCAGTTGCTCAGGTCAGATTATATCATATGGCAGCATTTGGCTGGTGAGTTTTCAAATTTGCATACAAAGTGGACAAATACACGATTTGGGTGTTTCAGGCCCGCGACATCCTCATATCAGTAAGTGGACACTCAACTATTCGCTAATCTACGTATTTTTACAATTGGAATATATTAAGACACTATTGCCAGAAGTGAACTATAGGTTATTATTGCGCACAAATGGATATTCTCGCTTGCTCAACGGGGGAGAATAGGAGTGGCGGCAGAAACCTGTTTACAGTGGACGCCGTGAGTACAGTTGCTGATTGAGAGCAAAGTAGATTAAACAAAAGAGCAATATGAAAACGTTAACACATTTCTTTTTATTGGGTTTGATGATTTTAGTCGCTGGGTGCGCCAGTAAACCGCTGACGCATGATTATCAGGGCAATATCAATATACGCACATTGCAAGTAGAGCTGGCACCGATCAGAGATCCAGATCAAAACTTGTCTGGTGATTATTCAGAGTTAACCAAAGCCATTAAGGGCGTGCAGGAGATCCTGGACATGTTTGACCCGGCTCAGAGAAATGAGTTGATGGAGCAGTTACATACTTTTGAAACGACTCTGGTTGATGGCATTCGCCAGCGTGCTGCACTGCCACTGAACCCTGTTACAGAGTCTGAAGTGAGCATGCAATACGGTGACAATAACGAGCTGTTAAGCGTTGAGTATGATTATCCACTGGTTGATGGTGCTTATCTTAACTTGTTTGTGACCATTTATTATACTGAGCGCTCGGACTTGGCGGTTGGCGCACAAGAGCTAAACGCCAACTTTATTGAGCTAAGGCCAGAAATTATCCTGCAAATTGATGGCTACAATGAAAAGGGAGAGCTGTTCTGGCGTCAAACAAGCCGCTATGAGTCACAAGAAATGTATAAGTTTGGCGACCAATATATTCTTGGCGTACCAACTGAGCGCCTCAAGGAAGCACAAATTTTCCTTGTGCCAATGGCCAAAGGCGTTACCGATAATTTGCAAATTTTAAGCGAGGCTAAGTAACTTTTCTGTTCGCTAAGGCCTTTGCGATTGCAAAGGCCATCACGTCACTTTTATCACCTGATACTTCTCTCATCTTTTCAATAGCCAGAAATTTAATCAATCCCACCTTATATCTTTTGGACAAAGTTATTTTGTTAGTTTTTATTCTTCTCTAATGTAAATGATAATGATTTTTGTTTGCTTTTGATTGCGTTGGAGCGTATTCTTGTCGCGCCATTTATATCTGTTATTTAGCGGTTTTGAATAGGAGGTGTAATGGCAAAGCAATAATGAATTCAATTGTATAAAGGAGTAAATCGTGAATAGACACATTAATTTATGGATACTTGCAGTTATAGCCTCGTTTGCATTTTTTGGACAAGCCAACGCTTTCGATATCTATGAGGAATATGAATATGTAGAGCAGTGGAATGCGACTGGTGAATTTACCTACCGGCGGCATGGGCAAAATGTTACTTATAGCAAGCAGCACATGGGCTTGCTGAAAGCAACTGAAAAGATCAAACAATTGAGAGCGGTAGAAGATGAAATGTATACCCAAATTAAAAATGAGGTAACCGCTGCTATTTCAGGTAAGGCTAGCCTGTATGGATTCGATTTTAAAATACAAGGCCCTTTCAAAGTGAGTCTTCGCGGCCAGCCAAATGGCAATGTAACAGCGACTGTTGGCGGTTTTAGCGTTTATGCCTTAGCTAAAATTAAAAAGAGTTGGTATGCAAAAGGAAAAATAATTGTTTCTAGCAATGTATTGAATTTGAGCGGTAATTATAATGTTAATACCGGCGTAATCAGTGGACTCAGGTTAAATCCGGGTTTTGATATTAACGTTTCGATAGATGTTGACTCTGTGTTCGACTTTATTCCTGGCTTCAATGCAATTTTAACGAATAAATTGGAGGATAAGATTGAAATCACTGCTGAATCAAAGATCCAGGCCGCGTTAAGTAGTCGAATAAATCAGTATCAGAAGACTATATTTGGGCTCGACCAAGCGATTCCAACTGGGGTTTATGTTATTGGTGGTGAGGATTACGCTGTTAAGTTGAAAGATGAATTTGCTGAATTAATTCGTGGTGCGCATATAGAGCTCACCATTGACAGGACTAAAAGGCAGCTTTTTCATGATTTCAATGGCCAAACAAGCTTCAACACTATCATTTTGGGTCAGGCTAGCATTAACTTAAACAACAAGTTTCAGTTAACAGTAAAAGACACCCCCAAAATTGTAAAATGCACAGAAATGAATGGGCACCGCTGGTGTGATCCGGTTAATAATTAACCGTAACTTGGCTTAAGGTACGAGCGGACAGATTACTGCTCGTACACCTCGACAACAAGTTTCTGTCTTAAATCTTAAAGTCAAAGACGCGTATTTACGAATACCAGCTAGCGCAGTAACAACCAATAATTCCACCAAACTCATATTCGTAACGAAATTTTCTGCCCATAATTACAGGCATAGAGGATGATAATACGCTATTTCCTTTACTATGCATTCGTCCTGATTCGTTTGATGGCCTCTTGATGCTGCAATATGATTGATTGCTGATTACAACTAAAAACAGGTTGTTATTTGGCTCAGCCAGTAGCGGCCAGAAACACTATCAACAAATAGCAGGACAATTATGCAGAGAATTATTGGATTATTTTTGACCTTATGCGGGATGAGCATGCCTTCTCTGGCAGCAGAATATACGCAGGGCAGGCAGATAGCTGAGTTGCCTGATGTATTGTCATTCCGAGAGCGTGTTCAGCCCATTAATGACATGGTGACAGACCGACTGGATAATTTACTCCCTAAGCTGATGCAAGAAGCTGACCTGGATATGTGGCTGGTGATTAATCGAGAGTATGGAGAGGACAAGCTGTTTTATACGCTTGTACCACAACCTACGTTTGCGGCGCGGCGTACGACTTTGTTGGTTTTCTCAAAGCAAGCTGATGGCAGCGTTGAGCGATTTAGTGTCAGTCGTTACCCCATCGGGGACCTATACCCGACGGTGTGGAAAGGTGGCACAAAAGCGCAACAATGGCAGCGCCTGGCTGAAGTCATTGCTGAGCGTGATCCAAAACGCATCGGTATTAACGTAAGCGAAGACTGGGCACTGGCTGATGGTCTGAGCGTGGGGCTACATCAGCAACTATTGAAGGTATTACCCGGTAAATACCAAGAGCGATTGGTAAGCGCTGAAGACTTGGTGATCCGTTGGCTTGAGACGCGTAGTCAAAAAGAGCTTAACGTATACCCTCAGGCCGTAACATTGGCACGACGTGTCATTGCTGAAGCATTCTCTAATAAGGTGATCACACCCGGTGTAACCACCACCAAAGATGTTGAATGGTATTTACGCGAACGTTTCGAAGAACTTCAGCTCAGACCCTGGTTTCAACCATATGTGAACATTCAGCGCCAGGGTGATAAAACCAGCAAACAAGACGTTTTCATAGGCGAATATAATCGCACCATTTTGCCAGGAGATATCATTCACACCGATGTGGGGATTTGTTACCTCAATCAATGTACCGATACACAAGAAATGGGCTATGTACTTAAATTGCACGAAACGGATGTGCCAAAGGGTCTCAAACAGGCAATGGCGATGGGTAATCGCTGGCAGGATATTTTAACCAGTAACTTTAAAACTGGCTTAACGGGTAATGAGATCCTGGCCAATACCATCAAACAAAGTGAGGCGGCAGGGATCGTGAGCAGCACCTATACCCATCCGTTAGGATTTGTGGGTCATGCGCCGGGACCAACCATCGGCATGTGGGACAATCAGGGGCCGACGCCTGTACAGGGAGATTGGAAACTCCATCCAAATACCGTCTATGCCATTGAAGGTAATATTAAAACCCAGTTACCGGAATGGGATGATCAATGGATCCAAATCAAGCTGGAGCAAGATGCGGTATTTGATGGTAAGCAAGTTTGGTATCTGGCTGGTCGACAAACGCAATGGCATCTTATTCGATAGCGTTTAACTGGTTAAACAAGGCCCGCCTATGCGGGCTTTGTTTTATCACAGTGAATACGAGTATATCCACATTACAACAGGGCAATCAGCGGTATGTTTAGTGCGGCAATTTGACGCCATAATGCGGCATCTCTTTGCAACTACAGGCAATGTATCCTGGTAATTCTCTAAATTTAAAGGGTATTTAGAAGTGGCGTAGGTTTTGCTTAAGTAACAAAACATTCACAAGGAGACGAATTATGATTTTAAATACCTCTATCCAGAGCGCAGTGAACCCAGTCTCGCAGTATGCTGCCGTTAAGACTACCAACACGGTAGCTGATGTCAGTAACCAATCTACACAATCCAGCTCCGCGGCCGTGAAGCATACATGGGATTCTTTTCGGGATGATGTTGAATCCGACCCTGTATTTGCAAGAGAAATGGCAGAGGCAATCACTTTTATCCCTAACAAAATGACTGTAAACCTCGACGAGGCGCCACCACTGACTGATCCCGTTGCACACAAAAAGTGGGCCGATCAATCTGTCGAGTTTGACCGCATTGCTGAGCAAGTGACTGAGCAACGTATTGCATTGTTCAATCGTATGAAAGGTGAGGGCGCCTCTGATGCTGATATTTATAACGAAATGATTGCGTTTAATAAAGCTCTGCCAATGGACTATCAGGCAAAAGCAGGCATGTTAAGTGTTAACGAGTATGCATGATGTTTATAGGCCTTCTTTTGAAGGCCTATAGCTTATTGCTAATTATAATTGACGATAACTTGACTGCGCTGTCCGTAAGCGGCCGGTGATAGCACGCTGCCATTGCCACGGACACCAAATGCGAAGATAAATTTCTTATTGGCAGCCTGATCATTGAAGTTAGTGAGTCGACCTGATTTGCTGGTACTCACGTTGACACAATTATTCGTTGAATTAAGGCACAGGTAAACCAACATGCCTGGCGGTACATATGAGTAACTCCACGAATAATTAACTGACGTAATTTTTGAGCCAAAAGGCACAGAACCTACAACGGGCAGGTCCAGCGTGTAATAAAGGCCCGTATTTCTTAATGTTGGTCCATAACCACTACTGGCCCAGGCACCGCCATTGATCGTAATCGGGCCCTCAACGTTATTCGGTGAAATTTCTTCAGTAGATACTGAGATGGCAGGATAAAGCAGGTCATCAGGTTGAGTGGTGGCTGCCGAAGCACTCGTCCATAAGACAGACGCAGATACCAAGCATAATGAATATATGTGTTTTTTTGAAAACATGTACTAACTCCTTTTGTTGTAAAGATGTTAGTATTTTGTTTTTTTCTTGATTGTGTCAATTAAGTAATCTTCAAGTCAAACAGCAACTTTTTGAGTGAACCCTAACGCAGGTATATACTTTAAAGTCTCAGGATAAACAGTATTGGGCAGGAAAATATAAGGGTCTAAACTGCAAAGTTTACCCCCACAGCTGAGTGTGCAGCCGCAGGGGAGTTTGATACGAAATTAGAAGTTAAATGAAACCTTACCGTACACAAAGCGGCCATCGGTGCTGTAAGCCGAGAACGCTGAGTATGGGAAGATTTGGTTAAAGTTACTGAACCCTATGTTGCTGACGGTATCCTGTGGATATTGATCAAACAGGTTATTGGCACCAAGGGCAACGCGCCATTGCTCATTGACTTTGTACGCTACTTCCAGATCGGTGATCCATATGGCTTCCAGCACTTCATCTTTTTCAACTGTGCTGGAAGGGTCGGTGACCTCGCCGTAGCGGGTTGCCTTAACCATGACCTGCCACTGTTCACGCTGCCAGTTAGCAACCAGGTTCCATTTGTTATCTGGTGTCCCGGATTCAAAGCGCTCAATTTCACGACGAGCAAAATACTGATAGCTTTCGCCCAGCGCAGCCAGCTCTGCCGGGTTCGCTTTCACATTGGTCACCTCAGTGTCATTGAGGTTTAACGCTGCACTCAGGTTAAGATCGCCATAATCAGCCAAGTCAAAGCGATAGGTTGCTACAATGTCTACGCCCTGAGTACGGGAATCGATGGCATTGGTAAAGTAGCGCACACGCTGAACGTTAAACTCGCCAGCCTGTTGCAGGATCTGCTCAACCGCGTCGCCACTGAGGTTTTCTGACATCACAATGCGGTCATCAATGTCAATGCGATATGCATCTAGCGTCAGGCTGAACGCATCCTGGGTGTAGATGAATCCGGCAGTCAGGTTGACCGACTCTTCTGCTTCCAGAGGTTGTGCGCCAAGTGCCGCCGCCGCTGGGGTATCTACCGGATACAAGCCTACTTCACTGGGTACACCGTCTTCAAAAACCGTGGCAATTGATTTGTAGGAGGTCTGTGCCAGAGAAGGGGCACGGAATCCTGTGCTCAGGGCACCACGCAGTGACAGTTGGTCATTAACTACATAACGAGTTGCAAGTTTACCGGTCAGTGTAGAGCCAAAGTCGCTGTAATCTTCATAACGCGCTGCCAGAACCAGGTTCCAGTCTGTTGTCAGGTAAGTATCCAATTCGGCAAACAAGGCGATGTTATGACGTGACTCATCAACCGCACTTTCTGGTGAAAATCCGGCCAGAACCTGAGCACCACCAGCGGCAACCGGTTGTCCGTTAGCATCCAGAACGGTCTGGTAAGAGGCTAATTCACCGGCCTGGATCTCATAAGTTTCGCGGCGATACTCACTGCCAAGTGTCACAAACACACTATCGTAAAGGCCTAAGTCCAGCTCGGTTTTTGCTTCAGCGTTAACCAACAGCTGACTGTAGACCAAAGCACCGTTGTCAAACTCTGTTGGGCTGCTTGCACCCATTGACGTGTTCAGGCTGTTTGATACGCCAAAGCCGAAGTCGTTCAGACCATAGTTTGTGCTGACGTCGTACTGCCAGTCACCCGCATCACCTTTGGCACCGACTGCGAAACTGTAGTCGCGTACTTCGGTGTCAATTTGCGGTAAGAAGCCATCAGGGTAGACTTCAGTCAGGTTACGGCTATCCTGTGGACGACGGAAAAAGCCACCTGAATTACCATCGCGGCTTGAGAAGCTGCCAAAGGAATACAGGTCCAGCTCGGAGTTAAGTGTGTACCCCGCATTGTAGAATAGAGCGAAATCTTCGATGTCGGCTTTACCAAACCTGTGGTTATAACGCTCAGCCGAAAATTCTCGTGGATCCAGCTTACCGTTTTCATCCCGGGCATACTGTTCGCGCTCATCGATGCCAGAGCGGTTGGTCGGCTGCTTGTTACGTAGTTCAGCAGCCACATTGATAAAACCGTTGTCGCCCAATGCAAAGCCCATATTGCCGCTGATGGTTGTTGTGCCACCATCGTTCAGCTCGCGATCTGCGCCTTTGTCAAATGCCAGGTTGCCTTCGGCATCCTCGTAGGTACGCAACAACTGAGGTGAACCGGCCATTTGAGTATCGTATTCACCGTAGGTGACCGACAGGTTGCCACCTTCGTCGGCATCATTTAGTACAATGTTGATCACGCCAGCAATGGCATCTGAGCCGTACTGTGCAGCGGCACCATCACGCAAAACTTCGATGCGCTTGATAGCGGCCGTTGGAATAGTATTGAGGTCTACCGCTGTAGAGCCACGACCTACGGTCCCGTTTAGATTGAGCAGCGCACTGGCGTGGCGGCGCTTACCATTGATAAGCACCAAAGTATGGTCAGGCGCCAACCCACGTAACACAGCAGGACGAGCATGATCTGTCCCGTCTGCCAGTTGTGAATTAGGGAAATTAAAGCTGGGTACCAGCGTTGTCAAAACTTGGCTCAGTTCAAGCTGACCTGAGCTGGTGATTTCATCCATGCTGATCACATCGACCGGTACTGTGCTTTCAGCAACACTGCGCAAGCTGCGGCGAGTACCTGTGACTTCAATCACTTCTGTGGTGTTACTGGCTGTGGGTGCCTGGCTTTCTTCTGCATTAATTTGAAACGAAGCGGCGGCGCCCAGCACCAAGCTGATGCTGGCTGCCAGAGTACTCGGTCTTAACATAGAGATTCCTGTTTATATGTTGATTTCTATACGGGCTAAGTTGTCTGGCCCATGAAAAGGACGGCAATACTAAAGGTGGAAAATTCGATGCGAAATTCGAATTCGTTATAAATTATAACCGCTCAAGTTTTTATGCTTTTTTAGTTACATTGCGTTAAATGCTGATCATAAGATTACAAAGCATCAATCAGAGGTGGGCGAATGATGCTCAGAGGTGTCAGGTTCGGGTTGATGCACTTTTCGTTGTTCAATCAGTTTTTTTGCTGCTTTGGATAAAATTATTTCGTTGGTCTAAGGTTAAGCTCAAGGGTATAAAGCATTTTTACCAAGGAGCAAAACATGTCGACTTTAATGATGGTTGGGTGGCGTGAATGGCTGGCTTTGCCTCAGCTGGGGATAAGCCGCATCAAAGCCAAGGTGGACACCGGAGCTAGGACGTCTTGTTTACATGCGTTCAAAGTTGAAGAGTTCACGCAAGATGGCGCACCCTGGGTGCGGTTTTGGATGCATCCGGAACAAAAAAATACTGAGTATGAAGTCGTGTGTGCAGCCCCTGTGCTGGATGTGCGCACGGTGACAGACTCAGGTGGCCATCAGGAGTCTCGCTATGTGATCCAGTCAATGCTGCACATAGGGGACCAGGCCTGGCCCATCGAAATTACGCTGACAAACCGGGATAACATGAAATTTCGCATGCTTTTGGGGCGCACAGCAATGGCAGGGCGGATCAGCGTTGATCCAGCAGCCTCTTATTTGACTAAGAAAAGAATTGAAGCAAGGAATTAAAATGAAAATCGCCATTCTATCCCGGAATAAAAATCTCTACTCAACGCGTCGTTTAATTGAAGCGGCTGAGCAACGCGGTCACGAACCTGTGGTGTTGGACGTATTACGTTGTTATATGAACATTAATTCTAATGAACCAGAGATTCACTTCAAAGGCGATAAAATCGTTGGGGTGGATGCAGTGGTGCCAAGAATTGGTGCATCTGTGACGTTTTATGGCTGTGCAGTGTTGCGTCAGTTCGAAATGATGGGGATTTATCCGCTCAATGAGTCTGTGGCGATCACCCGCTCACGCGACAAATTGCGCTCTTTGCAGCTGTTGTCTCGTAAAGGCGTGGGCATGCCTATTACTGGGTTTGCTAATAAGCCTGATGACGTCAAAGACTTGTTGGATATGGTCGGTGGTGCGCCTGTGGTGATTAAGCTGCTGGAAGGAACGCAGGGAATAGGGGTGGTGCTTGCAGAAACCCGTAAAGCAGCAGAAAGCGTGATCGAAGCCTTTATGGGCCTGAAAGCCAATATTATGGTGCAGGAATATATTAAAGAAGCGGGTGGCGCGGATATTCGCTGTTTTGTGATCGGAGATAAAGTGATTGCCGCAATGAAGCGTCAGGCACAGGAAGGCGAGTTTCGCTCAAACCTGCACCGTGGCGGTAGCGCCAGCCTTATTCGGATCACACCTGAGGAGCGCAAAACCGCGGTTGCTGCGGCCAAAGCGATGGGGCTGAATGTTGCCGGCGTCGATCTGCTGCGTTCGGAGCGTGGTCCTTTGGTGATGGAAGTAAACTCATCGCCGGGCCTTGAGGGCATAGAAAAAGCGACCGGTAAGGATATCGCCGGTATGATCATAGAATTTATGGAAAAAAATGCAGCCAGTAAGAGGACCGCGACGCGTGGCAAAGGCTAAGAAAAACCAGGTATTTACACTACTAAACACACAAATAGAGGTGGCTGAGCGCAAGACGCTGTCGTTGGAGGTGGCAAAACTATACACCCATTCTCCGCTTACGATCCCCATCGAGGTGGTGAATGGTGCCGAGGCGGGTCCTGTGGTGATGGTGTGCGCTGCGATCCATGGCGATGAACTGAATGGCGTAGAGGTTGTACGTCAGTTACTGACAAAAGTAGAGCCCAAAGCATTGCGAGGCACGTTAATTGCTGTGCCAGTGGTAAATGTATTTGGTTTTATTCATAAGTCTCGTTATTTGCCTGACAGGCGGGATTTGAACCGGTGCTTTCCCGGTTCGGAGCGGGGATCACTGGCAGCCAGGGTGGCCAACGTGTTTTTTAAACGAGTCGCGAGCAAGTGCACGCATATTATTGACTTGCATACTGGCGCAATACACCGCTCAAATCTGCCGCAGATCCGGGCAAACCTGGAATGCGAAGCAACGGCGGATATTGCAAAAGCCTTTGGTACGCCCGTAGTGATAGATGCAACGTTGCGCAACGGTTCTTTGCGCAGTGAGGCTAGTAACCTTGGGATCCCGGTGATCACATACGAAGGGGGAGAGGCATTGCGTTTTGACCCACTGGCAATTGCTGCCGGATTGCAAGGCGTCGAAAATGTGTTAAGGCGGCTTAAGGTGCTCAAAGGCAGGCGCTCGAAAAAGCTACCTGAACCTGTGATAGCTGACTCCACCAGCTGGGTCAGGGCGCATACTGACGGGATCGTGCGAGCTATGGTTGGTCTGGGAGAGCGAGTTAATAAAGAGCAGGTGCTGGGTTACATCAGCAACCCTTTGGGGGGCAATGAAGTGGCTATACAGGCGCCACGCAGCGGTATCATTATCGGGCAGCAGTCTTTGCCTTTGGTGAACGAAGGCGATGCGGTGTTTCATATCGCCTATTTTGCCCATGCTAATACCATAGTCGAGCAACAGCTCGGTGAGTTTATCGACGAGCTGGATTTAGAAGAGCAGCCGGTCGACACAGAACTAAACAACTGATCATACAGCTGGCCCAGCGTGCCTGGCCAGCTACCTCTCTGCCTGTGCTTGCGAAGATAGAGAAACTGTCTCAGGCACTCTTTTTACAACCCCCTTGGTTTCACCTGAGCTTTTACACACAGCTTATTTAATTTGTTGTGAGAATTCGCAAGCTGTTCAGCGGAATTGGGCGTTAAGCCCTACCTTTGAATATAGCAGGCACACCGGACTGGCTTATTAATAACGAATCATTCCGATCCCTTGGTCTCATTTGCCCCGTTTTTTCGCACAACTTCGTTGTTTCTACCAAGTACAAAAAAAAGGCTGGCCATATACTGTGCAGCTATCTGGAATACTCAGGTTAGAAAGGAAAAATATGGAATCTATGTCTGTTGGCGCTGAGTTCATGCGAACATTTGACGTACAGCTCGCGCAGTCGCAAAAACAAAAGGACGCCGTTTTTTATATCCGTCATCAAGTTTATTGTGATGAGCTGAGCTGGGAAGCGAGGCAGCAAACACAACTGGAACGGGACGAATACGACAATCATTCAATTCATTGTTTGTTGCAGCATAAGCCCAGCAAGCAATATGTCGGGTGTATTCGATTGATCATTCCTTCGCCTCATTCGTCTTTAACCTTACCCAGCCAGGACCAGTACGGTGGGTATTTAAAAACGAGCCTGTTGTTGCCATTGTTGCAGTCGGGTACGTTAAGTGAATGCTCCCGGCTGGCATTGCTGCCTGAAGTAAGGCGCCAAAATAACAACAGTTATCGCCGGGGTGAGGCAAGTACTTTGCTGCAGCTTACGTATCAACACACTCAGCTTATGTCTGTCAGCTTGTATTTCTGTTGTATTGCCCTGGCTAAAGCACACCAGTGTCGGGGCACTTTATTGTTGGCCAATTCAAAGTTAACCAAACACCTTAAAATGCTTGGTCTGACCCTCACCAGGCTTAGTGAAGATATTGAGCATAGAGGTTGCAGGGCGGTATATCACTTTGATACGCATGAGTTTAAGGCGCAGCAGCTTCGCAGTGACGTACTCAGCGATCTATACCTGGCTGTGGAGCGCCGGCTTTCTCAGCAGTTAAATAATACTGAACTTGCCTGTGAATTATCCTAAGGAATGATGATGAATACGCATTTTGATTATGATCTGGCTTTTTCCAGAAATATTGGGTGGGTGACCTCCACAGAGCAACAGGTTTTAAAACGTAAAAAGGTGGCCATTGCGGGTTTAGGGGGCGTAGGAGGGTCTCATTTATTGGCGTTGGTCAGGCTGGGGATCACACGGTTTAATCTTGCTGATTTTGACGAGTTTGGGTGTGAAAACACCAATCGACAGGTGGGCGCAACGACCGCAAGTTATGGTAAAAAAAAGCTCGATACGATGATCAATATGGCCAGAGAAATCAACCCTGATATTGAGATCACAGGGTTCAGCGAGGGGGTGACCGAGCATAACCTGACAGAGTTTTTAGCTGATGTTGATTGCTATATTGATGCACTGGATTTCTTTGTATTGAATATAAGACGGCGTGTGTTTGCACAGTGCTATGACCTGGGCATACCGGCAACGACGGCTGCGCCCATTGGAATGGGGACTGCATACATTAACTTCCTGCCCGGAAAAATGTCGTTCGAGCAGTACTTTGACCTTGCGGGATATACGGAGTGTGACCAGTACATCCGGTTTTATCTGGGCCTGACCCCCGCCAATTTGCAGAAATCGGCACTGGTTGACCCGTCAACTGTGGACCTGGCGAATAAAAAAGGGCCCTCGACTGTGGTTGGATGCCAGCTGGCGACGGGCGTGGCAGTGGCTCAGGTTGCCAAAATACTGCTTAATCGTGGACCAGTTATCTGCGCGCCGCGTAGCCTGCACTTTGATGCCTTCAGCAATAAAATGAAAAAAGTATGGCGACCGGCTGGCAACCGTAACCCTCTACAACAGTTTTTGTTCAAACTGATCAGGAAAAAATTACAGACGCCCCGGCACGACGCCAAGCCCTCAGGATCCGTGCCCGCAAGCAATGCGATGACGACGGCGGAAAAAGTGATTGAACTGGCCAAGTGGGCACCCAGTGGCGACAACACCCAGCCATGGCTTTTTAAACTGCTCAGTGACACGACATTTATCATTTATGCCAGTAATACCAGTGAGCACAGCGTATATGATTTGGATGGACATTCCAGCGAGCTGGCGCACGGCATGCTATTGGAAGCCATTGATATTGCGGCCAGTCGCTACCACTGCCGAGCGGTTGTGAAGCAGACAGAGACGCAAGCGCCAGCAGGCCTTGCCAATACGCTTCATTATCAGGTTGAGTTAGAGCTGGACAGTAACGTAAAGCCGGATCCATTGCTTCCCTATGTTAAAACCCGCACAGTGCAGCGCCGTCCAATGGGGACCCGGGCGTTGACGGATGAGGAAAAAGCCGCGTTGCAGCAGTGCCTACCTGCTGGCTTTAAGCTGCACTTTTATGAGAGCCTGGCGCAAAAATGGCGGTGCGCCTGGTTGAACTTTAAAAATGCGAAAACCAGATTGACCATGAAGGAGGCCTATCACGTCCATAAGGAAATCATTGATTGGGGCCAGCAATTTAGTGACAGCAAAATACCAGAGCAAGCGCTGGGCATAGATAAAGGCACGGGCCAGCTGATGCAGTGGGCCTTCAAAAAGTGGAGCCGGGTTGCCTTTTTAAATCGATACCTGTTTGGTACGCTCGCACCCAGAATACAATTAGATTTGCTCCCAGGGATCTGTTCGAGTGCACATTTTACCCTGTGCGCGCCACATCCGGCTGAGTTACAGAACGACTATCTGGCTGCCGGGCGAGCGATTTATCGATTCTGGTTAATGACCGATGCTTTGCAGCTTGGCTTACAGCCGGGGTTAACACCGGTTATTTTTTCCCGTTACCTCGACAACGATGTGACTTTTACAGACGATCAATCCGTTTGTAGGCGGGCAAAGGCATGTCAGCGCCTCTATAAGTCTTTTATTCCCGAGCATAAAAACCTGGTCTTTATGGGTCGAGTGGGCAGAACTGCGCCGCCCGTATCCCGCTCCGTGAGGCGTTCACTGAAGACTTTGGTGCTCAGCGATAATGCCGCAGATAGCTAAGAGTCGTTTGGTCAGGTGTAAGTTCTTAGCAGCATAAACGCGCGCTCGTCGACACTAGACAATTAGTCGGAATTTCACATTTTCATTTTTGCTAAGCGATGATGTTTGGTATAAAGCAGCCTCACGCTGAATGTGAATCCGACTAGAAAAGTGACGTTAAAACAGGCTTTTTTAGTTAAATGATTACGTGAAACGGCAAAGTAGGGTAGAATAGCGCGGTTCTATCTACACGTATTACTGCCTGACGAGGTTTATATGAGTTTGTATAATGAGTACATGGAAGAAATCCAAACCCGTAAAACGGAACTTGGATTGAGTCCAAAACCAATCGATAGCGCTGATCTGCTATCTGAAATTATTGCCCAAATCAAAGACACAGGGCATGAGCACCGTGAAGATTCTCTGAACTTCTTCATCTACAACACGCTTCCGGGCACAACCAGCGCAGCTGGTGTGAAAGCACAATTCCTAAAAGAAATTATCCTGGGCGAAGAGACTGTAGCTGAAATTTCTGCGGACTTTGCATTTGAACTGCTTTCTCACATGAAAGGCGGTCCTTCAATTGCGGTACTACTTGACCTTGCACTGGGCAACGACGAAGCGGTTGCTAAGCAAGCTGCTGACGTACTTAAAACGCAGGTTTTCCTTTATGACGCAGACACGTCACGTTTAGAAGCGGCGTTTAAAGCGGGCAATGCAATTGCAAAAGACATCTTAGAAAGCTACGCGAAAGCTGAATTCTTTACTAAGCTGCCTGATATTGCAGAGAAAATTGAAGTTGTTACTTATATTGCCGGTGAAGGTGATATCTCAACTGACTTACTTTCTCCAGGTAACCAGGCACACTCACGTGCTGACCGTGAACTACACGGTAAATGTATGATCACCCCTGAGGCACAGCAAGAAATTGTTGAGCTGCAGAAGAAGCACCCAAATGCAAAAGTTATGCTGATTGCTGAAAAAGGCACTATGGGTGTAGGTTCATCTCGTATGTCTGGTGTGAACAACGTTGCACTTTGGGCAGGTACACAAGCAAGCCCGTACGTGCCATTCATCAATATTGCACCAGTTGTTGCGGGTACTAACGGTATTGCACCAATCTTCCTGACAACCGTTGATGTAACCGGTGGTATCGGTCTTGACCTTAAAAACTGGGTGAAGAAAACCGATGAAAACGGCAATGTAGTGACTGACGCGAACGGCGACCCAGTATTGGAAGAAGCTTACTCAGTGGCTACAGGCACTGTACTTACTATCGATACTAAAGCACAGAAGCTGTACAACGGCGACAAAGAGCTGGTTGATGTATCTTCTTCATTCACTCCACAAAAAGTCGAGTTCATGAAGGCGGGTGGTTCTTACGCTGTGGTATTCGGTAAGAAGCTACAAACGTTTGCAGCCGAAACGCTGGGCATTGAAGCACCAGAAGTGTATGCACCGTCTAAAGAAGTATCTCATGAAGGTCAGGGTCTGACTGCGGTTGAGAAAATCTTCAACCGTAACGCAGTAGGTGTTGCTTCTGACACACCACTTCATGCTGGTTCTAACGTTCGTGTTAAAGTGAACATCGTTGGTTCTCAGGACACCACAGGTCCAATGACGTCTCAGGAGCTGGAAGCCATGGCTGCTTCTACGATTTCTCCTTTGGTAGACGGCGCATATCAGTCAGGCTGTCACACTGCGTCTGTTTGGGATAAAAAAGCGCAAGCGAACATTCCTAAGCTAATGGCGTTCATGAACAAGTTTGGTCTGATCACAGCGCGTGACCCGAAAGGGGTTTATCACTCAATGACAGACGTAATCCACAAAGTACTGAACGACATTACTGTGGATGACCGCGCTATCATCATCGGTGGTGACTCGCACACGCGTATGTCTAAAGGTGTGGCATTCGGTGCTGACTCAGGTACTGTTGCGCTGGCACTGGCGACTGGTGAATCAGCAATGCCAATTCCAGAGTCTGTAAAAGTAACCTTCAAAGGTGCCATGGCTAAGCACATGGACTTCCGTGATGTGGTACACGCGACTCAGGCACAAATGCTGAAGCAATTCGGCGGTGAGAACGTGTTCCAGGGCCGTATCATCGAAGTACACATTGGTACTCTGATGGCGGACCAAGCGTTCACTTTCACTGACTGGACTGCAGAGATGAAAGCGAAAGCGTCAATCTGTATCTCTAACGATGAAACGTTGATCAAGTCAATCGAGCTGGCTAAGAGCCGCATCCAGATCATGATCAACAAGGGCATGGAGAACGAAGCGAAGACGTTACAAGGCCTTATCGACTTGGCCGATGAGCGTATCGCGGGTATCAACTCAGGTGAGCAACCTGCACTTGCACCTGATGACAATGCTAAGTACTACGCAGAAGTCGTTGTTAACCTGGACGAAATCGTTGAACCAATGATTGCTGACCCGGATGTAAACAACGAAGACGTTTCTAAGCGTTACACGCACGATGTGATCCGTCCTGTTTCTTTCTACGATGGCAAGCCAGTTGACCTGGGCTTCGTCGGTTCTTGTATGGTTCACAAAGGTGACATGCAGATCATCGCACAGATGCTCCGTAACCTTGAGAAGCAAAATGGCTCAATCGAGTTCAAAGCACCGCTGGTTGTTGCGCCACCAACGTATAACATCGTTGATGAGCTAAAAGCAGAAGGCGACTGGGAAGTACTGGCTAAGTACGCAGGCTTTGAGTTTGACGATGAAAATCCGAAGACGGCTGCACGTACTAAGTACGAAAACATTCTGTATCTTGAGCGTCCTGGATGTAACCTGTGTATGGGTAACCAGGAAAAAGCGGAACCAGGTGACACAGTTATCGCAACTTCTACGCGTCTGTTCCAGGGCCGTGTTGTAGCGGATTCTAGCGAGAAGAAAGGTGAATCACTACTTGGCTCTACGCCACTGGTAGTACTTTCAACGATTCTGGGTCGTTTCCCGACTATGGACGAGTACCAGGCCGCAGTTGAAGGCATCGACCTGACAGCGTTCACCCCACTTGAAGAAGAACTGACAACTAAGTTCGGTTCAGAGCAAGCGGTACCAGTTAAAGTACTTTAATCTTCACAGATTAAAATACTGAAAAAAGCGCGTTTATACGCGCTTTTTTGTTGGGTGGAGATTGGTGTTGGCGATATTGGTAGCCTGTTTCGGCGCTTTCTCTGTTTTTAGATGCAAAGGAAAATGTTGAGTTTTGTGTTTATAGATATCAAAAAAAGGAGATTAGGGCATTCTCACCCTGTGTTCTGTTTACCCATACAGTTATAAATGAGTCTCGTCTATACCAAGGCTCGGTTCCAACATAACTGTTTTAGCTTGAGTGGTGCAAATAAAAGTGTTATATTTTTGTTGTTAATGTGAATAAGTTAATTAATCTGTGAGCTGTACGGTTTTAGGAACTGAGTTTAATCGGCATTTTCGCTAATAAGCTGTTAGCTTTCAATACCAATGAAAAAGAGAATATATGTCAGATGAAGTAAATCAAATGATATCTTTTTTTGGGGGGGCGCCTCCATAATTGCGCTGTTTGGCAGTGTTGCTGGTGGATTTCTACTGTTTCTTAAAAAGTTTCAGCACAAGCATAAATTAGAGTCTGAGAAGCTGGTGGAAATACGCGGTAAGTGTTCTGAGAGAGATAAGTCTGCAACAACTCAAGGAAAGCGAATGGATCTTTTTATTTATCATCAGACTTTACTTTCATCAATGCAGTCCTCACGCGTTTCCGATGAGCTAGGGCGTTTGGCCTACTTTGTGTTTTCTATATCAGCAATATTCTTTTTTGCTTCTCTAGATGATAATGCTAATTATCTTATTGACAGAATATCCGGAAAAACCCTTTTGTTTTACGACAATTATTTGATCTTTTTCTTTTTTCTTAGCAATGCTAGTGACCTTAAATCTGCAATTACTTAGAGAGTCCAATAGGCATAAAAAGTTATGTCGGCAATGACGAATGGCTTGGTAGAGCAATTGAGAGAAGTTATTGAACCTAGCAAAAGCTAACAAGGCGCTGCTGACGGACAATTTTTCCGCTGCGCTCCGAAATTGCCGCAGAGAGCTGCGTTATGCAACTAAGCAAAGCTAGTGTGCAAAGTTTACAGAAAAGATAATTAAGGATGAAGGCTTAAATGAGTTCTGTTTTTCGAAAAGAAAACTGTATTGTTGTGAGAGGAGATCTTTACGATTTTCACCGGCTTCTATCTCAAATACATCAAGCAATTGAAGGTGCAGAATACAAAGATATTGTGCTTGATATGGAGGAATGTACCAGCGCATTTCCTGGCCCAATGCTCTCGCTTTGTGCTCAGGTTCTTGCTTATCGAAAAGCGGGGATTGACTTCACGCTCAAAGCCCCAAGGACCATGAAACTATTCAACTTATTTAAAAATGCTAACTGGAACTATCTACTAGATCCTAAGAACTTTGAAAAGTCTCAGTTTAGAGGCCACTCCCGAATTCCTGCTACTCAATATCAAACACCATCAGAACAGAATGAAGCAGTTAATAAAATTGTGAATGTGATATTAGGTGCTATCCCTGATATGCAGCGCAAGGATTTTGCGGCATTTGAGTGGGCGATTAATGAGATTACAGATAATGTGTTGGTGCACTCAGAGTCTTCTATTGGAGGGCTTGTTCAGGTTTCGACATTTAAGAGGAATAGTAAACAGGTACAATTTGTGGTTGCTGATGCTGGTATGGGAGTTCCTAAATCACTTAGGCTTGGGCGACCCGAGCTGACATCAGATACTGATGCTCTGGATCAAGCTATTAGAGAAGGGGTTACGAGGGATACTAAAGTAGGACAAGGCAATGGGCTATTTGGTAGTTACCAAATATGCAGTTTGTGTGAAGGACACTTTCGTATTGACGCAGGGAATGCAAAGTTAGTATTTAATAATAAAAAAGGGTTATCTATATCTAATGAAAGGATACCTTATGGGGGGACAATGGTTGAGGCTACTATCGATTTTACACAGCAGGGTTTGTTAGAAAAGGCTCTGAATTTTAAAGGAAACGAGCATACCCCTGTTGATTTTGTCGAAGTTGAATATGAAAAAAATGATGATGGGAGTATTCACTTTATCGTCGAACAAGAAGCACAATCATTCGGTAGTAGAGTCTCCGGAAAACCAGTTAGAACTAAACTGTCTAATTTAGAGAAAATGATAAGCGGCTCACAGATTGTTGTTGATTTAAAGAATATACCAATTATGTCTAGCAGCTTTGCTGACGAGGCCTTTGGGAAACTATTTATGCAGACAGGTGCTCTAGCTTTTATGAGTAAATTCAGATTTATAAATGTCATGCCAACGGTTCAGCAGCTTATAGATAAAGCAATTGCCCAAAGAATGGCAGTCGGAGTCGTGGATTAAGTCGCATAACAGAAAGTAAATTAAGGGAAATAGTACGGACACCCAATCAAAGAAGGAAGTAATTAAAAGAGACACCCATTCAAAACCAGCGCTCAGTAAGGGAAAAAACACGGATATCCATTGTAAAATAGGGTTAAAGGAGACACCTATTCAAAACCAAGGAAATTAAAGCAGACACCCATTCAAAACCAGTGCTCAGTGAGCGATTTTATTCAGTGTAGGAATGGATGTCTGCCTTTCTACCGTGTGGCATAGCAAAGTACTGCAAGAGTGACAGTCACCATTTGAGCTTCGGATCATGGTAAGCCTAACTTAATAAGCATTCACAATTAGCCAGGTTAGTAACGAATGAATAGCACGGACACCCAATCAAAAACTGTCCTAAATTTGGGGTCCGAGTTTGGGAGAGGGGGTCTGCTAGTTTTAATCAAGCTGGCCGTGCTAACGTGCTTGATGCCAGTCTGCTAGCTCTGTGACAAATTAAAAGAGAGTAGAATTAAAAGCAACAATTAAAGAAGACACCCATTCAAAACCAGCGCTCAGTGAGGGAAAAAACACGGATATCCATTGTAAAATAGGGTTAAAGTGTACTAGCTCAGACTTGACCTGACAGTTACCCGTTTTTCAATCGGTGATTGTCAGTCTAGATTTGGGCTAAATTCTTTTCAGCCCAGAGCGATTTCCCATCTAATAATGTTTCAAGTGGCGTT
>NZ_JACEQV010000031.1:0-61884 GCF_015356275.1 Pseudoalteromonas sp. PPB1 | reverse complement strand
GATAAGGGCTTTGTTGTAATCACGCCAGTTAGTGATACGCTTTTCTTTCAAAATTCAGTCTCGGTGTTTGCTTTTGAGATCTGATCACACAATGCTAGATTAGTTCAATGATTAAGGAAACAACGCCGTCATGCTCTATTAATCTGGGTAATGTCGAAGAAGTATTTCCTGGTGACAAGTTGGAAGTTGAAAGTGACTTTCTAAGTCCCGAAGTACATGAACCGCTGATGCATGTTGGTTTAGAGTTTGGTTTATATGCGGGCCCTTGGAAAATAGCAAAAGGCAAAGTTTCCTTTTTGTCTTAAGGGAATATAACAAATTACTCGAAAGGGCGCAAAACGCTTGGCATGCGCTCCTTCGTGACTAATTTTAGCTAAGCATTTATGCGCCAATTAGTAAGGCGTAATGCATCTATGGAGTTACCTTGCTTAGATTGGCAATATTCGCTTTATCATTGGTAATAGTGGGTTGTAGTTCATATCAACCAATTGAAGGCTATCCTGAAAATGGCGCTAGTGGATTCTCTGAACAAAAGCTAGGTGAACAATCATTTCTTGTTCGAGTTGATGGTACTAGTAATGAATCGTACGAGAAGTTGAGGTTTAAGCTGCTACGCAGATCCGGAGAACTTTGCCCAGGTTCATTTACCTTGACCAATTATACGATGAAGCAAGGGTTTGTGATTCATGCAAAACGAGTCCATTGGCCATACGTAACTGCTAATTTAAAGTGTACTTCACCTCCAACAGACAATTCAGTTTTGTTTACAAATGGTGTATAACAAGACCTTGAAGGGCGGGGTTAAATCAGTTGGCTATGTTCATGCCTCACAATTTAGTTAAACGATTTCAATCGCTTATGGTGTCTTCATGTTTTTCAGGGTTAAGCAATGAAGCTAATCGGTAGCAAAATGGAATTAGATTTTCGTGAGCAGTTAATGGCATCACGAGATAGCTTTCGCTCTGATTCAAGCTGAAGCAAGTTCTTGAGTCCAGTGGGCATTCTACAGTCAATGGCTGTGTCCAATACAGTATCTCTGAACAAACTGAAGATATCTATCTTGTTCTTATTAATAGCTCATGTCTCATCAGTGTCGAATTCGCTCGCTCCGATCTATCAGAGCAGCCGCTACTTGAGCGTATTGAACTTCAAGATTATAAGCGTGGACTAAGCCGGTCAAATCAGGTTAAGCTCTTTGTTGCACAAAATATAGCCGGCGGGCAAACATAACAAGCGCATCAAAGTCGACCCAATAAGCGCCTACTGGGCCGGCTCAAGGCTTAAAAGTATGGGCGCCTAATGCGGGCGTTATGTGTAATCAAGAGAGATAGTTATGTATGAGTCGTTTGACGATTATTTAGAGTATATGAGGGCTCGCAAGGGGAAGATCCCCGTCCATGTCTACGAGTTTGCCACTGATGTAAATCGCCATGATCTTGAGAGTCCGCAATCATTACATGACTCTTGGGTTACAAGCATCAATATTAAAGAGCATAGAAACAAAGAAAGGCCATTTAACCCGAGTACAACTATAGAGATCGAATTGCTTGGGCCAATGCATGACCGAAATATAGTTCTAAAATATGAAGAAATAGAATCATATGCTTTTGAGGGTACTAAAAATCCGTATAACTATGCAGACACATACCATGGCGATATAGTTTGCCATGAAGTTAGGCTAACTGAGGGTGGTTACCTGTTACATGAAATTCTTATGGCATCAGAAGCTACCATTAAAATAGTGTGTAAGAACATTACCTGTAATGAGCAGGTTTACACCTAACAAGAGAATCTAGGTGACGCCTTCCGCGGACCCAATTAGGCGTTATGTGCACAGAAGATTTGAGGTTACTTTGACAGAGATTGATTATACACAATATACGCTTGAGGAATTACTTGAATGTAAAGAGAGTATTGATGGTGAAGCTTATCCAGAACGATTAGCACAAATCAATATATTAATTAAAGAGCGGATCAAGGATAAACCAGTTCAAAGGGTATCTATTGCTGATGAAAATGGAAATATTGCTTCGATTAAAACAGGTAGAGCTCCATCTTTTGGGTTAGGAGTAGGAGAGATTGCAGGCAGCATTTTATTTGGTTTGATTTGGTTAAATCAAACAGATAATGAAAGCTACTTTCATTTAATTGGCTACTTTGTAATTTTATCTGGTTGCATTTCAGGTGCGTATCATTTGTACAATGCATTTGCGAAAAATCGTTTCTCGGCACAAGATATTGTCGCTCATGACAAAGAAAAGGACCCGTTTGAATCAACTTTAAACAGGCTGTCAAATGGGAGTGATAATAAGTATTGTGGTGACTGCGGCACTGAAGTTGAAAAAAGGTATAAATTTTGCCCTAAATGCGGAAACAAGTTTTAGGGAGAAAGCGCATAAAAAAGTCGTAAATGCGGACAAAAAGCAGTGGGCATTGCTCGTGCCTCAAAAAATTTTAGTCAGCTATTTTATTGCCGCTTAGTAGAGCGTTAAATTTCGCGGGGCATCGTATCAATCAAAGAATATTGAAGAAACGTTTCAGGCGACTAGAGGCTGATTTGGGCAATACATTGAAGCAGCAGGGAGCCAACATTTCGAATTCAGAATTCATGAGTACCTTAGATTTCTGGGTTAGCTATTATGTAACGTCTCTCCTCAGGAAAACGGAGCTTCCAAGTGACTTTTGGTGCGATGGCTCGAGATGGAATAACGAACGACATTCTCTAGAATTTTATGAGTTGTCAAAATACCGGTATTTTTTAAAGTGTGAGTTAGATATCCAAGATGAAAAATCATGTTATAACGGGACTCTCTTGGCAGATTTCGAGTATGACCTGAAATTTAAAAAATTTATCTCTTACAAAATTATGCTATCGGTAGAGGATAATGAGTATCTGTTTTCATCGAAGGTGAAGTGAAAATTTAATAAAGCCATGAACGGGACACCCTGCCGATCTCGAAGTGCTAGAAAGTGTCGTGAATACATTGGTTTGGTCAGGTTTAGTGCGGGCAAGTGCCCGTTATCAAAACGTTATGTGTAAATGGAGAGTAAATGTCACCGCATTCACTTAATGCAAGACTCAACCATGTTGTATCGCAAGGTGTGGAAAATGCACTAGATACAATTTCAAAAAATAACCATAAGAGTACTCAAGTTGAGCTGGAACATGTCAAAGTGGTTACAAGCTTACTCGATCAATATTTGTTGTATGGAGCCAAAGCTGGTAATTTTACCGAAAGGCTATATGACTATTGTTTAACATATAAACCAGTATATATTGAAACAGCTTACTCCCAATACGTTAACAATATGTATGTCCCTTGGCAGTTTTTAGCTCATGCAATTGGGGTTCATGATTACTGGTTAACTCAGGAGTAATATACATATAATAAAGTGCTATATCCCTCCCAGCTTTGCGCCAGATTCTCGTCTGCATGCTTCTAATAAACTATGAATAGAATCTAGATCCCGGAGCTTTCGCGCTATAGCTACTGCCCCGATAATCATTGCAGTTACCGACAAAATATCTTGCTCGTCACAATCCGTGTAACTTTTCGCGTATTCCATAATTGCTGCATTCATACCATGGAAAGTGTTCGCATAAGCGATATTTGCTTCATCATTCTTCATGTTGATGTCTGTAACTAAGAACGCGAGAGGGCATGGATTCTTTCCTTTCACATGATCCAGACTTAGATATTCATTTAACAACAGACATAGCCATTGTTTATTTGATAAATCTTCAGGCTTTAGGTTGGCAAGCTTGGTACTGCTGGTAGCGAAATTTAACGCTTCACGGTAAAGCTCTGCTTTGCTCTTAAAGTGCGCATAAAAAGCGCCTCGGGTAAGTCCACAGCTTCTCATCAAATCATCGATTGTAACGCCTTCAAAACCTTTTAATACAAACTGCCTGAAGGCACTATCAAGAATTTTTTCGCGGGTTTTATTTTTGTGCTCCTTTGTGTAGGGCATAAGGTTAGGCCTTCTCATATTTATATATGTTCTTTATCATATATAAATTCTGCTCTAGGATGAAGTCGATCTTTGGATGGGGAAAGTCAATATGAATTTGATTTCATCCTATCCATTTCTGAAATCAACCACACTGGAGATAGCATGGAAAAACACATTGGAAGTTGTCGTTGCGGGGACATTGAATTTTGTTTTGATAAAGATCCTATAAATTCTATTTTTTGCTATTGTAAAGACTGTCAAGCGCTTACTGGATCGGATAAATGGTTTGGGCTTTGGGTGCCAATAGAAAACTTTTCTTTTACTAAAGGTACACCTTCCTCGTATACGCGTTCTGGAGGTTCAGGAAAAGAGGTACATTACCACTTCTGTAGTACTTGTAGCACAGCTTTGTGCGCAGAGGTAACAGCGGGTAATTTTTACTCAGTATCGGCAACTTCATTAAAACATAATAACTTCACTCCAAAAATGTCGATTTATGCATCTTCAGCACCATCGTGGGCAACCTTTCCTGACAATGTTCCGAAATTTGACATTCTACCTCCAGGAATGGCAGGCTAAACGTATAACAAAAAAGCTGAAATAGGCTATGTGAACGGTAATATAACAAGGCGCTGAAACCGACTGCTAAAAATGGCTGAGCTCAGCGTTATGTGTTTAGGCTAATCAATGGCAATTGACGATATAAAATTTAATTTACATGATTCTATTATTGTAGATATCTCTTTTGACGAAAGGGGCAGGCTTGAGGCCGTGGTACAGCTCTATGAGATTTTCTATGTTGAAAAGCCTACTGTAAAACTAATACTAAGTGGAATCTTTAATTCTTCAAACGTTAGAGACCTTGTGAGTGACATCAATGCTGCTCGAGAGGATGGTTGGCTCGGTTATCGAATCAACAGGTTTCAATATGACTCCAAAGAAGCATGTTCCACCGGAAATTTGCATTTTTACTTAGATATTGACCATTTTTGGCCTGTAACAATTCACTGTAAGAAAATAAATTTTCTAGAAGTGGCTAGAAATACATAGCAAGCCGCTTAGTTCGAAGCCAAACACTCCAGTTGTTTTGTGATTTGCTTCGTTCATTTTATCACAAGGTAACTTCCAAATTTGCCTTCGGTTAGCAGGGCGTTAAGTGCAGGTTGAGTTTTGCAATTTTTAAACGAATAACAATGGAGAAAGAATGGACTTTTCTAAGGCGTTTCAATATAAAAAGTGGGCAAATAATGAATTGCTTGATATTGGAGAGCAGCAGTTATCAATGCTTTAAGAAAGTGATGCTACCTTTTTCGTTCGAATCTTAAATCATACAACAGTCGTTGATAGCCTGTTCATCAGCAGAATTTTAGGCGAGCCTGACAAATATAATGGTGACAATACCGTTGAGACTCCAACAATATCGGAGCTGCGAGATATAATGAATCAAAACGACTCATGGTTAGTTCAGTATACGGGAGATGCATCGAAGGAAGAATTAGAAAAAGTTGTTTCATTTAAGTTTGTTGATGGTGATACAGGGCAGATGTCAATCGAAGAGATTTTACTCCATTTGTTAACGCATGGTAGTAACCATCGTGGTATGGCATCTAGGGTACTGGCAGAAAATAAATTAGAGCGTCCCAAAGACACATTCACACGCTACCTTCATCAATTAGAGCCTTCAAGAAGAGTCGGGGGCTAGCACTTAATAAGAGATTATGGCGTCAATCACTAAATTTCAGCAATTGGCGCTTCCCACATTGTTTCGTCTCTAAAGATCGAGTTCAAGGTAACAACCATCTTTCTAACACAGGCGGTTAGGGCAACTTTTTTCAGCTTTCCTTAGGTGAACAGATATTCCGGGCATGACTCGAGCAGTTTGATGATTCTTTTTTCAATTTTTTGGATCTGATCTTTGAAGGCGGTTAGGATCGGTTTTGCTTGCTGACCGATAGCACCGGCGAAGCGTTTCAAATGAATGGGGTTGGCAATAACGAACAGTAAACTTGCTTTGGAGCATGCAAGAGTGAATGGCATCTCGAGCCTGCCTGTGGCCTCAATAACGATTCGTTCAGGCTTATACGGCATATTTTTTGAGTCGTCTCACGGACCCGTTGCTCGTCATTATTGACAGTGAAGTGAATATCTAAAGGTCGTATATAAATGTTGAGCTGAAACTTGCCGGTATCGACACCAATGTTGATGCTTTGATTTGTTTTGGTATTCATATAAGCTAACTCATGCTTGCATAATGCGGGCTCGAGGCCCAGTAGACTATTCTAGTGGGGTGCTTGGAGTCTTTTACAGCGTTCATTCTTGTTACTGGTCTCTCAATAGAGGAGCCAACATTCAATCGAACTACTGTGAAAGAAGGCTTTGGTTGCAACTACTGTGAAAGAAGGCTTTGGTTGCAACTAAAGCCTGGGATTCACTTTCCCCTAAATCGGTAAAATAAGTAAATTTGATAGGTCGATTATCTATACAATCGTATTAAAGCCGACCCATTACACGCTTGTTGGGTCGGGACAAGGCCTTAAAAGACTAGCAAGCGAGTAATGGGTGCCTTATGCAGACGTTAGTTTTTAAACGGGTAAATCACATATGAAATGCAATTTTATCTTATCAGCCATTTTATTTATCTTCTTAATCGGTTGTACTGTAAAACCGTTAACTTTAAATAAAAGTACAGGTTTTTTCCCTGCCAACAAAACTGTTAGTCAGGAAGATGTTAGAGTTAAGTTACCAATAAAAGGTAAAAGTGGGTATCAATTTGTATATTTATCTCAATACATAAAACCCGAGCTGCATGATTCTATTCAAGAATCCTACCGAACACTTCATACTCAATCACTATCTCAATTGAATATGGGTAAGGTTCTTAACTCAAAACAATTCAAGGAGTTAATGTCTCAGAATGGTATCGATAAAAAAAATGTATCATTTAGTAATAGCGGGCTAACTAAGTTAGCGAAAAAAGTTGGTCCATTCTTGAAAATACATATACGATTAGAAGCCGAGAATAGTGAATGGGACCGCTATACAATCGAAGTTTTTGATCCAGTACAAGGTAAAGAAGTGTTCAATGTTTCTACTGTGCCTTTAATATTGTTTACGACTGAAAAAGATATGATATACCCATCAATTAACGAATTAATAAAGTGGTGGGAAGGCCAAGAAAACTAACAAGCATATCAACGGGCTAGGCTAATCAAGCTTTGCTTGGTCGAGCCTTACTAATTTAAGTCATGCATTATTGGCCCGTTATTCAAGATGTTGTAATCTTATGGAACATAGATGATAAATTCGGATTTAGCGAGATATAACTTAAAGCTTGTTGAAAAGTCAGTTTGGATTGCCTTGTTTGGATTATGTGCATTAATTGCTCTTCTTGCTAATTATGATAGAGCCGATTTCGCAGTCTTAACTGGTATTCTTATAGGGCTAATTATTGGCGTTGTTAGTCCTTATTTATGGCGAAAAGATTACAAATTTTTGAATGTAATTATCCCAAATTTTTTGTTGGTTTTTCCTGGAATTCATTTCATAAATTCAACAGACAGCGTTAATGTCGCATTCCAGTTCTATTCGAGTGTTATTTGCATTTCTGGTTGTTATTGGTTGGTTTTCAAAGAAAAGTTAGTTAGGTATTTGAAGTAGGTTTATAACAAGCGATGCAATTCGGATACAAAATCCTGGCGCTTTTTTCAAAAACATGCGACATAATTTTTTACCGCTTAGGCGTTGTCAGGCATACATCACGGAAGCATATGTCAAATTTAAAAATAGCTAAAAAGCTTTGTAACTTTTTAATCGAAGATGCAAAAGAAGATCTATCTCTGGTCGAAACCTTGCAGACCTGTCAGGCTTCGATTTCCACGAGCAGGTAGTTGAATCAGTCCTGAGTCAGTTCAAGGAAGCATATGGTGGCCTTTGGGTCGGGGGGGCAGTCACCCTTACTCAAGATCATATTAATTTTACCCCAAACACCGTGAACGAGATATTCCATAAGGGCGACAATGCGTTTAGCATTCCTCTAAAGCATATCTTCAATATTGACCTAGAATTTGGCTTCTTGACGAAAATCATCGCTGTCACAACACCGTACGGGATCTTTAAATTTAGATGCTTTGGTGCACAAAGCTTCATGAAGAAGATTGAAAGCCAAATACAGCACAGAAATGCCTAACAAACGCATTAAAAGTAATCTATTGCACGCTTTCTGGTTTGGCACCAGGCCCCAAAATATCAGCAAGCGTGCAGTGGGGGCCTTATGCGGACGTTCTGTTTACAAATGACCCACCTTTACATAAATCAATGCGCCATCCTCTTTCGTAAAAGGCGTATGCTGGCTCATGTGTGGGCTACGAAGCCAGGTGCCTTTGGGATATTGGCCGTGCTCATCGTAAAACGTGCCTTCTAATACAAAGATTTCTTCCCCTCCCCAATGGGTGTGCGATTGAAATTGAGTGTGAGGTGCCCATTTCACTAAGGCTACCTTCTCACCTTTAAACTCATGCAACGGTATTACCGTTAGCCCATCTACAAGCCCTGGCTGCCAAGGGGGGTTTTGAGTGTCTATCATTTTTTGCTCTGTGTCGTCCTGAGCAAATTGATGTAGCTTTACCAGTATAGTTGCACCTTCTTTACCTATTTTTGGTGTGTGAGATGTACCAATTGGGTTGCGAACATAGCTCCCCTTTGCGTAGTTTTGATGCTCGTCCGAAAACACACCATCAAGTACTAAGAATTCTTCTCCACCACTATGAGTATGCGACGAAAACGTTGTGTATGGGGCATAACGAACGATAGAGGTTGCTCGTGCGACTTCATCTCCAATGCGGTCGAGCATCATGCGCTCAACACCAGGCATCGGAGAATCAACCCACTTATAGTCGGCGGGTCGAATTACGACACGCTGCTTGAAATCAGCATTAATTAAAGTAGTCATATTGGCCTCCAATAAAGATGGTTGTCTAATTTCGGCCAGCCATAACACCGCCGTCAACGTCCCAAATCGCGCCTGTTATCCAGCTTGCACTTTCGTTCAATAGAAACATGATAGCGTTGGCAACGTCATCTGGTGTGCCAATACGACCAATGGGATGGAAACTGTCAAAATCTGCAAGGGCATCATCCACTTCTGCCGGATCGATAAAAGTTTCGTAAATTGGCGTTTTCACTACAGCAGGTGACACAGCATTTACCCTAATATTATGGTCGGCCAGTTCCATTGCCATATGTTGCGTTAACGCATGTAATCCTGCTTTTGCCATAGAATAAGCAGAAGAGGGGGTTGCTTTGATCGCCTGCTTAGCCCACATTGAACCAATATGAACAATGGAACCGCCTCCATTGTTACGCATATTTTGGGATACGGCTTGGCTTATAAAGAAGGTAGCCCGATTCAGTAGAGCATATGCATCATAATCCTCTGAACTGTGTTCTAAATATGGCTTAGGGTTAAAGTAACCTGCCGAATTAATAAGGTATTGGATATGCCTTTCGTCCGAGTTTATCGCTTGAATGACTCTGTCAACATCTTGTTGCTCATAGAGATTGGCTTGTAATGTCTCAATATTAACGTCATTGCTCGCGATTGCGGTTAACTGAGACCTGGCCGACTCCAGCTTATCAGCATTGTTGCCTAAGATAATCACACTGCTCCCTTGAGCGACGAGTTGTTTTGCTGTTGCAAAGCCCATTCCGCTAGAACCTCCGACGATTAATGCAATGTTTGAAGTTGTCATAGATATTCTCCGATGTATGTTAAGGTACGGAGATAATTTATCGAATCACCTTAGCGTTAAAAAGTAAGTACAAATTGGTAAGGTAGGTACTTTTTGGTACATCTTTATGAAAGACAGAGAAAAAAAATATTTGAGAAAAACCGCACCGACTGAAAGTGCAAAGATAGTGGAAACTATTTATGGCTGTAAATGGTCTCTTACGGTTTATCAGCTCTTGGCCGATGGAATCAATCGGCCAGGTGAAATGGTGCGCAGCATTGAAGGTTTAACCACTAAAGTTCTGAACCAGTGCCTACGTAAAAATACGGAGTTTGGGATCCTGGAGCGGATTTCTTACAATGAAGTGCCACCTAGGGTGGAGTACAAAGTCACTGATTTCGGCACCAAATTTATGAAAATCCTTGATGAGCTTGAAAAACTACAAGATGAAATCGAAAATAAATTATAACAAGCGCGTCAATTAGGGCGCAGGTGAGATCGCGGCTATTAATCGGGCGTTAGTTGCCCTTGGAGTTTGTGAGAATTTGAAATATCAAATTTTGCTGATAGTCCTGTTAATTACGGGGTGTACCGATCGTTCTGATTCGGTCTCAACCTGTAAACAAGGAAAAGAATACTTCATTATCGAGGAACGAAAGAAAGGTGCTCTAATTTTGAAAGCGGCTTTTGATACATCTGGCGGTGTTAGTTTTTCCGGACCTTCTCAAATGAAATCGGCTACAGACATAAGAACAATTGAGAGTTTTCAGTTTTTGCGCGATTCTCAAATCTTAAGCATCAAATTTAAAAAACGTACTAGAGAGTTTTATGGAGTTAAAAGGCACTGTGTAAACAAGCTCAACGAATTTTTCAAAACAAACAATATATCTGTAAACGTTGTTGAGTAGGGGAAGTAACAAGGCCATTAAGCCGAGGGACATAAAGCGATTGGTTTGTCGCTTGTGCCTCGATAAAGTGTAGATAACTGATTTTAATGCTCTTTGTGGCAGTATTAGGTGCTTATGAGAATAGCGTTATTCACCTTGCTATTTGTTCTACTAAGTGGATGCTCTGGCTATGAGGTCAGAGATGACAAAGTATACTGGACTTATTGGAACGAGGGGATGGGTAGTGGGGAAACCGAGCTGGATGTAGACTATGAAACCTTTGAAATTCTGGATGATGACAGATACGCCAAGGACAGAAGTAAGGTTTTCTATCAGGGGCGAGTAATTAAAAGTGCAGATGCTGAAACATTTAAATCAATTTCGGAATTTTATGGCGTAGATAAGTACCACGCTTTTCATGCAGATACTTTAATTCCAAACTCAAATGGCGCTTCCTTCGAAGTTCTAAATGGAAATTTTAGCAGAGATGGTAGAGACTATTTTTTCAATGAACGACCATTGGAGGTTTGTGATTATAAGAGCTTTAAAATACATGACTTTAATGGTGCTCAGGGAAACTGGCTATCATATGATGACAAATGCGCTTATTACATGAAAAGTAAGATACCAATCGAAGACCGCGACTCCTTTACAGTCCTCTTAGGAGGTTACACAAAGGACAAAGAAAATGTGTACTTTGGAAACAGGGTAGTCGAAGGAGCAGATCCAGCATCTTTTGAAATGATTGGCAGTACATTTGCTGGGAAAGACAAATACAGTTGCTTCAATGGCTTTGACCGAGTGGAATGTCTTTGAAGCACATATCTAACAAACGCATATATCGGACACAGGCGTGATGTGTAATTTAAGAATATGCTGAAAAACTAGTTTTTCTTCAAATATTTTCTTTGTTAGGTGCTTTTATTGCACCTCAAAGTCCTATCTATCCTTTTATTCCTACTCAGGCAGACATGACTTACATACATCGCGCCGAGCTAATCATTGTATGTGTTTTATCTGCTTGTTCAGTCGCTTTTGGTATTGCTGGTAAATTCATATTTAAGTTAACTTATATGCATGTGGCGGTTTGTTCTTTAATTTGTGGGGTATTAGCTGTTTCGCTATACAATTTGCGCTTGTGTAGCTTTTCTTTACCTCCATTGAACTTGATAGGTTCATATGTTGGTGCAATGATATTGTTACTTGTCGTTGTTGCCATTGCTCATTATTTACTTGCAAGACAGGTGCGGCATCAAACATAACAAGCGCATCAACAGCTGGACTAATAAAGCTTGACTTGGTTCGTGCCTCACCAATTATAGCTAAGCATTATCAGCTCCTTTTGCGGGCGTTATGTTGCGCTACTGGAAGATATAAAATGGAAAAAATAGATATCATACTTTCTCTGCTTGTTGCTTTGGTGGCGTTACATACTTTTGGCGCACTATTTCGAACTTACAATGATTGGTATCGTGATGGTGGTAAACTCTATAGTTTTATTCAGCGAGAGCTTAGTAAGGGAAATTTCGAATCTGCGTTGTCTTCTTGTGAACGCCATCTGGCACGTCGTCCTCACGATGGGCAGCTTTTGTATTTCAAAGCTAAGGCGTTATACAAACTAGGTAAAACTACGGAAGCTCTTGCCGCGTTTGAAGAGCTTAAAAAATTAGAACCTGTATGGTCTGAAGACGCTGACAGTTACATACATAGTATCAAGTCCTCAACATAACAAGTTACGCGGTCTGACCTTTTGAATTTTGCTCCGTTTTTGCAGGGCCAGTGGCCTACTTTACATAAAACTCTATAGTAAGGCGTTATGTACCATGGCAAGTATGAAGAAAATCTTCAACGGCATTGATGTAACTTTAATAAATGAGCCTCATTATTCGATCAACTCGACTGATAATCTTCGTTCATATGAAGTGGAACTTTGTAGAAATATAAAAAGCGAATATTCTTCAGCACACGGCCTGTTCTTAGGTGAAATTGACAACCCTGAATCATCTGTAATTTTTTTGGGTATTGGTGGGGTAACAGGAGTTCACCAGTACTCTTTTACTATTAAGAATGATATTTGTTATGTGGCTTCAGGTGATTCTGTCTTCTCACTAAAGCTTCCTACTCTTGAGCTTATATGGGTAGAAAAAGTTGATTTTGCCACTTGCTTTGGTGTCTTTTGGGTGGATGAATATGATTGTTTAATTTCTTGGGGAGAGTTAGACATATGTAGGTTAAATTCCTCAGGTGACAAAGTATGGAGCATATCAGGCCCTGAAATCTTTACCGAGGGTTTTGAATTCGATGGTGACTATGTATTAGTTACGGACTTCGACGGTATAGTGCATAAAATCTCTATTGAAACTGGAGAGTCGGTGCCACTTGATAAATAACAAGCCGTTATAGTGACGCGGTTGCTCTCAATTTGTTCGGTTCCGTTTCGCTTCACAATTTTAGCAAGCTATTATGAACCTCTGAATGGAGATTAGTCGTCAGGTATGAAACAAATAGTCCTAAGTCCTCAAAATGGTTGGCAATTAGATCAGCTAAACATGAACGTCATAACGGAAATTTATAACACCTTCACACCGCTTTACGAAAAGAAGTTGGTTAAATATTTAACTTTTACGGTAGAAGCCAGCTCTTTCGAAGACAAAGATGGAAATACCCTTTGGTTTGAGTTTTTCATGCAAGAAAAAGATATACGCGAAGAAGGGCACTTAATTAAACTGGAAGTATATTGCAAAGACTGGTTAAAGGACTCAAAAAGCCTTATCGTACAGCATGCATATAGAATTAAAGAAAAATTTGGCTTAACGGACGTTATACAAAATGATGACTAACAAAACGCTCACTGGGACGCAAACACGTGGCGGTTTCGCCAATTTTGCCACGCGTCTGAACCCCTTAGCTTAGCATTAAATGCCGAACGGAACTATGAGTAACCTCGAAAGACTACAAGCTTGGTATCAAGCCCAATGTAATGAAGATTGGGAGCATCAATTCGGTGTAAAAATAAGCACCCTCGATAATCCAGGGTGGAAACTAGAGATCGATTTAGAGGGAACTGACTTAGAAAAGGCCCAATTTGATGAACTAAAGGTAAATTATGATTCAGAATCTGATTGGATAATTTGCCAAGTAAAGGATCGTAAGTTTGTTGGGGCTTCTGGTCCCTTATTACTAGATAAAATGGTTGCTGCATTTCTTGAATGGAGTGACAGCATTCAAAAAATCCAGGCTAGGGACGCAGTAAACTGCGCCTCTGCTAAAAGCGTTAAGAGGCAAGAATAGTAGGTGCAACAATCACACATTATGGAAAATAAGGTTATTTCTGCAGTGAGAACTTTTGCTAACTCGATAAACTCAGGTAGTAAAGTCGTCGCTGATATGACTGAACTAATCGAAGTTACATCTCAGTTGCCGCTTTCGAGTTTTGGCTATTGGGAACGGATTATTCGTGCAGAATTTTCTTCCGCTATAAAGGGGTCTAATCCTCCTAAGTGGCAGGTATGGTCAAGGCCCTGGGAGTTAGTAACATGGCTTGATCTTATTAGCTGGGATGGTTACAAACGTGAAAAAGCACTTCGAGTCCTATCTGGGGCTGCACCAAATACTTTCTTTTTTTCTCTTGCAGTGCGCAGGCTCAATGATTGGGTACCACAAGTGCGTAAAGCCGCAAGGGAGATACTCCCTGAGGTAGCAAGGTCGACAGACCCTGCATATGTAGCTGACGCACTCTGTATCGCGCTTTCGAATTGGAATTCCTGGGGCAGGATAGAAGAGGCGGATAAACAGGTTCTTCTAAAAATCATCTCTGAAGAAGAGATAGCAAAGTCCCTTCGATCTAAGTTGATTCTGTCTGCTTCTGGGCCTATGCCATCACTCTTTTCTCAGCTTGGCCGCACTCCGATACTCGATGGGCAAATTGAAGAAATAGCTAAATCTGCTATCCAGCCCTCAGTTCGAGCTAAGGCATATCGCAGCTTATTTGAAGGGCATGTTGTATGGGTCGAAGGTCGAAAATGGGTGTGGACTGATATAAGGTACTGTGAGGGCCGGTTAAAACCTGTGGTTGGCGAGCGGAAGTTAGAAATTGAAACTCCACTAATAGACCTACTAAAGAGAGCATCTGAAGATCGTTCATCCATCGTTAGGCGCGTTTCGGCCGAGATTCTAATACGAGAGTTAGGTAATCTAGGTATAAATGCCAAAGTGTTTGCGGAACGCTTTGCTTCAGATAGCTCACACGCTGTATCTGAAAGGGGTGAATTTGCCTTAAAGAAATTAGACGAGGCAGAGCGTACCAATGTTTTTTAGTAAGCGTATGCATGGGATCGCTACAAACCTGCTGCAAATGCAGGCGTTAGGTGGTCGAATGCCTGATCCTGTTCGTAGATATTACATATCATCTTTTTTCCTGCCATCGGTTGAAAAACTTATAAGATTGGTAGAGTGAGAGAGGCATTTAGTACTGATATTTCCCTCCTGGATGCCCCATTCAAAAAGGGAGAAATTGATAGTCAGATTGAGGCGTGAACTACCTGAGAATTACAGTGTTTTTGATCCTGGAAGCCGAAAGTACTGGAGTTACGTAACAATAAAGCAAGTCATCTCCAAACCGGAAATTTATCGAATAATTCCAGAGATTAAGCATGCAGCTAGCGAGTTTAGAAAGCAATCAGAGTGGTTAGCAAGAACAATCACCGAATTGAATGACATTCCGCTAACTGAATTGTGGGATAAGTCTGACGAAATAGAGATCTTTCCTGATGGCTGGCGGTGTTATCATCATGGCGCGCATTTTTTTTGTGAAAATATCGATTCGGGTCAGGTTATTGAGGTACCAATCTGGTATGGTGAGGAGTTTGGTGTACTTGACCCATATTTCTTTGCTGAGTTTATTGATACAACACAGTCATTAAGTATGCCCGTGGGTATAATTGACTGGTACTATGATATGTCTCGGGTTATGGATGTTATGGTGGAAATGGGTTTGTTTAAGAAAATAACGGGCACTAAATTTGGTATAATCGGTATTGTCATCACCTAAGCATACCATCAAATGCGACACGCCTTATGGCAACGTTATACGTAATCGAAGGCCCTGTAACTGTGACAACTAAAAAGTTAATTATGCGTTTGCTTGGCGTTGTTGTCGGTATAGCATTTATTTTGATTGGGCTTTGGGTTTTAATTAACCCGATATACGGCGACTTAACTGAAGTACTTAACCAAATATTTCAAATACTATTAGGTTCGATGTTTTTGTTCTATGAAGTTACAGTTAGCGCCACAAGTCAGGAGCGGATTAAAGCGTTAAATAGCAAGCCGATTGTTATGCATGGCGGTATTGCTAAGCAAGCGAACCACACATTTTATATTGTGTTTGGCAGTGGCAGGCCCTTTAATATTCCGGCTAAGCTCAATAAGTGAAAGTTGATTGCTATTGAGCAAGTTTCGGTTGCCGGCATTAGTGAATCAAGACGCCGACCATGAATCTGAGAGCAGTTTTTTCTGAGCATATCGTGTAGAATAGTGATGATACGCGTGGTGATATTATCTGGTTAGCTTTGGGCGAAATAAATTTGTTCAAAGGGTGGCGTGAGTATCCATTACATTGATTTAATTATTAATATCTGGGGGCTCTCAGAGCGCAGCGTTATGTTTTCAGGAGAGTACGCACTTGTCTATTAATTGGAATGAAGCTGACTATTCAGGTTATGAGTGGGTTTTAGATAAGCCAGAAGAACAGTTTGATATTGAAGAATGCTTTAATAATGACAGGCTTATATTGTGCGGTCCTTCTAATAAGTTAGGCTTAAGTGCATACCAAGAAAAGAAAGTGCGAGATGGTTGGGTTAAAATATTGCCAACCTTAGAGCGTGTTGAAATGTTATGGGTCGCGCCAAAAGTTAATCAATACCTTTTTGATGCCATTTGTGACATGCCTAATTTACGAGGCCTTTCGATAAAGCACTCTAGTATAAAGAACATCAATTTTAAAAAGTTATCTAACTTAGTGTACTTCAATTTAGGGAGTTCTACTCAGTTAGGGAATTTGAATGGAATTGAACAACTAACTAATATAAAGTGGCTGGCATTTGAAAATATAAAAAATATTTCAGATATCCGGGAGCTCGCTCAATTAATAAATCTAAAAGTTCTTAGCCTTAACGGAAGTACGTGGACAACTCAAAAGTTAGATACGCTATCTCCTATAAGGAGCTTAAAGAATTTAGAGCGCCTACGCCTTGTAAATACGAGAGTACTTGATAAAAGCCTTGAGCCATTGCATAACTTACCCAATCTGAAAAGTGTTGACTTAGCCCTGTGGTGGCCTGATGAACAAGTGAGTGCGTTGCAGCAAGCTAATTCCAGACTGCTTAAGAACTGGAAGGAGTGGCGAGATTGGTAGCTAAGCAAACATAACAAACACATCAAAAATGACTTCAAACGCTTAGCTGGCGTCCACTTTTTGCTAATTTTAGCCAAGCATTCTCCGTATTTTATGTTGGCGTTCGGTTCTTTCGGATATTTATGGATAATTCTCACATAAGTAGAGCTTGCTTATGAATATTATTTACCAACTTACATCTGAGTTCATTTACTACAAGGCATTTTCTATACCCTTTGGTTTTGCGGTATTCGTCTTAATGTCTGCTGTTGTTTTTAAATTCCATTTTAAATTAAGTGAACCGTTAACAAAGTCTGATATTGTTCGCTATAGAGAAAGTGTAAAATCTCTACAGCATGAGTTTTTTCCAACTATTTTAGTTATAGCTATAGTTATTTTTGTTCTTTTATCTTTTTTTTCTTATCTTAAAGTAGTATCTGAGTTGAGCCAGCTAGATGAGCTTTATAGTAATTCTGACTCTATCAAAGGAACGTTAAAAAGCTTGTATTTTTATCAGGAAGGCTGGGATTTTGTAAAATTTGAAGTTGGAGGTGTTGTTTTTGATTATAGGTTGGATGATAGGGGATTTTTTGATGTCGACCTCACCCAAATGGAGATAGATAAATTTGAAGGTAAAGTTGTAGAAATAAGGTTCACTGATGATTTAAGGATATTAGAGATCATTCAATTGAATAATGAGTAATGAATGTGTTTGTAGATTTGGTATGAACCAGTGAGGCATCTAACAAGCGCCTAAATCAAGGGGCCATAACACTTGGTTTAAGCTCCTTTTACGCTAACTATAACCAAGTATTTTAGTCTGTAAGGTGAGCCAAGGGTTGCCCCTCGTAATTGAGGCTCCCCAAGTTGATCTATACGTTTAATATTGTGCTTAGTGACGACAAAGATCTTCATACTTCGCCCAGCTCAGTGAGTGAAAGTGGATTGCTATCGCGCAAAGTGTCGATGTCAGGGTTAATGAATCTAGACGCTGAACATGAATCTGGGGGCAGTTTTTTCTGAGCACATCGTATAGGATGGTGGTATTACCTATGGTATTGCTACTTGATCGTTTTTTAGAGATATAAATAATTAAAAACAAAGGCTTGCGTTAAGTGAAATAGGAGAGTTATGGAAAACTGGCCAATCTATCTAGTATTGCTACTGGTTCATTTATTAGTGTTTGCGTCTTCCGCTTATGCGGTTTTGAGTTGTCCAATTAGAACTGCATTTGAAAAAATGAATTTAGTGTTATTGGCACTATTGGTTCCTATATTTGGCTCGATTATAGTGCATAATATTTTGCAGAAATACGTAAAACTTAAAGGCCAATGGGTGAATGTAAGTGACGGTACGTATTTAGAGCCCACAGGTTCGAAAGACGGTTCAGCAACTTCAGACATTGATGGCGATTCAGGAGGATCAGGTGCTGATTAAGCAGTTAAACTACTCACATAACAAAGTTGTAAAGGCGGACATAGAAGGCTGGCTTTGTTTGTGTCTCACAAAACGATAGCCAACAATTTTTAGCCAGTTCTATCGGCGTCAACTATCTCCAGGGAAAGTATGAACAATACCGAAAGAGTTTTTTCCAATAATTCTGAAAGTGCATGGCAGGGGCTGGTAGTTTGGAGTCCAGCTAAATCGATTTGGTTTTTATCAAATTTGTTCGTTTCGTTGTTTGCTGCACCATTCTTTTTTTCGCTTTCCGGCTTTCTCGTTTTTATCGCCTTAACAGGCATCACGCTCTGTTTAGGCCATTCATTGGGTATGCACAGGTTGCTTATTCATCGGTCTTATGAGTGCCCCCTATGGATGGAATATCTTTTTGTCTATCTAGGTGTCTTAGTTGGTATGGCCGGCCCAATTGGTATGCTTAGACAGCATGACCTTCGCGATTGGGCACAACGTCAATCAAAGTGTCACGACTACCTGCTCCACGGTTCGACTATGATTAAAGACGGTTGGTGGCAATTAAATTGCGATTTAAAGCTAAAGCACCCTCCGACGTTTAATCTAGAGCCGCGGGTTTCTAGAAGTCGCTTCTATCAATTTCTCGAGTCAACCTGGTTGCTTCAGTCCTTTATCTTAGCCTTTCTCTTATATATGTTAGGTGGTGTGAGTTGGGCCATATGGGGTGTCTCAGTCCGTGTGGTTGTTTCAATTGGAGGGCATTGGCTGATTGGATATTTCGCCCATAATCAGGGAGAACGTACATGGTCTGTAGATGGTGCTGCTGTGCAAGGTCATAATATATGAATTGCAGGATTTCTTTCTATGGGTGAGGCTTGGCATAACAATCATCACGCATTTCCTGGCTCCGCGATGCTGGGGTTATACAAAGATGAGCCAGATCCTGGTTGGTGGGTTTTAAATGCTTTACATAACCTTGGTATAGTCACCAATATTAGACTACCCGAACACTTACCTAGTCGCTCAGAGTTGATAGTTGAAGCTAAAGATTTAAACAGCAGAGATAAGCGTGAACCTGAAAAGTGTGAAATCGCTAATTTTATCAGGAGATGAAGTTAGTAAGGCAATTTGGGGAATATTGTCAGTACGATATAAAAGAGGCGTTTCAAGTATATGGAGCTTAACAAATTGCAGCTTGGGAAAACCTATGCTGCGCTTCGGTTTGCCTCAGTTCATGGCATTATAAGCTTTGGGAGTATCCTTTAATAATGGGAGTTGTTTTTTATCTGCTATATTGCATATTCTGTTTCGGAGTTATGCCTTATCATGCGCGAGTGGTTTCTAAAAGTAAAAAACTCATGTGGTGGCAGCTTGCGGTATCAGCTATTTGGATATGGTTAGTACTCTATGAGTACTTTACTGTAATTCCTGATGGTGAAAGTGGTTCAGTAATAGTAGGCATGTTTGTGTTCATTCCATTTATTTGTTTACTTTCACAGGTAGTTTTTTTTGTTTTGCATTACTTAAGCTGCGGGATAATTAAACGGCTTAAATAGGCGTACATTAAGAGTGTCGAAACCCAAGGACGTGAACAACAGACTGCGCCGGTTAGTTAAGCGCACGGGGATGACCTCATAATTGAGGTCATCCAAGCTGAAGTATCTGCATACGCTTGGCGTACAGCGAGACGACAGGTTTGGTTTAAATAAGCCTGCAGGAAGAATAGTAGCTAACGCCATCAGTTAGATAACTTTTTTGCGCGGTATGATGTCTGTCAGCCTGTGATGATGAGCGTCTGTCCGTTTGGTCACTAGGACTAAAACACAGCGTTCCTTTGCATTATAGAGCCACGATTTTCCCGTTGGCTTAGCATTATGAGTAATATAAAACCATGAAGTACTACAAAGAAATGCTATTTAGTAAGCTAGTCCAAAGTGGCTGGGAAATAATACACGAAAGCGAAAATACTGAGTGGTGGTTAGAGTCCTCCTGGAAAATCCGTTCAATTAAGAAAAACTATGGTTTAGAGTGCTTTATTTTGTTTTTAGTTGACCCCCAGTATGAAGGAAATGATAAAAGTTCAGCTATATGGGCTATTGAAGCTTTCATGAATGTACCTAGTGCTCGTCCATTAAATAAAGGTATTGCAGCCATGAATATGATTAAAGGCCAATTTGATGTGAAGTTATCAGTCTTTGTTAACGAATTAAATGAGTACCGTGCAAGCCTTTTTTCATAACAAACCAGTGATGCTATGAATACACTCTGGCCTAACAACTTGAACATGCCTAGTTGAACCGTGATTTATACAAAACCAACGGTATAGCTACTAGCGTTTGGTGCAATGCGCCTTTTGGCCGGCTTTGGAAAAAGGTGGAACTTTAAAAGTACCTTTTTATTTTAATCGTAACGGCCGGTTATCTGATTAGTAAGTTCGTTTAAATAAAGGCATTATTCAGTTCCACTTTAATGATTCAGCCAATCTATCAAAGGCATACTTTACATAACGTCGTAATCCGCTTTAACTTACGAGATGGGGCACAACAGATGCCTTAAGGTAATCGGGCACATAAAGGTTGGTTTGTGCTCGTGCCTCGAAAAGTATGACCAACCGTTGGGTGTATATGCGTAAGAGTCTTAAGGTTGTCGATTTGGTCGTGAGATATATGGCAATTGTTGGCTTAGCTTTGTTTGGAGGTATGGGGGGGATCTTTGCGTTCACGGCATTAGTTTCCCCAAGCGTCAGCGATACATCTCAACTTTTGATTGTGCTACAGATATTGGTCTGTGGTGTAGCGATATGGCTTGTGATGTCTATGGCTTATTCGCCGAAGTCGCTGGCTAAGTTTACGCCGCTGTCGGAACCGCAGGCAGTTATAGTCGCTAGGGTTATCGTTTACCCTATTGGAGCTGCTCTTGGGTTATTACTGATCAGGCAAGTTCTGCTGGTAGCAATACCTGATTTATTTGGGGTGTTTCAGTGAAACAATGCCTAACATTTATTGGACCTGCTAACGTTTGGTTCGTTTCGTTTTGCTATACCTTTTATCTAAACATTATCAGTCCCTTAACAGGGCATTATAGGTGTTATGTTTAAATTCTATAACTTTTTCCTCTTTGCTATTTGTATGTCAGCCAATGCAATTGAAATACCTAAAAAATACTATGGTGAATATTGTATTAGCGAAGCCTTTAAGTACCGTGGCGGTCTAACAACCGAGGCAGAAGCTAAGTCCAGGTTAGGGAAAAATGTTTCTTTATCTAATACTCAATATGTTGGAATCTCAAAAACGATCGAATCTCCCACATATAAATATTCCAAGTCTCCAAACAAAGTTGTTGAGGGACAAGTACCTGTAAGGGCTAGCCAGTTTTGGGGGGTATTTCCGGCAAGAACTCATTTGACTCAAATAGATGTATTTGAGCCGGAAGATCTCGTTTATCCATACACAACGTTTGAAATTGTGAATGACAATAAGTTTTTTGAACTATACGATGGTTACGTATACGTACTGTCGAAGTCGTGTCTATAGCAAGGTCTAAAAAAGGGCGTATCATGCTTGGCTTATGCTCCTTTTTCGCAAAGCTTAGCCAAGGTTTTTGTGCTAATTAGCAGTGGCGTTATGCATATTTGAGTAAGTTGATACAAGGAAATAATAACCACTATGAAATATTTGATTTTTGCTCTATTAATTTTTGCTTCCGTACCCTGTTTTTCATTGAGTGAAGCCGATCGTCTGGAAATCTCCAGAGCTAGTGAAGGCGCACCCTCCCACGTTACTAAAGATGCTACTTTTCTAAAATTTAAAGGTGGAAAATTCATACCTATAAAACAAGGGAAAAACAAGTTTACATGTGCTGTAGTACACGATCCGAATGGTAGGTATGAACCGTCCTGCTTTAATGAGCCAGCTGTGCGAACAATCCTACCAGCATATGAATTACATATGAAATCACTGTATGAGGGTAAGTCTTACGATGAAACATACAAAATTGTAGGTGAGGCTTTTCGAGCAGGTAAGTTGCCAACTGCCGAGACCGCTGCTTTGGTCTATATGATGTCACCAAATAATAAAATGTTTTACAACGGCAAGTTATATCCTACCCCTGTACACCATATGTACTTTTATCCAAAACTAAAAAGTGACGTTTTTTCTTTGGGAGAAGGGTCTGTTTCTCTTTGGCAGGGGTTTCCACATTTATCCGCCGTGATAGTAACGATAGATAAGCCAGAAGATCATAACAAAGCAAACCATGGGACGCATTAAGTGCGCCCCTGTTTGCGATGTATCTGATGAAACGCAATTCCTTTGTGAGAACATCAATATTGCCATTAGCATCTAAAGCGGAGGAGTGAGGTGGATCGAAGAGAGTTTATTAAAATGTGTGGGTTGCTGGGGATATCTGTACCACTCACTTCATGCAAGAGCGACAGTGGCTCGAACTCCACACCGTCAAATTCTTCCGGGTCTGTGCTCATTATTGGTGCGGGGGCGGCTGGGCTGGTTGCTGGATATTTGCTTAATCAGAACGGTATCAGTTTTCAGATACTGGAGGCATCTTCCACATATGGTGGTAGGATGAAACGCACGACCACATTTGCTGATTTTCCCATCCCGCTGGGAGCGGAATGGCTACATGCCTCAGAAAACGAATTAACGAAGATATTAAAGACATCGTTATGGGAGAACTCTGTTGAGCTTCAAGGTTATACCGGCCAGGATCGAGTTGGGTATTTTGAAAATGGAGTTCTAAACCTTTCGCCTATTTCTGACGCATTTGGCAGTGACTTTGAAGATAAAAAATTTATAAACTCCACATGGTTTGATTTTTTTGAAGAATATGTTGCCCCGAGTATCCAGTCACAAATAACTTTTAACACTCAGGTAGTGTCAATTGACTATACTGGAGATAAAGTTATTGTCACTGACCATAATGGATTGCTTTACGAAGCCGACAAAGTCATTGTCACGGTGCCGTTGAAAATACTACAAAATGAGGTGATTAGTTTCAGCCCGTCCCTGCCATATAGCAAACTGAATGCTATCCGGGAGGCTCCGGTTTGGGGTGGTATTAAAGTGTTTATACGCTTCGCTGAAAGATTTTATCCGACTTACCTAACCTTTCCTGATAGTGAAACAAGTGCAGGTCAACGTGCCTATTTTGATGCGGCATACGGCCAGAATACATCACTCAATGTACTGGGGCTTTTCGCCGTGGGTCAGCAAGCCAGGCAGTATCAATTGGTTTCGCAAGAAGCGCAACTCGAGTACATTCTTAACGAGTTAAATCAAGTTTTCGATGGCAAAGCCTCCCAAAACTATATAAATCATGTGGTGCAGAATTGGGATGATGAGCCATATATTCACTCTGCATACCTGGCGGATATCGCACCGTCGAGTATTTCAAGTGCTCTTTCCAGTACCATCGATCATAAGTTGTATTTTGCCGGAGACTCGTACACGCAAGAAGAGGATTGGGGCGCTGTGCATAATGCAACTCAAAGCGCCAGGCGTGTTGTAGAGGAAATCTTGAAGCCCTAAGGCTTGATGGTAATATTGCCGTTTGAACGTTAAACAATCACATGCATTCGGACAAAAATAAGCGCGCATGTTACTCGCTTCACTTTTCTCAGCGTGTGATGTGAGGCGTTTTGTGTAATCGGTATTAGAGTTGTTTGCCAGGTTTTAAGTAAATAAATAGATAGCAAAAGAGAATAGATTAAATTTTTATATCTTAAATGGCGCCTCTGTTCTGGAAGGAAATGTTGAGGTGTCATCGCTGCTGAAACCTCAAGCTCCAGTGAAGGCTGATATCTTGCGCCTGCGTTGCAAGAAAGAAGAGCTTATTGAAATCAACAATAATCTTGGTGAGATGTTTGAAAAATAACCATTTAAATTAAGTGGTTAAGGTTATAGTCAGTGAGAGGGGAAATATGCAAAAAGTACACATAATAAGTCTCTAAACCAAAAGGGCATAAAGCAGCCGACTGCGCTCCTTCCTCGATAAGTTTAGCCTACTATTTTGCACTGGTTAAATAAGTGTTATGACTCGATGACAAATTCCGAAAATAGATATTTCAGAGAAATTAAAATGCCAGAACAATTAAAAGGGCTTTTTGAGCAAAGCCGACTTTCTTCATTATTTGAAGTACGTGTAGAAGAAGACAATGACGATCATGCTGTAATTAGGCTGAAGTCAAATGGGTACCGTTTACGTTCTTTCGAACTTTGGAACAAGAGTGGTTAGCAATTTGCGCGATTTTATCATGGGGCTTCAATGCCTGAGTCAATTAAGCAAGAATTAGATGCAGTTACAGGGAATTGCAATTCGGTAAAGCGTTGGTCCGATTTTAAAGGTGATTATGATCTAATCTTTGATGGTTTCTTTGATGTGCTCTCAAGTGATACCACAAAAGAGGTTGCTGAAAAGTCGAAAACTTATACCAAGAATAGTGCCTACGAGGGGTTGGCTTTACCAGACGTAGATACTTCTGAAACTAACGTTCTTGGGCTAGAGTTTTCATGGAAAGAAATCATTGCAATAGCAGAGGACAGTGGTGAAGATAATCCTCTAAAAGAAGTGCTATCTAGGAATGGTGTTTACCTGCAGCGTTCCAAGGATGGTGCTTCAAGATATGTAGGATCAGCATATGGGCATGGTGGAATAATAGGGCGTTGGTTGAAGCATTTATCTTCTAATGGTGATGCTAAGCACTTGAATTTATTTGTACTTGAGAATGGCTATAATAATCTTGTTTTTACTGTATTGGAGTTCACCGATGGTGAGTATGCTCTTGCTGCTGAACAGCGCTGGAAAAGAACTTTAGGGTCCAAAAATAGCGGACCTTACGATGGGTTGAGACTTAACCGAAATTGAGTCACCACAAACCGTTTATGTTTGATTTGCAACGTATGGTGCTTTTACTATGCGTTGCTCACCTTTTTAAGGTGTTAAATATCACTCATGAATGAACGAGCAACTGAAATATATGCTTGTATGCACGCTATGATGGAGTCTAGTTGCAATGAATGCGGATCAACGTGCAGAATTAGCCGCGTAGGGAAAAGAACTCATCGATAGGCACAGTATTAGCGCAAATGTTTGGCCTGGGAGGAAAAAATATATTGACTCTAAGCCTTTTTTAGGTTTTATGGAAAAAGAGCTAATCTCGAAGATTGCTAATAAATATCGAACAAGTAATTTTAACGTTTTGGCAGGTTATTCTGTGGCTGGCCTTCTGGTAATTAATAGCTTTCAATTTCGGTCTAAACTTTTTCAAAGTCATTTAGCATTTAGTCCTGCTGTTTGGTGAGGAGTTCGAGAAGCATCTGAAGCGACGAAAGAAATTCATCAAGTCAAAAGATTATTCAGAACTATCTCTACATGAGTAGAGGCGATGAAGATGGGGAGAAGCGCGAAGTTTATGATTTCTGAGCGAGAACAATTATGAGGAATCGCTATATCGACTTAAACTTGCGATTAGATGAGTTTGATAATGATTTCACAATGGCAGTTGGGCTTTACAAGGCGTTAAAAGAGCTGTGTCATTATCAACAGCAGTAGGGTATATAACAAGCGCAGTCAAAGCAGATACATACTTGCTGCAAGCATTAGTGTAAAATTGAGAATCAGATGACATTTATTTCAAAGATAATTGTTGGTTTACTGACTATCCCCGTTGGTCTTCTAATTTTTCAGGGGATAGTGCTTTCAACGCTCAATCTATTTGCGTTTGACCAAAAAGGTATTTCTGTGTTGTTAATTGGTCTTTGTGCGTATCTGGGGTTGATTGGCTTCGTTGCTTTAGTCCGGCTTACCTATTCAAAGAGTCATAGTAAGATAGGATATGGGTATATTGCTTTTTCATTGGTTTCAGGGCTCTGTTCTCTCGTACTGTTTCTGTACATCTTTTCCTTTGCGCCCCTGATAGTGGCTTTCAGCGCATTTGTTGTGACTTTGGCTATGTATCAAGTTCATCGCTGGTATATTAACAAGCCAAAGTAACCGGGCGGCGAGAACGCCACTGGAGGTTGAGGCGTTAGCAGTATTAACAGGACAATTAGTAGCTTACCTTATATATCGACACAAATATCTAGCCCACTCATTGATTTAAATTGGCTATTTCTTATGTCGATTGGCTTGACTGAATAGTAGCTCAAAAGTAATTGATTGACGTCCTAATCCGATGATTGCAGATCCAGAGTATTCTGATAAAAGGCTTTAAGTTTATTCACATCCCCCTCTAACCATTGAGTAAGCCAGTTGTTATAGATCTCAGCAGCCACTGAGTCACTAATCTTTTGCTTGTAGACTTGTGCGACTAAGTTAGCAGCATAAATACCTGACATTAAGGCCTTAAGCACGCCGTGTGACGATGTTGGATCAAGTACAAATGCAGCATCTCCTACAATGTAATAACCCGGCTCTGCCGGCACCTTGGTTTTTCGCCAGCTAACGTCAGCCCCTTTAATACCGCCTAGCCCTGGTAAGTGAGCTAACTCTGTTGGCGGCGCATTGATTTTTCTCTGTGCTCTAGTGTGCTTATTAGCATCGGAAGGTGCTGTTGGCTTTGCATCTTCAATGAACGTGTTTTCATCAAAAAATAAACGTGTCCAGTGAATGGTACGCTCAGAGATCTGAGCTAACCATTGCCATTCATTGGTTAACACTTTAAATCTCGGTTGTTCAATGCAGTCAGAAGCCTGATTAATACTGACATAACCATAACGTGCATAAAGTGGACGACTTAAATAAGTCAGGCCCGTATTTAGTTGTTTCGCTAACCAATGTCTGCCGCCGGAGGCATCAATAATGCACTGTGCCAGGATCTCACCTTGAGTTGTAGACAAGCCCGTAACCTTGCCACTATCTCTGACTATTTCCAGGGCACGGCAAGGCTGGCGAATATCTACGCCCAGCAAGCGGGCCTGTTCAATTAAACACAGATCTAACTGTTCTCTTGGGATCTGAAAACCTTGCCAGCTGCCGTTGTCATCTTCTCCAAATGCTTGAAAGGTGGTGTTGTCTCCTTGTTCAGTCCATTGGCCTTTATAACGCAGAGGGGCTTCTGCCAGTATTTTGTCTTCAATACCCAGTTGACGAAAAAGGGGCTGTATACCCGGGTGTAAAGATTCCCCCGGCCGATGCCGGGGAAAACTCTGCCGCTCAATTAAAATGACATTAAGCCCGCTCTGACGGGCGGTAATAGCGGCTGCACAACCAGCCGGGCCGCCACCTATTATCAATAAATCAGCACCGGACATTAAGCGACTCCGGATAGCTTAAATAGCATAAAACGGGTTTATACATCACGACTAACCCAGTTACTGCGGCGAGCCGAACCGTCACCCAGGTTTAAACGCATTAGTACATTGTCGCCTGATCCGACAAATACCACCCAACTTACCTTAACCTGGTATTGGGCATAGTGTTTGGATTCATCTGTGGGGGTTGGGGACGACACGTTTTGCTGACCGGAAAATTCATTATCAAACCCCTCAACGCGATAAATAGGACCGGTTAGATCCACATTGGTGCGCGCTTCTGCTTGCTCTAATTCGCTATCTCCCGGGTTAACTTGTTTAAACGACACTATATGTGCATCATTTTTGTTATCAAGCTTATCAATTGCCCGGTAAACCCTAAGCATGGCCACTATCCGACGTTTATATTCTTCAAGCGAGATCTTGCTGGTTTGTGCAATTGAAAATAGCCCATTCAACGCATTGCGAGTGTAATCGGCGCGAGGATAATCAGGGAATTGCACTACACTACGCTCTGCATTACGGTCGACAAAGTGAGGGCCGGTTAAGCCATCCCACGAGACTTCATCACCAACGCCGCTTTCGGCATCGGTTAATGGCACAACACTACCTGCGCTAAAAGGCACTTCAAAAAAGGTGCGAGTAGTATCAGGTGCAGCTGCTGGCCAAAAGGTGCTCAGCGCAGCACATAACTTGGCATCCTCCGGAAAGGGGCTACCTAAACCATACGCGGCCAAATGATCCACATTGCCTTGCGGGGTACTTAAAGTATCAAAACTGGTATCCCAGCCAGGGGCAAAAATACCAGCCGCGCCATCCGGCAAAAAGGTATTTCGCTTTGGATGAGCCATTTTTATGATTTCAGCAGTTGTGCCATCCGTTGCCACTTCGGCCTGAGGTAAAGCTACTATTGCACTAGCGGTGATATCATTTTTAGTAAAAGGTGAATTAGGTAACTGAATGTTTGCTGCGACCCTTAAGTCAGATAACGGGGTTGGATCTGCCCGCCATAAGTTTTGCCAATGGTTGTGTTCAACCAACCAGCTCCACCAGGCAGGTAGGGTACCCGCACGTGCCTGTTTGGGAATATCATTTTTCCACCAACTATAAACAAAACGCTGACGCACCTTAGGGAAGAAGTCGGGCGCAGAAACCAAACTATATGCACTGATGCTTTCCAGCGGTTTGCCATTGTGCGACAAACCAGTATTACTTTCAGCCACTTTAACATGAGGCGTGACAGAGCCATCGGCGGCAAAATCCAGGTAGTGGAGTGCATTAAAGCCACCTTGTTTGGTGATGTCGATGACATCAGGGTTGTTTGTCAAACTGGTCTTGCTGCCATCTTCATTAACCTTTTCCCGAATATGGGCATACTCGGGCCAAGGGCGCGCACCGCTTCTTTCGGCTTGCATCGCCAAAGTCGGAGCAAACGCATTGTAAAAGAGGCCTCTGTCTGTCATTTTAGGAGTCATAAAATCTAACGGCGCTCCATCCAAAGCGGCGCCTGCAACTAAAGGGTGGGCAACCGGAACTAAAGCACCAGCCCCAAACGTTGTCGCATCACCCCACTCAGCTAATAACTCAGTAAGCCGGAAAGGTGACTGACGTAACGCGGATTCCGGCACTTCGCTAAGGCCTTCCCGGTTAAGTAACTCTGCAAATTTCTCCAATTTTTGATTATACAAATTGGCTTGCTGATCAACGTCAAGTTTAAGGCCCGAAATACATTCCTCGCCGTTGAATAACTTGTGTAAGGGCACCCAAAATTCATTATTCGAATCATCTACGTTTTCGCTTAACACCGCGACCGGGCCAAAACGGTCTTTACGACCTTTAAACTTAGCGGCAATATAAGGAGAGAAGTGGCAGGGCAAAACACGAATTTGATGAATATCGTCGTCATCTAAAAACACGCTATAGCCTCTTAATTCGGGTGAGTAAACGGCTTCATCGGTTCCTACCCGGGCAATACCAGTACGCGAAAAACACATATCGGCATGAGTACCATGTACGGTTGACTGAGCAACACGGTATTCGGTACTAAAGCTACACACAGCCAGCTCCAGCTCTACATTGTCCGGAAAGCCCATAATGGTACGAGCTTGTTGTTCAATGTCTGCCAATGTGGCTTGTCTGGCGGCAAAAACAAAGTTCTCGACAACTTCTATCTCTGCTCTGCTCGGAAACGCCTGAAGTTCAAATCCATCCGGTTTGGTTAATACATTCGGGGACGCAAAAGCATGATATAACAAGCTTTTAGCAGGCTCACTGGCACTAATTAAATGGTTTGCTGATACATGAAAGTCAGTAAAGCCGGCCAGGTTCCTATCTATTGTTAAGGGCTTGGTCAATAACGCTTGTTTAAAATCATCATCACTTAATTGCCGTAACGTTGCTAAGCCGATTTGCCAGCCATGGTGGTTCAACAACTCCAACCAGCCTGCGTCTGCGTCAATTAGTCTGATAAGTGCCTGTTTAACTTGTTGTATTAATGCCATCACAATCACTCCTTTACGTCGTGAATTTAGTTTTAGTTGGATAGAGCAATGCCAACTCTTGCTAGTCATTAGCTAGATTTCAGAGTTCACATTAGAATTGCTCAACATAACCGGGCAGCGAAATTGCTACACAGGAAAAATGCACAAACAAAAAGTTTTCCTAAATTTAATATATGTGGTGAAAGTGTTGCGCGCAAATAAGCCAGCCATAAACTCCTTTGGGATTACAAAAGCAAGATTTGACTAAGTTGTTAGCCGTATGCTGACAAAGAGCGCGTGATCGCCCAACAGCTGGCCTGTCAGTTAGGTTGATCAAGCAGAATTGAAGCTGCTTTGTCATTGACGATAGGATTAACAAAACGACCGCTTTGTCTAAAACCACTTATTGAAACAAATATCCGGGCTGTTCTATGGAGGTAGTTACGCACAAATTACTATCTCGTCCTACTGATCACCCTAAAGAGGGAATTCTCCAGTGCTTTGTTGAGGTGGTAATGTTTGTAGGGGGGACTTCAATAAGTTAGAAGAGTTGCCTATAAAAAATTCCGAATGGCTCCATAAATGGCAAGGTATTCATTACATCACCCATCTAAAAATGACACACGCCAATTTAGAACATCCCGCTTTTTGATGAGGATGGCCGTGGTGAATGTTGATTAGTTGGCTCCTCATAATTGAGGTTGCCTATGGCGGCTCATGCGCTTGGGCTCAACAAAAACAAGTTCACTACTTGTGAGTGTTTTTTCATTGCTCAGTGGCTGCCTGGGTAAAAATGCATCACAAATTATTACAATACTCCTAGTTACTTAAATAGGACCATTGGTTATCTTCTAACTGTATCTATCGCATAGATTGGGCTCCAAAATCATTAAAAAATAAAAGTGCCTGTGGCGAGTATGCGGGGCATGTCAATCAGCAATAGTAATTGAGCAACAAGCTCTGTTAGATGAGAAGAAGAGACTCAATTAACAAGGGACACGTGCTTTGGTTATTTGGGCTTATCAACATATACCTGTTCTTATTTATTAGTCCGACTTTAATTGAACAGGTAAATTAACAAAGAGAAATTGAATGCTAAAAAAGTGCTTAATAGGAATCGCAGTCCTGATCTTACCGCCGGCTGTTTTTGTCATGGATACAATTATTGATAGCGGAGCATATAAAACAATCGAACCGCATTTTGCAGGCTCCTGCAGTACAGTAGAGGGTGTTGTGGGCGCTGAGGATATAACGATTGACCCAACAAGTGGCCTGGCTTTTATCTCTGCACACGATCGGCGCAACTGGTCTGGTGGTGGTGGGATATATACTTATCAAACAGGCTCCTATTCAAAGCCAACGCTTATGTCTCACGACCTTGGCGGTACTTTTTACCCGCACGGAGTTTCGTTGTGGAAGAACCCTCATGGAGCTGATCGGCTTTTTGTTGTGAATCATCCCCCATCAGCCCCCGGCAGTGAGCAACGCTCTGATAGTGAAGTAATCATTTTTGATATTATCGATGGGGCGCTTAAACGTGCAAAAACATTTAAAACAGATTTACCGTATAGCCTAAATGACGTTGCGGCAATTAACAGTGAAAGTTTTTATGCAACCATCGACAAAGGCAGCCTTACTCGCTTTGGTCGCCTTTTGGAATCCTTCGGCCGTCTGGCGCGTGGTGGAATAGCATATGGAAATAACAGTAGTATTACTAAATTAACTGGCGACCTGACTTACCCAAACGGTATTCAAGTCAGCCTTGATTCGTCAAAAGTGTATGTCTCAGAGTCCACTGGTGAGAGACTGCTAACCTATGCTCGAGATAACCAAACAGGAAAGTTGCAACTCATCGACGAAATGACAATTGATAGCGGGCTTGACAACCTTGAGTGGGATTCTGAAGGTAACTTGTGGGTCGCAGGTCATCCGCAAATGCTCAAGTATCTGGAGCACAGTAAAAATCATGCAAACCTCTCAGCGTCACAAGTACTTCGGGTAAATGTAAACGATGGTATGTCGGTGGATGAAATATACCTGAATAACGGAGAGGCTATCTCAGGTTCAAGTGTTGGTGCGCCCTATCAAGACCACGTGTTGATCGGCAGTGTTTTTGAACCATTCATACTTGATTGTAAACGGGATTCAAGCATGAAACCACAATAACAAACTGTTTAACAGCGACCAAATTTTGGCTGGCTGATTTTGTTTCATGTTGCGGCTAACCAAATAGTGAGTTTTTACATAAGCGAGAGCTGTTGTATTGAGGAGTCGAGATGTATATTGTTTTTGATGGTGACGAGATAGGAAAACAGCTAGAGAAGTTGATTTTTTCAGATTGTTTAGAGCAAGCTGCAAGTTACTCAGCATTGATAGCAATGGAACTACAACAAATTCGAGAACACCTTATTGCTTCAGGTTGTGAAGTGGTTTTTTGTGGTGGTGACAGTATATTAGTGAAAGCTTCTTCGGACTTTATTGTTAGTCCAGAGCTGCTTAGTAAAAATGGTATAACCTGGTCTGTAGGAGTTGGAGAAAAGCCCAGTGATGCGGCACTTGCGCTAAAAAAGGCGAAAGCTCTCGGGCGAAATAGAGTTGAAATCTTTGGAGTGTAATAATGATGCACATATGTATGGCTGCCAAGGTTTTTGGTTAAACGAAGCCTAGATGAAACGCTAACTGTACTCATAAAGTGAATCTAATAGGTATGATACTATCCTGGGATTACGAGTTGCTGTGTATGTACTTCAGGAGGGCGGGTGGAAACGATTTATCAGAAGTTTAAAGGGCACAAAGTTAAGTTCGTATTTAATGACAAAGCGTTGTCTTATGAGTATAGCGACTCGGAAGATTCTATCGCGTTTGAGGCCCAGTATGATGAAATTGATGTGGAAAATGTCATTCGTTCTACATCAAAAAATGCGATATGGAAATTTATCGCGTCACCTTTTATTTTTCTGGCACTATTTGCTGTTGGTAAGGCTTCGCTGAATGTTGATTCGATTGAGAAGCTTTTAGCAGGGCTGGTGGTCACTTTGATTTGGGTGTTATTAGCGGTGGGATGTTGGATAAAATACAAACGCTCTGAAGTTACCTTTACTATGTTTGATAGTATGAGAGGCCGTTTGATTGTGGTTCATGATGGACAAGAAGATAAAATTATTAATCTCCTGAAAAAGTCAGTATCCAATTATCAGAGTATGCTTTCACACTTAACGAGTAATGCAGTGCATTAAAATCAGTTCTTGAGATACAAGTATTAACTTTGCTTTTTTTGGGGGGCTCGGGAAAAGGTATGGGCAATACACATAACATGCTAATAATGGCGCGGATGTAACGTCAGGCTAACGCTCATTCGCTGTGAAGCTTAGTCTGTATTTGACGCTTAATATTGGAGCATTGACTTATTTGTTAATTCTATGCGGAAATTAATACTCTTAGATATTGTTTTGGTATTGGTCCCTGCGACTATCTTAGCTGTTGGAGGGCTGTTTTTAAGCTACTTCATAGTGTTGGATTCGTTAGTAAAAACAGTGAAACTATACGAGTTCTTGGTGTTGTCATTACTTGTAATGTGTACTTTGGCTATTGTCTCTTTGTGGCTATTTTTAGTTGAGTTATATAATACGAGAGAATATCTCACTAAAAAAACAAAAAGCTACTGTAAATTTTTTGCTCTCCTTGGCGGAATTATTGCTATTTGGGCTTCAGTTTCAGTGCTTATAAACTCAATATTTGGCTTCGGTTCACCTGAAGTTTTTCAAGTCGGTGGGTTATTTAGTCCTGGTATTCCCATGCTAATACCCTTAATACATTACTGTTATCTTTTTCGGAAGTATTATTCTAACCGAGGTCATTAGTTAATGACAATGTAACGCTAAGAACGCACTGCTTCGGCGCTGATTTCAGAGTGGATTTAGTTGCACATTTTTAAGGGGTTATAGCCAAGATGAAAATAGTAACCTCTTTACCCTATGATGTAATATTCCAAGGCGAGTCTTTTGTCGACAGATATAAAATAAATATGCTTGGGTGTGTCGCACCTGCATTTAGCTTTTTCTTGTTACCAGAGGAACTTGATTTTTTAGTTGTATTTTTACTTTCGGTGTTCTATTTTTATGTGATTTTTCTATCTGGGCTCAGTAGAATTTTATGGAAATTTGATAAACCACTTTGGTGTCAGCTTTTTTTATCTCTACTATTTGGTCTGGCTGCGGTCGTGTTTTTCAGGTTTTTCGACATACAACATTGGCTAATCCATGATGTTGGTTATTTTCCTGATGGAGAAGTAAAACACTACTATGCGACTGTATTTTTTGCGCCGCTATTAGCAGCATACCTCGATTCGTTTAAAAAAGTAGAGTTAGCTTTCTACAAATCTAAGGGGTTTGACTATCGCGGTATGATAGTTGATCTAAATGGCTTGTGACTAGCTAATCAATAGAGCCTGTAAGTAGGTTGGGGAAATACATGTGTTGTGTTTTTTATAAAAGGCTAAAGGGCCTAAAAGGCACCTCATATATTACCTTGCAGTGGGGTATAAAGCGCTAATGACGTACATCCATTTAAAGGGCGCAAAGCAATAGCAGCGTTTCGAGGAAATACTTTGAAATCACAAATAACCAGAAAGTCACTACTGGAGCTGTCCCGGCAATATCCAATCGATGCAGGGATCAAAGAGTGGCGTTTTCGTTGCACAGAAGTAGGTCCATCTCAATATTCAGCAGAGGGAGAGGATACGCTGGGGCGTAAAGCTGGTTGTTCGGGTGTCGATTTTCATGAAACTCTAAATAGCTGTATTCAACAGGCAAAAGACATTAGTCAAATGACGAGAAAATCAAAGGTGCAGTATCAGTTAAATTATAAGAGCGAAGTCAAATTTGGCCCTGCATATTACTCATTGGAAATCGAAGGACATAAAGTACCGACTTTCTACTATGGGTTTGAACGCAGTGAATTGCTAGGTGGCCGTTATTTAGTTATTCAAGAATGGCTTACAACAGATTATAGAAAGGGGCCAAAAACGAGAGTTGCAATTTTTGACTTAGAAAAGAAATTGGTTTCACGCTTGGAGATTGTTGAAAAAGGTTTTGTTAGTGACTTTAGGCTTACAGAAAAAATATTTTCTTACCGAAGAACTTACTATGCAAATGCGAGGGTTGTTGATCAAGAAGTAGACTGGGATTCCATTGAAAAGTGGAGCGATATTTATTAGTCATGAACTTTTTTGCAATAGTAAAAATAAGAGGGAAGTTTTGGTGTTGATTTTTTTAAAATGGTTTTTCTATTTTAAAGTTTAAGGTGGGAGTTGTGAATTATTCGTGTGATTTTTCATTAATTAATATTGCTCCTTTTAAAAGTCAGATGTATCTTTTTTGGTTAATTAACCACTATTCATTTAGCCTCATTATCACCTCGTGGCTAAGGCTGCTCAAATAAAGTGCTTATACTAGTCTCTTCTTTGATTAGCTAACCATACTGTTCTAATTCTTGTAACCCAGTTACGGTAGAGTGAGAGTGTAGCTTTAGTTGCTGCAAGTTCTTGGTCTTGCCTAAGTTTCAGTAGCGAGGAAATAAGCCTGATGGCGTTGTCTCTCATAAAGGTTATTTGGCAGGGTGAAAACACTTGGCTTTATGACTCAGCTGTTTGTTGCATTGAAGCATTTTGACGCCATCACATGGTGATGGAGAATCAGACTATATCAAGGGGTTAAATAATGTTTTCTAAACAATTTTCGTTTTTTATTTCGCTTTTATTAGTTGGCTGTGCAAGCACTCCAGCTTATCAGTTTGTTAGAGATTTTTACACGTATGAAGAAGATGTATATGATAACCTGACAAGCACTGGTGATACTTGCTTTGATAAAACCTCAAAAATAAAAAAAGAGTATAACAAGGCTACTATTTTGCTAATCGATAAAAATAAAAAGGACAAATCTCCAATTCAGGTAAATACTCAAATTGGGGTTGAATTTATTTTTCAAGAGCTTAAAAGCAAGGGTTTTCTTCCTATGAAAGAGCTTAGCATTACTGAAAAAGTTAAGTTGAAACACCCAAGGTTGGGCGGAGGGCCTCTATTTGCTTATGTTAATTATGCATGTGATAACAATTATGAGGTAAGCAGCAACCATGTCGAAAAATTTGATATAGATGTGGTAGGGGCTTGTGTGTCTGAACATACATCAACTCTATTCAGCTATCGAAAATATCCCGCTACAGAGAAAGAAATAAAGCGACGAAAATTACTAATGAGTTGTTTTGAAGCAAAAGGGCTCTAGAATCGGAGCTTCCAGGAATGCGGTGCTATGCTTTTTCAGGGGCCCGGGCGACATCCCGACTTGTACTTGAAGGCGTTGTGCCGCACATTGTTTATAGGAGTTTGAAGCATGGAAGGAAATAGCGCCTTTTTTATCATTTATTCTGTTTCTCAAGCGATTGAGGCTTTGATTGGTATAGTAAGTACCATAGTAGTCAGTATTGCTGCGTATAAATTCAGTCAGGTTAAAGGGTTACCCTGGGGGAATGTCTTATTTTACTCGATATTAGGGTTTGTTGCTGTTTCAATGGCACAGTGGGTAACAATAGACATTTTGATGGAGTCGGCGGCAGATAGTGAGATATTAGTCGAAAGTGTTTTTTTCGTGATATTGAGTATTCCATTCTTGTTAGCTTGCATAGCCCTTTATAAGATAGCCAGTCATATTGGTGATGATGCGTAGCTACGTATCATAAAAAACTGGGTAAACCATGCCGTACTTTCTTCTGTTGGTCCTATATGTATTGGAGATAATTAATCCTACGTGGGATGATTCCCAGTGTGCTGAAGGCAAGGTTTTTCACTCCCGGATATTATAACTATTTAGAACTAACTTCCCTAATGAGTAGTTTGAGAGCAATCATGGTAATTTTTAGTTCAAAAAGTGTATATGCCATAATTTTTACACTGGGTATGTCAATTTTCCTGGTTATCTCATCTTGGGGCATTATGCATTGGGCCAACAATGCAGAAACGGTTGAAAGAGTAGAAAGACAGAGCATGCAATGGAAAGGCTTTGAATTGACAGAATACTCATTTACTGCGACTGACGCCTGCATATTTTTGGACTACAGCAAAGTGCAAGTGGTTGAAGGAAAGCCTCAATTATTAGAAGGGAAGCAAAAGGTGACTATTGAAGGGCGCTTCAATTTGGCAAAAGAGGTAATTCTGAATGCAGATGCCCTGCGAATTGAATACCACCCATTATATGGCTTTCCACTGAACAATTGTGGTTGACTGGGACGATCTGGTTGTTGATGATGAATGTAGCTATTCAATTAAGGAGTTTAAGGTGCCTTAACAAGGCTTGTCAGCTTCCTCGCTTTGTTTACTTGCTCCCCTGATTTGACTGCGTTTGGAGATGGCGCATAAAAGGACATGAACTATGGAACAGTTAAAAATTGCTTTAGCCCTTATGGGCTTTTTTACCGGAACCTGTTTGATTTTGGGTGTGTTGACCGGCCACTTTCATTGGGCCTGTTTGCTAGTCGGTGGTTTTTTGTATTTTATATCATACGTGCACTGGCCAAGTAAAAAACGTGGGAAACGCGAGACAGAGAGCGCAACAATGGATTTCCTCGAAGAGATTATTGAGTTTCCAATCGATGTAATCAGTTGGTTTTTGCGGGCCCTGGGTCGTTTATTTCGTTACTTGCTCAGTACTAAAGGCAATGGCGGGGACATTGATTTTTAACACTCACACTGGGGTGAGAGTTTGTCAATTGCACAGAGAGTTCGTATCTATTTTACGTGCCTGAGCTGAAAAGTTTTTTTGATGGTGTTGTGCCCGGGATCAGGTGCCTTTTATCGTCGCGGAGTAATAAACTCATGTTGGTTAAACATTGGGTAGCCACTCTATCTCAACTCCGCTTCAGGCCTATCTAACATGACAATCTCATAGTTGGCTCAAATTTTGATACATACAGATAGGTATTAGAAATGTATCAAGGAGTTACCATGTTAATGTACAAAACGGCCGGTGCTGGCCTAGTGGCTGCTGAAAACAAAGTTGACACTGGCAGTAAGTTGCCGGGGAGTGGAAATACAGACTCAGGCTTCAGTCAGGAGCTTGCTATGGAAATGCCGGAGTCTCAACCCTCTGAGGTTAGTTTGCAATATCAGCGAAAAGAGTTGCAGACGACGATCCGCAACGATAACTTTTTAGGCGAGATGCAAGAAGCCATTATAATGCAGCGCCTGGGTGTCAATCTTGAAAAGATCAAACAGCTGCAAGAGAAGCTGGACGAGCTTGAGGACTTATTTGAAGCTGGCTATTTATCAGAAAAAGACTTCAATGAAAAAGCGTCAGTGATAGAAGAAATGATCGCGCAAGAGTATCAAAAAGGGCAGAAGCGGGCACAAGAGAACGGGCAAAAGCACGAGCACGTCATGGTTGATTTTTAATTAGGCTTGCCATGGTTAAACGTTTTTAATTTGCGGTGCTCAAACTTGGGTAGTACAGGTTAACCCGTATCACTGAACATGGTAATTGAGAAAGGTAGAGAAGTAGCAGCCAGCCAAAGTAACCAGTGAGCAACGCCAGCCTAGCTTCTTGTTTGACTAGTTATGACATGGCATTTAACGCCCCGTAACTGTCTGATTTATCTAAAAATACTGGCGTGAGCCAAGGAAAGCGGTCCTGATAGTCTCCCCTTAATTTTTGATTTCCTTATTTCATGGCTGGGGCTCTTGGTGTTGCTCAACTGGAATATCCAAATATATAGCAGCAAGTGACGGAGCTAGTGCCACCATGCGCCGGCAGGTAAATTATAAGCTATGAGTACAATGACCGTTTCAGAATAGCCTGCTTAGTTAAAACCGCTATAGGGATGATAGCTTTTGTGAGATATCAATAAGTGGCATCGATTTACTGCTGTTAAATAACACATCATTCGCTAAATGATTGCTCAATCACTCGCAAGTATAGTGACATAAAGCCTTCAAAATTAACTTTGAAACACTGCAAGGCAGGTCTGTACAATATAGGATATTGCCAGAGGTAAAAAATCAGTGCTTTCAGAGTAAAGCGTAATGTTAAGCACTACATCAAAAGGAAAGGTGTATGAGTGACTCGATAAAGTCAAAAGTCCCAGTGATATTTCTGCTATGTATTTCAATCTGGTGGGGAGTCTATTACCAGTCTGATAGCTGGCTAAATGATTATGGTCATGCAAACTTTGAGTGGCTATATCTTTTAGATGCGTTGCTTGTACTACCCGTCTTGTGCTTCTTATGTGTCAAGAATTATAAGCAAGCCTTGCTAAAAGCGATTGTCCTAGTGTGTTTGGCTATTTTGGTGGGGAGTTATATTATTCCCGAACACAGCAAATTGCTTTGGCATTACCTTGAAAGCGGCCGTTATTTTGTTTTAGCGGCAATTTTGTTGCTTGAACTGGTGGCAGCGATCACCGTATATTTTTCAATTAAGGTTGCCATCGGTCAGCTCGAAGATCCGGATAGCGCGATAGAAACATCAGTTAATCGGTATTTGGGTGACAGCACTTTGGCGAGGTTATTTACCTTTGAAATACGCATGTGGACTTTTGCGCTCTTTGCAAAGCGAGTAAAAGCAGAGCACTTTTGTGGTGAGCAGCACTTTACATATCACCAAAAAGATGGCGCAAAGAGTAACTTACTTGGGTTCATTTTCTTGATTGTCCTCGAAATGCCGATCATGCATCTATTTTTACATTTTGTCTGGTCACCGTTGGCTGCGAATATTGTGACTTTTCTTACCTTTGCAAGCTTGGTCTTCTTTGTTGCAGAGTATCGCGCGGTGTCCCGCAGGCCGGTCTCTTTGGTTGGTAATGAGCTAGTCATTCGTTATGGCCTGTTTCATTCGTTTGTTATCCCTTTAAGAAACATCGCCAAAATACAATCGCATGACGAATATGTGGCAAGAGCCCAGTGCGTAAAGCGTTACAATTACGCTGGTAACCCGAATGTTAAAATTGAGTTGGCTGAACCGCAAGGCGCGGTGGAGAGCATTTTCATCGGTCTTGATAATCCAGAACAGTTTATTTCAGCCGTGATAAAGTGTGTTGGTGCGAACGAGCACTAAAGTGGTAGGCATGCCCCGCGAGTCAATAATTCATTCAATTAGCGAGAAACCGCTTTCAGGCAAGGTACGTCAGGTCTGAAGACGGTGACGAATAAGGTTGAGCTTTTCACTTCCCGGCTCACATTAAAAGTGTGCTGCCAAAACCTAATGAATAAGCTGCTGTTGTTTGTGGCTGATTAACAGGCTGATAGTTCGTTATCGGCCTGTATTTTAAACAAGTTAGTAAGTCTCTTCAGCTCTAATACCACTGCTTCGTTAACATGCCCAGGTGTCGACACTGTCTCATAACTACTGATACGATAGCGCCATATCAATCTGTGCATCATTGACCTCAAATCATAATTTTCAAAAATTACCGGGCTGTAAGTTTCAAGAAAGTTTGTTCCCTTAAGTTTTACTTAACCCCGGACAAATGAGTTGTCCGATACAGTAAGTTTGACTAACGGAGCACGGTAATGAACAAAACACTTTCTTTGATTTCTCTGGCACTTATGAGCTTTTCTACTCTGGCTGACGATCAGGACCAAGGCATTCAATGGGGGATTGGCGCAGCAATTGTCTCTCAGGATCAGGGCTATACAGATGTTGGCAATGAGACCATTCTGGTGCCGGCTTTGGCCATTCAGTCTGGTAATTTTTCATTATTAGGACCGCGTGGCAGTTATAAAGTCTGGCAGCAAGAAAATATAGAGTTTTCGGTTGTGGGTCAGTTGCGGCTGGATGGTTACGAAGAAGCCGATGGTGACATTTTCCTGGGCATGGAAGACAGGGACATGAGTTTCGACTTTGGGTTTGAAGGGGAGCTGGACACTGAGTTTGGCGAATTTGGCTTTTCTTTTATGCACGATGTGACCAGCACCCATAAAGGGTATGAGGCTAGTGTAAGTTATGGCGTACCATTTAACGTAGGCGATGGCCGCATTGTACCCTATGTGTCTGCCAGTTATCTGAGTGAAGATCTGGTTGACTATTACTATGGTGTTCTACCCAATGAGCAACGCGCCGGACGCATGGCTTATGTGGGCGAAGCAACCATGAATGTTGAGGTGGGTGTCTCCAGTGATTGGTTCTTTGGTAAAAACCATATGATTAAGGCTGACCTGAGCTATACCGCCTACGGCAGCGAGATCGAAGACTCTCCATTGATAGATAAATCTGGTGCTGCGCAACTATTGCTGGGGTATGTATATGTCTTCTAAACCTCTTGTTTTGCTGAGTCTGATAGCCCTGTTTGGCTGTAAGGACCAGCAGCGTGACGCTTATATAGAGGCTGATTCTAATCAGCCAGCTATTCAGTTAGCCACTGTGCTGCCTGAGCGGGTTATGGACGTACCAAAGAAAGTATTTTATGGCCAGATTGAAGGCGCAGAAGACACTCAGCTGGCTGCGCTGAAATCGGGTCGGGTAGAAAAGCTCTGGGTACATGCCGGGCAGTTTGTGACTCGGGGCACAGCCTTGATGGAGCTGTACGATCCCGTGGCTTATGCGCTACTGGATCAGGCCCGGGCTGAACTCCAGCGGGCAAATGCGGCGTTTACCAATTCCCGAGTCGAATTCGAGCGTGCTGAGGCTTTGGTAAAACGTAACCTGCAAACTCAGTCTCAGCTGGACAAGCTTCGTCGTGACCTGGATATGGCCTATCAGCAGATAAATAAGGCGCAGGCCGAAGTGAATGCCGCGCGCAATCAACTTGCGGAGTTGACCATCAATGCGCCATTTGATGGGGTGGTGAGCGATCTTCTGGTACGTAAAAAAGAGTACGCTGACGCTGGGCAAACGGTAATGAACTTTCAGGCGGCTGATGCGTTACATGCCCGCTTTGCAATTCCCGAAGAGGTGGCCTTAAAAGTTAATGCACAACAGCAGGTAGAGGTATTTGTGCCCGCGTTAAATGAGTCAATTAAGGGGGTAATTGTAGAGCGCGTATTGCCGCTGGGGTCTCGCTCTCCTTTCTTTTTTTTGAAAGTCCAACTGGCAGCACAAGAGCAAAGCTGGATGGGCCTGAATGTACAATTACAAATACCGCTTTCAGATCAGCGCTTGTATCAGCTGCCAGGCGGTGTCTTGCATTATGACGAAACAGGTCGGTCTTATGTCGTGCTGCAATCGAGCCCTGAACGACGCCAGTACGTGCAGGTCGTAACAGGGCGAGCCAATCATATATTGGTAAGTAGTGAAGAAGCGCTTGAATCACCTGCATTGGTATTTGCAGACAGTCGGACGCTGCAAACCCCCTCGCTTTATAAGGAGTAAGTTGTGAATAGAACGCCCTGGTTTGTCAACCCACGCCTGATCCTGGGTTTGATATGTATTGTGTGCCTTGCTGGTGTGGGAGGCTGGTTTAGTGCTCCTGAGCAGGAAGATCCCACTTTTCCATATCGCAATGGTCTGATTGTGCTCAATGCCAGTGGCCTCGAAGCCGAGTCTTTGGCGCAGCGTTACATTCGCCCGCTAGAGCGCGTGTTAGCACAAATAGATGAGATCCAGGCCTACAGTGCTCAGGTTAAACATGGCGCTGCGTCACTGGATATTGAGTTAAAAGAAACCGTGTACAACACCGATCAGGTCTGGCAACGGATCAAAGAAAGTATTGCGCCAATACGCCAGAGTAACCCGACGTTGTCGATGACCATCATGGATCGCGTGCAGGACACCCAGGGTATTTTTTTGTCAGTGCGCAGTCGGGGAGATTTGTTGCAGGAGCGCCAACTTGCCATCGCGCTGCGTGACCAGCTATTGGCACTTAGCACGGTACGTAATGCACAGCTGGTGGGCGATCCGGGCCAACAGATAGCGGTGGCTTTTTCACAGCAGACTATGCAGCAAACGGGTATTACCCCGTTGCAGATTGCACAGCGTATAGCAGCTGCTAATAATACAGATTCGGTGGCCAGCATCACTGACGACAGAGCTAACCTGATCTTATCTCCGGTGGCTCAGTTAGACTCTACCGATGAATTAAAAAATACCCTGATAGCAACGGCTCAGGGTCAGCAGTTACCTCTTTCAACTTTGGCAGATGTCCACTATCGTACCGACCCCAAAGCCCGAGAGTCTTTCTGGGTTGACGGTCAGCAGCAACTTGGCGTGGCAGTAACCCTGGTACCCAACCGGATCCGTATTGCTCAGGCAGGAGAGCAGATCACCCAGCTGGTTGAGCAGTTTAACCAGACCCATGGCGCAGAGATCGTGAGCATTGAGTTATTCCAGCCCAAGTGGGCCAAAAAGCGCAAAGATGCCCTGATGCAATCTTTAATGCTTAGCCTGATTGCCATTGCCGCTATTTTGTTTATTTTCTTGTCCGCAAGCGGGGCTGTCAGTGTGTGTATTGCAGTGGTGGCTATCACGCTATCTGCCATAGCGGCATTCAGTGCCATGGATGGGGTGTTACACCAGATGACGATTGCAGGACTTATTTTGTCTCTGGGCCTGATGGTTGACAATTGTATTGTGGTTGCCGAGCGGTTTAATCGCCATATTTCGTCTGGCACCGACCCTCTGCACAGCGCCATCCAAAGTATCCATGAGCTATGGCGTCCTTTATGCGCGGCCACCGTGACAACGATAGCGGCATTTTTACCTATGCTCATGGCCAAGGGCAGTGTGGCAGACTTTATTGCCAGTATTCCGGTGATGGTTATTTTGTGTATTGTAGCCAGCTACGCGATTGCATTGACATTGGTGCCGTTGCTTAACCGCTATTTGCCTGTTCGCACACTGAGGGCGTCACGCTGGCAGCAGCAGTTGCAACAACACTTAGAGCGGGGCGCATTGGCTTTATCGCAGTTTACGTTGCAATATAAAGCGCTCACTTTGGTTGCGGCTGTTGGTTTATGCGCCGGATTAATGTCATTGCCACAAGCTGATGGCGAGTTTTTTCCAAAAACCAATCGTAATCAGGCCATTGTGGATGTAGAGCTGCCAATGGGCAGTCATAAACTATATACAGCCAGCATATTGAACCAAATTGCTGAAGACATTAGCGCCCGAGCCGACGTCCAGCGTACCTTAGTGTTCAATGGCTTTTCTGGCCCGAGGTTTTACTACAATTTGGCGCAAAAGCCGGATGAAAGTCATATTGGCCGTGTGGTACTCACTGCACAAACCAATGCAGATATGGCTCAGTTAGTTGAACAGCTTAACACCAGCTTGCAAAAAGCGTATCCAGAGGCCGTGTTGCGCGCCCGTGAACTGGGCCAGGGACCGCCATTAGAAAGTACTGTGGTAATGTGGCTAAGTGGTGAAGATTACGATGTACTTCGCCGTGCCGGTGAAGAGGTATTTGCCATGCTCAAAGCAGATGCGCGCTTCGAAGCGCCGGGGAAAGACTACGCGGTCCCCGTACCACAGCTGACGATGACGTTTGATCAGCAACGCCTTAGTCAGTTTGGTCTGACGGAAAGCCAACTCAATGACTATCTGGCCTGGCGCAGTTCAGGCCTGACTATGACGCAAGTGAGTTTTAACGATGAGCCAACAGCGGTGGTATTGTACGACCCGAATTCCAGCCATGACAGCATGGACATGATGAATACTGGTGTACTCACGTCTTTGATAGACAAACCCGTACCAGTGCATGCGCTGGCAGATACTCAGGTACTTGGCCAGCCGGCGCTTCTGGAGCGCAGAAACGGTGTGCCCGTGGTTAAACTGATCAGTGAAGTGGCACCGGGTGTGGATGAGACTGAACTGCTCACTGAGCTGAAGCCAGCACTAACAGCTATTGCACAGCGCTATGGCCTTAAACTGGAGTTTGGGGGCGAAATGGCGGAATCTGGTGAGGCCAATAATGCACTGGTTAAAACGCTGCCAGTTGGCGCATTGCTACTTTTTATAGCCCTGATACTGCAGTTCAACTCACTGCGTTTAACCTTACTTGTGATGCTGAGCATTCCGTTTGCCGTTATAGGTGCACCTGCCATGTTGAGTCTGGCACAGGTTCCGTTCGGGTTTATGTCAGTATTGGGTATTCTGGCATTAGCAGGGATTGTGGTAAATAATGCTATCTTATTGATCGACGGTACTTTGTTTTACGTACAAGGCGGTCAGAATACTCAGACAGCCATCATATTATCGGTACAAAATAGAGTACGCCCTGTTATAGTCACTACAGTTACAACCATCGTGGGCATGCTGCCGCTAACGTCAGCCAGCAGTCCGTTGTGGCCACCGCTGGCATGGGCCGTTATCGGTGGGTTGATCACTTCTACAATACTGGTGCTGGTGGTCATTCCGGTGTTACTGCAACTGCTGTTACCCAAATGTAGTCAGCACTCATCGGCAGATGTGCCACGCCTGGTTAATATATGCACGGAATAACGAGAGAAAGTACTGCACAGTCAGACAATGGAGAACCTAGTATGCGCATTTTGATCACTGAGGATAACCTGCAACTGGCCAGTTTTATCCAGCAGGCTATGACCAAGGAAGGCTATGCTGCCGATATTGCCACCAGTGCGGGTGCATTACATGATCAAATGGCCCTTTGGCACTACGACGCCATTATTCTGGATCTGGGTCTGCCCGACAAAGACGGACTGGATGTGATAGCAACACTGCGTGAAGCTGAAAACCCGGTGCCTGTCTTGATCTTAACAGCGCGCGGTAGTGTCGATGACCGCATTGCCGGGCTGGATTTGGGCGCAGATGACTATATTAACAAGCCCTTCGACATTGGCGAATTGCTCGCGCGTATGCGTGCTTTGCTGCGTCGACCGAGCCAGTATACAGGCACTTTGTTGTCTCATGGCAATCTCGCCCTTGACCCCAAATCTCGCAGAGTGACGGTGAGTGGTGAAAACCTTTCTATGGGTAAAACCGAAGTGGCTATTTTGGAATATCTGTTGCGCCATGTTGGGCTGACTGTTGGCAAAGATGCGCTTTACGATGCCATCTATGCGATGGGGTTTGAAGTCACCGATAACGCCTTGCAAGTCGCGGTTCACCGAATACGCAAAAAGCTCGATGGCACAGAAGCTGGCGTGACCATTAAAACGCTTCGCGGCATAGGATACATATTGGCATGAAGATCATTAAAAACTCGCTTGCTCGCAAGATATATCTGCACTTTATACTAATTGGCTCTGTCGTATTTACCGGCATTGGTGTGATCTTACATTTGTTTTCGATGAACTATGCCAACCTGGCGCTGGAAGTCAGTATGAAGGGGATGAGCGAAGATGTCGCAGACGCACTGCGTTTTGAACAGCAGCAGCTTATATATGCCCCCGATAGCGTGATTGAAAAATGGGGCTATGATGCCCTGTATAATAACTTTGCGTTTCGTGTTATTCGTGTTGCGAATAATGAGGTGTTGCTTCAGTCCGTAAGCAATGATCAAGGCTCGGCTGCGCTTGAAGCGCTGACTGGGGATATTCCGGTTGGGTATTCTCACTTGGCGGGCGTGGACCGCTTTCGTACTGAACTCATGTTGAATGGTCAGGCGCTGGTGCTGGATATGGCGCGCAATGATTTAATCACCGAACTGGCGAACGAAGCTGTGATACCGGCACTTAACCGGGTGACCGCCATTACCATTTTTGCGGCATTTGGGGTGTTTATGCTGGTCGGGTATTTGTCCATGCGCTCTGTGGTGCAACCGGTAAAAACCGTGGCAGGTCAGTTAAAGCAAATCAAGCCGGAGCAACTGAGCTTCAGGCTCAGCAATGAGGGCCTGCCTTATGAAATTCAGCCCATAGTGAATTCTCTTAATCAGGCAATGGAGCGGGTAGAGGCCGGCTTTGATGAGCAAAAGCGGTTCGTGGCAAACGCGGCCCACGAGCTTAAAACGCCACTGGCTGTGTTAAATACCCGGGTTCAGCTGGCCGATATTGCCCCCCAGATCCGCGAAGAAATCATCAACGATGTAGCGTATATGACCCGGGTGGTTCAACAGCTACTGGACCTGTCTCGTGCGCAAAATTTTGTGGTGTATAACAAAGTACCTGTGAGTTTGTCTGCACTGGCGCAGGAAGTATGTATGATGCTTGCCCCTTTGGCACTGCAGTTTGATAAAGAATTAAGCCTGGATGCGGACCCCGACACAGATCAGATCCTGGCTGACAAAGCCGCCGTGCACATCATGATCAAAAACCTGGTCGAAAACGCCCTGAAACACTCGCAGGATAACGCCAAAATTCAGGTAAAAGTGACCACTACCGAACTGGAAGTAAGCGACAACGGCCCGGGGATCCAATCACAGTACTATGACCGTTTGTTTGAGCGTTTCTGGCGACAAGAGCAATCCACCCTGACCGGCAGTGGACTGGGCCTGTCAATTGTCAAAGAAGTCGTTGATTTTCACGATGCCAAACTCAGCGTTACCTGCAAAAACGAGCAGGGCGGTGCGAGTTTTAAAGTGGTGTTTACTCAGCGAAATGCTTAGTGCGAAAGGTTGATAAAGGAGAGCTGAGCAAAGATGTTACTGGCATTTTCTTTGGCTCCAGTACCAAGAAAGCTGTGGCAACACAGCTTCGCAGTTGTCATTGAAGGCAAAACTAACATTCTACAGCGTCATCCCGCACGGTTTTTGATTCGGGATCTGTTTATACGCAAAGTAATGATTCCTCTATGCAAGTTCAGGGCAGGATCATAAACCAGTATACGAGTCGTTCGAACTCGCTTCGCGTCTCGCGCTCCCAACTCATAGAGTATTCGCCTAAGCAAGTTCTCTTCTTAAGATTATGAAAGATATGATTTTATTCATGACTTTCATAACCAGAACCAGTGCCTCACTTACCTTGGGGCTTTATATTAGGCTTGAAGGCTGAAACTAGAGATGGTAGGTTTTTGATCTAATTATAATAAATTTTATTGGTGGCATGTTGGTTTATTGGTCAATGGCCTTATCCGCATTATCACTAATACACTGGTAGAAGCTACTCTACCTTTGTGCTTTGCTTCTTTGGATTAGCTTAAGGTAAGGCTAGATAAAGGTTGGACAAATAGTCGATAGTATTAAATGGGGAAGGGATTATGAATCCACATCAAAAATTCATTGCTGAACACAAATCTGAATTAGAGATAATAGTAGAACACTGGGTTCCCAGAAGAAGTGCTTTCTTTCAAGATAAATATCGAGATGTGACCCGATGGCTCTGTAACTTTAGGCCGTCCCAGTGTAAAGCAGCTTTGACCTTGCTGAAAAATATTGAATACATCACTGATGATGAGATGCGAGATTATGTAAATATAGCAGCAAAGCACATAAAGAAAATATTCAGAGATGATCTAAAAGATGTTTTATTTTATCCACTAGAACTTTCATCTGCTTCAAGTGGTAGTCAGTTTTTATATCAATATGGAAAAGAGCTTGGCTTAAAAGAAAAGAACTTTAAATCTGATGATTTTAGAGCACATTTGAATCGCGATATAGATATTGTTTTTTTTGACGATATTATTGGTTCTGGTAATCAAGCTACGAAGTTCTTTAATAATTACCTGAAAAATGCAAGGGCAAGATGTCATTATGTAGCGCTTCTTGGGTTTGAGAACGGACAGGAAAATATTAGGCGAGATACTAATTTTAATAGCCTGCTCGTATGTCGACCTCTTTATGACGAATATATGGCATTCAGTGATAATTCGTACGTGTTCACTACGCAAGAGGAGAGAGAACTAGTCAAGGCAGTATGTCTTGAATGGGGCAAAAAATTATATCCAGCCCACCCTTTGGGATACGATGATAGTCAGGCATTGATTGTGATGCCTCATAACACGCCAAATAATACATTACCTGTAGTATGGGCTGGGCCAGATAGTGAGTCCGATGAAGAGCTGCCTTGGCACCCTGTCTGGCCAAGAAAAAAGCAATTAAAAAAAAAGACTAAATCTTTCAACCCCCCTGGAGCCCTAGTTATTAGCGAATCCTTTTTTGAAGGCATAGCTGAAAACTTTCAGGAACACTTTGCCCCTTATCACTTTTATACGGCTAAATTAAAAGATGATTGTCAGTGGTATGGTATTGCTCAGCGTTGGGATATTAGGCGCAGCATTGAAGCAGATATTGAGCAACAGATCATAAAATCATTTCATGACGACGTTGATATGCGAGTAGCTTCTGTTGTGAGTGGGGCCGGAGGGTCAGGAAAGTCTACCTTACTTCGACGGATAGCCTTCAACTTGAGTAAATCAGAATATTCTGTAATTTGGCTGGAGGACATAGATGATTTTTTCATTAACGCTATGGCGGACATTCCATGGACACAAGGGAAATATTTAGTCTTTATTGAAGATTGGTACCGTTTTTCGGATAACTCTAACCACCTTAACGAACTATTTAATGCGCTTTCTGGTAATCGCTCCGTCAGACTGGTGATAGGAGATCGCTTTCCTGAGCAGAAGCCGTACTTAAAGTATTTATTCAACCCTGATAATAACTTATATAGCTTAAAACCAGACGAAAATCATGATCTACTGAGCGCTATTGTTGAAAGGATGCCGCAATGGAGCAGCACACATGAAATAATGTCAAAGAAGGAGGACTACAGTAAGGCAAGCCTGTTTCTTTTGCTATTCATTCTAGCTAGAACGGCAGGAGACGAATCGGCTTTATTTTCACTTGATTGCAACTTGATGAGTCATTATCGGGCGATAATTCAGAGCGATATCAAAAAAATATATGAGCAACACTCTGCACTTGCGAAAGCTTTGGTTTACTGGTCCTGGCTTTATAAAAATAACAAGACTTTACTCCATGAGAAAGACTTTTGTTACTTAGCTGATTTTTTTGATGACTCCACGAAATATGGCACATATTTTAGTCTGGAAGGGAAAGGTGAAGTCAATGAAAGGCTGCGAAGTTATATTAATAGAAACAGTGAAAACTATCTAAGTTTTAACCACGATACTTTGGCTGAAGAAGGTATAAGCTATGTAATAGTGCAGGGAATGGATGAAAGCCACTTCTTGCACCACCAGGTCTTGGATTTGGCTTTAGAAAGGTTTTCTGACAGGGTTACATCTAGCTTATTATTGAATCGATTATGCGAAGAGGGTTTTTTCAAGAGTAAAATTGAAAAGCTGTCCTATATAGAGCAATTGGATAAACGGGGATGCAGCTTTGATGGCTACTTGCATTATCTTATTAAGAGTGAAGACTTCGATCGTTCCGAAAAAATAATCAACGCAGTTAACCTGCTAGAAAGAAAATCAGCTTTGCCTGTACTGAGTCAAGGTACTATATGTAGCTGTCTAAACTTATTGCAAGGACACGAGTCAGGACAGCAGCAGGCACTTCGTTTGCTGGAAAGGGATTCACCTGAAACACCATTAAGTTCAGAAGTCACCTCCAGTTGCCTAAGGCTTTTGAAAGGGCACGAGTCAGGTCAGGAGCAGGCGCTTCGTCTGCTGGAAAGGGATTCACCTGAAACGCAATTAAGTCCAAATGTCACTAGTAGTTGTTTAAAGTTATTACAAGGGCTTGAATCAGGGCGGGAACAGGCACTTCGCCTGCTGCAAAGGGATTCACCTGAAACGCCGTTAGGTCACCAGACTATCTCTAGTTGTTTGAACCTATTGCAAGGGCACGAGTCGGGTCAGGAGCAGGCACTTCGCTTGCTGGAAAGTGATTCACCTGAAACGCCATTAAGTTCAGAAGTTACCTGTAGTTGCCTAAAGCTACTGCAAGGACACCAGTCAGGCCAGGAACAGGCACTTCGTTTGCTGGAAAGGGATTCAACTGAAACGCCGTTAGGTCACCAGACTATCTCTAGCTGTCTAAACCTATTGCAAGGCCATGAGTCAGGACAGCAGCAGGCACTTCGCTTGCTGGAAAGAGATTCACCAGAAACGCCGTTAAACCTGCAAGTTATCTGTAGTTGCCTAAAGTTACTGCAAGGGCACGAGTCAGGTCAGGAGCAGGCACTTCGTTTGCTGGAAAGGGATTCACCTGAAACGCCATTAAGCCCACAAGTTATCTCCAGCTGCTTAAGAGAGGTGTATGCGCATCCAAAAGCAAAGCAGTATGTGATCAGATTATTTCAAGAACAGCCAAACTGGAGACAGCTGAATTGGAATGTTGTGTATCATTCCCTGGTGGTTCATGCTCAATTTGAACTTTACACTCCGGTAGTCGCTGAAATTATCAGTGAATATAACCCAGGTAAAACGCCTCGGCATGTTTTTAATCGATATATTCAGGTCCTAAAGATGCCCTTTTTTCATGATCAGGTTTGGGTGAAAACAACACAGAGTTACTTAGACAACTGGAAAGAAAGTGGAAGGCTAATGCTGATTAGTGTACTTGAGGCTTACCAGAGTAAGCCGGAGTTGACGATTAATACTTGTCAGCAGATTCTGAAGTTCTGGGAGGGGGAAATTAATTATCGGCGCTACAGAGATAAGAAGGCATATACATGGAAGCACATTGCTCTGGCCATGGATCATCCTTCGCTCAGCAAAGAAGCAAGAGCAGTAGCCAGAGAAATGATCGCTTATGATTCAAATTATCCGGAAACACTACCGTCAGATCTGCTCTTACATTGCGATCAATATCTAAAGCCCGCTGGCGTATAAATTATTTGTCTAGCTAAGATATATAGTGCTGGTGAATTATTAAGAAATGATAAGTATTGTTTACTGAGCCCAGCCGAGCCATGCACTATTCTTTGCACCCATTTTCAATGGAATTAGGTCTTCAGTCCTATATTATAGTGAAAGGTAAATTTAAAAATAGTACAGGCAAGATATCTTACGTTTTTGATGCATTCAAGTTTAGTGACCTATAAAAAATTGGGTAAGAGCGGTAGGGTTAGAGAAGGTTGAGAACTTTGTTGAATCTTAAAAAATATATAAAACTAATGATTATAAAACCAAAGACACCAAAAAGCTTAGTTATTAAAATTCATCTTTAAAGCATGAATTGTCACAGAAATTGAAGCAAAATGGATGAGAGAGTAACTAAGTACCAATATCTGGTCAGTAAACGCAATGTGCAGGCGACGTGCTCAAGCGTTTGAAAGAGCCAGTTATCAATGGAGCTAAGTACAATGTTGAAAGTTATGAGTTTGGTGTTATTTTGTTTTTCTTTTCAATCCTCGGCCCTGGAGAAAGCATGTAATACGTTGCATTCATTGAATTGGCTGATAGGTAATTGGCATTCTGAAAATAGCAAATTGAAGCTCAATGAATCATGGACTCGAATCAGTGAGAAAACATTTGAGGGCTATGGTCAAACATATTCCATTGTTAAGAACAAAGTGGTGAGTGCCGAAACTCTTCGCCTGGTTGAAATGTCTGGAGAGGTTTTTTATTTAGCTAAAGTTACCAATAATACATTACCAACGGCATTCAAACTAACAAGCTGCTCAGAAAACTCAGCGATATTTGAAAATTCACACCATGATTTTCCTAAAAAGATTAGGTATCAACTGAATAACGATAAGCACATCACTGTTTATGTATCAGGAGAAGATGACAAAGGCTTTTCAATAGAGTTCACTGGTAAAAATGGCAGTGCTAGTAATTAATGCTGAGTACAGAAAAGCAGTGAGTGGATCAATGAGAAGCTGAGAGTACCCGGCACTTCATTGAGTTTAGGGTATATTGGCTGAGACAACTACACTATTTGACCGCTAAGCTGTGATTTTACTCCATAGCTTGAATGTTACTTATTTCTGCCTGTCAATTATTAAAAAGTAGGGCTGAGGGCCTGTAGTGGAATACAAAGATGGTATTTGGGTGCACTTTACCTTGATAATTTAGAACTTGACTCTAATTAGGTTTCGCAGCCACCGCTTGCCAAATCTACCAATGCTAAGCATTGATCATTTAACGAATTCATTTTATGTGATTTTTATGAAATAGAGCGCTTGTATTAAAACTGCGCTTGGAAAAAATTTAGATATTTCCGGAAGCGCAGAAGGTTGGGCTTTAACCTGTGTCATAGATAACCAGTATTATTTAGTTACACAGCCGTGCCAGCCACCATTTGTCCAACAAATAACAGGGTTTGATGGGTTGCATTGTGGATAGACAGAGATTTCTGCACCACCTGCAACTTGTGGCGTTGCTTGGTTAGCTAATTGATTGCTTTCATTCAGTGTCTTTAGGTTTTTCTTTTTTAGTTGTACCTTCATTTTATATTTCCTTATTTTAGATTTTTTATTTTCTAATTCATCAAATGAACCCTGAACGCGATGCTAAAGCTGACTTTTGCTCTGCAATATGTCAGGGCCTGTTTGTACAATAACCAAGTTTTTTTGTGATGAAAAGTTATATTTTATTTAATTTTTTTGGAATGGTTGATTTCTGCTTTTAGGTACAGTTTGTTATTTTGGTCCTTTAATGGGTATTTTAAATATGTTTGAATTTAAGAAAGATGAAAAACATAGATACCCCGATGGGCTACAGGTACCCTCTGAAAACCACGGTTGAATTTGTCTCAGGCGATGAGGGGACTGTATTATTTGTGCCGGTTAATTATACCGGTTTCTTTTAACTAGGACTTCCTGTGCCCGCCCTCAAGTTCTGGTTATGGACGGCTGAATTAGTTAAATAACTTGGCAAGGAACAGCGCTTTGGAGTGCAGACATGAGGAGTAAAGAGGGCCTTATTGTGGGGGGGCAGCTAAACCGATCCTTAGTTAGGTTGCTGGTTTTATACTATAACACTAGGTTAGCAATAAAAGGGAAATACAGTTTCGATAACTTTTCTAAGCGTAGAAATTAAATTATATGAGCTATATATGTACTGTTTGGAGTCGCAGTTTATATAGCGATTTCGTCAGCTATTGAACATCTTCGTTAGAAGAAAATTGCGTCAATGTTCAGTAAATCCGATGTATGCGTATGTGCTCGCTCGTTCGATTATCGTAATGCGGTTACTATGATAATTCGTGCAGTTTATAGAATCGTTTAGTAATGGGCTGACGAGTACAATGATGGTTCCGGTAGATGATATGTTCGATGGTGTGTATCATATGGACCCTGATGATTTAGATGATATGCACTGTGAAGTTGCCGCGAGGCCGGGGATCAGTAAAGAAAATGCAGAAGCCATTGTGTATTATGACAAGGCTGAGACGGTTAAAGAATTGGTATCGTTTCTCAATGGGCATGCCAAAATTATCTATGTATGAAGTGTCACTCAAAGAAGTGTAAATGCTTAGGCTTATGGCTCTGAATGCTAATTTTAGTCAAGCCTTTAAATATTGATTGGTATGGTGTTACGTGTCACACAGAATAACAATGAAAGAAACAATTAACTGGATTGACCCGTGGTGGCATCTAAAACAATGCGCTATTAAGGATGCGATACAAAGAGAGCTTGCGTGTGAAGTTGGACCTGAGCATCCATTATGGCAGTGTGAGTTATCAGTGATTGCTAAATCCGAGGCAAATGATGATGTGATAGTTCAGCTTGGCGATGGTAGATTTGCCTGTATTCACCTAACCTGGAGCGGAAAAATAGACTCTCAACCAGATCAGTTCCCATCAAGCATGATTTTCGACAATATTGAAAGCCTTCAAATTTACATGAATGAAGTTGCAGCACAATGCGCCTAAAAATTGGTTAAATGGGTATGTGGAAAGTTGATTGGCGTTTACGATCCCCGCAAACTGCCAAAGGTTTTAAGGATAACGTGATTTAATGAAGTACCTGATTATTGCACTCTCTATGCTATTTCTAAGCTTCAGTACGAAAGCGAGCGACTGCGAGCATATCTACTCAAATTCATCTTTTTATCTATGTGCCAAGAAAAGTAACGACGATGAGTTATTTCCTTTTCCTGTCTATGATGTTTTTGCCGTACACGTTGGCACAGGCAGAAAAAGCTTTATCGCCAATGAGCGCTTTATTAACGACGTATCTAATGTAATTAAAGTCAGTGGTACAGAGTTTTTCTATAAGGCTTATATGGGTGGAAATAGTCCACCATCAGAGCATCGGCATGTACTCATCATTATCGATGGCAGCGAAGTCAAAAACGCAGGTATTTTCTCTGGATACGCAGACATAGATGACGATAGTGCGCCTGATTACTATTTACTGTCATTATCAGAAATGGGCTCAGCCAGGGCTTTTGATACATATACTAAAGTAAAGCTAGTACTACGGAATAATAAGTTAGTACGTGATAAGTAGTTGTAATCCTCATACATAGAAAGGAGTTTAGCAAATGTTGAGATATGTTTTATTGATTTGGTTGTGTATGAGTTTTAATGCAGAGAGTAATGAGATCGACGAACCAGAAGTCGTGGTTGCGAACTTCCTTTCTCAAATGAAAGTAAAGGACTACATTGAAGCCAGTAAGTATATCTCTGACGCAGAATTAAACTGGTTGTTTCAAGTTTCGGTCCGCTTACTGCGAAACCCTAAGTTTTTGGGTATTTACGATCTTGAAGCATTGTCACAGAGCGAGGTTAAAGCGCTTGGAAAAAGTGGAGTATTTGAACTCTGGTCTCTCCTTGTCTGGGATGCACGAGATAAGAGCTTTGGAAGCTATCAGCCTCAGAATATTTTGGGCACTGTCCAGGAGGGAAGTGCCAGCGCATACGTAGTTGTCCGAGATACTACTCATCCCCACCATGAGGCAATGGTATACACGTTAGTTTTAGAATCAAACGTATGGCGCTTAAAGTTGCCAAGAATTATCAAGGGCTCTGTAACACTTTATGGAGAATGGTTGACAGTAAATAGAGTCGGCGAGGTGCAGTGTCATATGAGTCTTAAACGAAGTTCGTTCCTGCTGGATATTTTTACTTTCTACCTGTGCTCTCTATTTTGGAGCGGTAAATATCAAAGTTTTCATAATGGAGGGTATTGATAAGGATTTTATTCTGGTACCAGTCAAAGTCGCTACTATCTGATGTCGCGATGAGGCGTTTGGTTTGTTTTTGCTCATCATACTGATATAGCGGATAGCGGCGTGCTGCTGCATGCTGCCATAGCCAGGTATTTGCCTGTTTACGTAAGTTGAAGCGATAATGAGCAATCAACGGAACTTGCTTAATGGTGTCTGAGGTTACCGGTAAGTGAGTCAGACCGGTGAAATAGTCACCATTATTGTCCTGCCACACTGTATCTTCAGGTGTTTTAGCGAACGATACAAATTGCCATTTATGTTGGGCGCTATGAAGTTCATCTGTGCGAATATTGTAGTAATGCACTTGCCACTTATCTGCGCTTTTTATACTGAAGGCAATGCTGTCGTTGTCTTTAACTGAGAGCCCGGCGATCTGGCCATGCGGCACTTTAAGCGTTTTGCTCAGACCTGTTTGGGTGTCTATCTGGAGAAGCTCATTATGGGCTAAAGCGAAGATAAAGCGATTATCAATAGACCACTTTAAGTCAAGAATATGTCTGGCTTTGTCGAATTTTGAACGCATGCTTGTCGTTTTTTCCGCCAGATCGTAAATCCATATTTGTTCAGACCCAGAGGCCAGGCTGATGTAAGCTACTTTTTGGCCATCATCGGAAAAACGCGCTAACCGCTCATCGACGGACGTTACCCCGAGTGCTGTTTGCTCGCTGCTATCTGAAGATAAATAGAGGATATTCTTGTCACGACTACCTGTACTGAACAGGTAGTCTTGCCCATTTGGGTGGCGTGCAGGAGTAGAAATTGAATGGGTGTCTGTGTAAATCATGGTATATGTCAAATGCAAGCAAACAGGCCGCTTTGATACTGCATTTTTTATGGATGATGGTGAAGCTATCAAGGGGACGAGTAAAAGCGATGTTATCCAGCGCCTTGCTGATTTTCAGGAGATCGCAAAGATCATACGTAATGTGTTGCTATAAGGAGGTTTTCTTTTCAGTAGTGTATGGTTTGAAACACTCCAATTGGTTGGAAGTTTTTATAGAACTTAGAGGACATCAAGAGCAATATCTGAACTAATCAAGGTGATTATTGTTCAAATGGCTTTAATAACATTGCTGAGATTTTATAACTTGCCATCCTTGGACAAAGTTAATTGAAATTTTAACCTGGTGTCACCCAATTGGCGATTTGCCCATTAAGTAATAGAGCTGTCACGACTAACAGAATTATTAGAATTACATAGGCCCCATTGCCTGATAACCGACTCGTAACTCTAGTGACCCATGTCCAAAAGTAGTACAAGCTACCACTTTCTCGCTGATTCATTAGAGCAAGGTAATGGACGAATGTTACAGTACTTAAGGTTGCCAACAGAATTAAAGTGCATATCCCAATAACCTGAAACATCAGAAAGTAACGACCGTATTCGCTGAGCTCATCCATATAAAACTCAACAATATTTGAGCTATTGGCCAATTCAACCAGGTCGAATGTGATTGCCTCTTTTGCAAGAGACAATAGAGGAAAACACATCACTAAAGTGCAGAACGGTACGAATACTCGCTCTAACCACTCGTGGCTCGTATATTGACCTCGCAAAATGGACATTAAGAATCCTGAGAAACAAAATGCGCTCATAGTCACTAACCCAGTTTGAATGTATTCATGAATGAGCGGGGCCACCTGAACATATTTCCACAATACGAATATCAGCAAGAAAAGCAGAGCAAAAATTCCACCACCATCATCATTGCTGGAATTTCTCGAGTTTCTATACCTTCGTTCAATGTATACTCTTCGCGTTTCAACGACCGTTTTAGGAGCGTGATTTGAAGGTTTAGAAGTTAATCCGGTAAACAACGCACCAAAAATCACGCCCATCAAAGGTGAAAACACAAAGCTCTGCATGGTTGAATTGAAAAAAATCTCCGGCATATAATTTCCTTATCAATGAGAGAATAAAGCACAGAGCTTTAGCCTACTGATTGCAATGTCAAATCAATGACTGAAGCCGTTGGAGCATCGCGTTTCACCGCTGCTATACCATTCTCTCTTGCTTGAGTGGTGGTGTAGGTCTCACTAACCCCAATTACTTGGCCATTTGAAGCCTTTAGGGTGAAGTAATACTGGTAATTGACAGAGTTCAATCTGTTGTAGTTACTGTCATAAGGTGCGTGCAGCTTCACGGACTGAATGCCGTTGAGACAGTTAGCCTTGGTTGTATATCCTTCGCTCGCGAGAATTATTTCGTGATTTGCTGATTTCAAACGGAAGTAGTATTGGCTATTTGTACCCTGGAAGACTTCAAATCGTTTTGTCATGTTAATTTCCTCAGTTGTAAAATTTATGTTTAAATATTGAAGGCAAAAGCGTTTGCTGTTGCCTTCAAACAATAAAGACTGACGATATGTATTTTCTGGACATTGTCCTGAAATTTTCTTTTTTCAGTCTTTAAGAGTCATTAAGGAACTGATCAATGAGCAAGGGTTACTCGTATTTGAGTGTGGAAGAGTTCCACGAGGAATTTTCTGCTTTGGGTGAGCTACAACGCAGCAAGTTAGTTAAGATAACTCATTACTTCAGAAACAAATATCAGCTTGATATTGAGGCGGAAGATCTCTACCAAGAAGTATTGATACGTGTATATGAAGGGAAGCGGCATATTCCAAAAGAGCTGCCTCTGGAAAAAGGGTTGGTCTCGGTTATTAAGAGTGTTGCAAATGACTTGGTAACTTCTCAATCTTTCCAAAGACGAAAGATGGAAGAAGACATTAAAACTGTTGAAGAGTCATTAAATATTGAGCTGCATTGTTCTGGATCGATAGAGCAAGAGTTGATTGATGAGCAAACAGAGCTGTTAGCACAGAGACGTATTGGAGAGTTAAAAGCTACATTCTCAGGAGATTTGGACGTGAGTCAGTTGATTGATGCTGTAGTTAATGGTTGTAAGGCAAAAGAGATAGTGAAGAACGTTTTTAACGGTAATCAAACCAAATACGATACAACTCGTAAGAGATTAATGAGAAGGATTGCTAAACGACACAAACAGGGAGCAACCAATGAGTAAAAATTTTATAGATGATAGCTTAGACGACTTTTATGTTGATCAGATTCTGTCGATGGATGAGTCAGACTTGGAAGAAGATTTTATTGCTTCCGGATTGGACCAGAAAGAAGAGTTGCTTAAGTTCCGTCGCGCAGTTGAAGTTGCGTCCTTACCTTTTCGCAAACAGAAGTTACAATCTGCCCGCGCGGAAGTAAATCAAGAGAATCAAAAGCACTCGCGTACTTCGGATGCAATACGTCGTTTCAAATCCAATGGGATAGATATTCGAGAAAAACTGGCACAATTGATTGCCAGTGGTCAGGTTCCAACGGAAATTACTATGGCATTCAGAGATGGCAAAGAAATCACTGATGCTGAAATAGAAGGTATATTGGAAGATCTTATAGAGTTAGGAGTTGTTAAGGATGACAAGCAAGAAGATTCAAAATGAGGTCTTTGATTTATATTATGAGTTAGGCATTACTCAACCAGCAGAGATCGATCTCGAAGCGATTGCATATCATAAACAGGCAGTGGTCAAACAAAAGCCCCTTTCGGGTTGTGAAGCGCGTATTATAGGCGCGGGTGACAGCGCTATAATAACAGTGAACTCTAACTCTGACCGTGAGAGGCAAAAATTTTCTATTGGCCACGAGTTAGGCCATTGGTTCAAAGATCGAGGAAAAATTGGGAATTTGTGTGCTGCGACAGATATGGAATTAGGAGCCAAGAAACAAAAACCCAGAGAAAACATTGCGAATCAGTTTGCTTCAGAACTATTAATGCCACACTTTCTAATGCGTAGTGTAATCAATGGTTCTCAATTCAACAGTGACCTTGTCAGTTCGGTCGCGAGAGCCTTTGATTGTAGTTTTATGGCATCTCTTCGTAGAACGATCAAAATGGACCACCACATGGGTTTTATGGCTTGTTATAAAAAGTGTGGAACACGAAGATACTTTGAAAAGCATAGTCAATTGCCTGGGGCTTTTTTTCCTCCCAGACATGTACCCAATGGCTCTGCTGTTCAAAAGGTCATTAGTGGCGAAACTCTAAAAGGCCCTATTCTAGTGGATGGCAACGTTTGGTGTAGAGAAGACCTGGCAAGTGGCTCTGTGGTACTAGAGCAAGCTTTCCATTATCACGACGATGAGTTTCTGACTTTAGTTTGGTGGCAAGACGAAGAACCTATTTGGAAGCTGTGTGAAGCTATTGGATCGCTGTGAGATAGAACGTGGAGCTGTCTCTATTTAGTTTCCTTCTCGCTAGCATCTAATCTTTAGTGATTATACTGCGCTATTGACACGTTTCTTGTATAGTCAATATAACGAATTTTAATCTCGCTTTTGCTTTTAGAAAAGCTCTCAAATTGATGTAAAACACGGTAGTAGCTATTATTAATTGTGATAAATGGTAAGAACATAGAGGGTATGGAAGTGAGACAGCTAAAGTCAGAAAAATGTCCCTATCGATCGGTGATTAGAATAGTTGAATGCCATAAGGATTGATGAAATGTTCCTTGAACTCATGCCGGCAATAACGGCGTCGGCTGGAGCCGCTATAATTGCGGTAGCCCTCAGCAAACTAATGCGTCCTGTATTTCTTGAGCAACAAGGTCTACGGGAAAAGAAACTTGGCAAAGTTAAAGATCAAATTAAAAAGAAAATTGAAGGCGGGATAAACCTAGAAGCCAAAGAGGTTGCAGATATAGGTCGTGGCATTGGCCTTAATTCAGGCAGGGCTATTGAGGCTTTGTATCAACTATACTCAGAAGCTCAGGAGCAAGAATCGCACAATAAATATAAGAAACTTATTGAAGATATTAATAGGACTGAACCATTTGAGTCTTTGCCAGAAGAAGCTCGTCCTTCTTTAGCCCGTTTAGCAGAAATTAGTCAATCATCAGGCCAAGAAAGTGATAAAGAATTACTTCATCCAATCACTAAAATTCTTGCTGAATATCAAGATATGAATCGAGATCATGCGGCAATGAAAAAGCAAAACTGGGTTTCATATATAGTCGCTCTAATTAGTTTCTTTATTGGCACTGTTGGCTTAATCTTAGCTTTTACCGGTCCAAGCAAGGATTTCATTCAAGAAGAAATTCATAAGTCTACGGAAAGCATACAGTTGCAAATAAAAAATGCCCAACCAGTCGTGCCAAAGTCGAGTGCAGCTGAGCAATAGAGTTTAATGGAGGCACAGAATGAGTCATATAACTTGTAGTAGCCCATATCTAATCTTACAGCACTGATGGAAAGGTTTAGATTTCGCCTGACAGGTAGTAATGAGGGATCAACATACGGTCACTCTATTGCTAATCTGGGAAGTGCTTTTCTAATTCCCTGAGTTTGCTATCGACAAAAACTATGTAGCAATCCACCATATTTTCTATTTATGTTAGGGCAATTTGTGTAACTCCCCCATAAACTGCAACAGTTCTTGAGTAGAATTTCCATTAACAAAAGAAGGAAGTTTTACGATGAGAAAAAGCAAGTTCACCGAGTCACAAATTGTTGCCATGATCAAAGAAGCTGAATCGGGTGTATCGGTTCCAGATTTGTGCCGAAAACACGGAATTGGACAAAGTACATTTTATAAATGGCGCTCCAAATATGGCGGTATGGAAGCGTCGGATGTAAAGCGACTGAAAGAACTTGAAGAAGAGAATCGCAAGCTCAAGGACATGTTTGCAACACTGAGTCTGAAACACACTATGCTTGAGGAAATCGTTGCAAAAAAGCTGTGAGCACAAGCAGGCGCAGAGCGTGGGTTGAGCATTTCCTTAAGCAGTTTGGGGTAAGTGTGGCACTTGCTTGTGAGGTTGCAGGACTAAATCGAAGTGTCTATTACTACAC
>NZ_JACEQV010000030.1:0-65963 GCF_015356275.1 Pseudoalteromonas sp. PPB1 | reverse complement strand
AGCACACTGAAGCGATGATCAAAGTGAAAGTGCTCAATAGAATGGCTGGGCTAGGTATGCCTGAATATCAGGGAAACAGCTGAAATCGCATTGTTGCCTAAGCTATCTGGATTTGATCAACAAGGCCAGTCGCCACTGCCTAGCAGCATTGATAGCAATAATACACTGATCTTACACAGTAATTCTTTTTGGGAAACGCAAAACCTGGGAGACTATGGTGATAATGTTGATGCCATTATTACTGATATGCCAGAAGCACTAAAAAACAACGTAAATATGAGTGACTATAATCGAGCCGAGCAACTGCGCTGGGCCATAAGAGTCGCCAATAATATAACGCCAAGGCCTGCACATACTAAGGTTATGGTTGCCTCCTGTGATTATAATTTCAGTGAACAACACAATGCGCATCCTGACACACCGGTTGATGGTATCCACAACGCATTTCTACCTAAATTGTTTGTTAAAGCGGACAATATCACCATTGAAGGAGTGTCAGACCAGCCGACTCCAAGACTCTACTATTCAGGTAAAGGCTTTGATGGTCAACATCACGGAAGAGTTGTGTTGATGGTGCCAAGTAAAACGCAAGGAATCACAATCAAAAATTTGTCATTTGAAGGGGATCACCACTGGAACCATATTCAAAATCCCGCTTATACATTGCATGAAAATAATGACAATCTTTACTTTAATGGCAGAGATCGCCGCCTGTGGTCAGGTATGATCATGATTGGCCTGGCTGGCGGAAGTAATGATGTCACAGTCGATAATGTGTCAATTCAGGATCCAGCACGCTCTGGTATTGCTATTGTGGGTAATGCCACAATCCAAAATTCAGTAATCAAAGGCAGTATTCCACTAGCCCATACAGAGAATATGCTGTCTGAACTGCTCAACGCTTCCGGCGCGCTGTCCGCACATCTCAATATTAACTCAGCAGGTATGGGTTTTCATTCAGGCATTGCTCAACAGTTTAGTTATGGACCAATACATGTCAAAAACAACACCATACAAAACTTTGTAGAAGGGGTTAACGGCAATGGACAAGAATGGGTGATCACCGGTAACACCATAAAAGAAATTGCAGATCATGCAATCTATATTCTAAGCAACATGAAACCTTCGATCATTGAGAACAATGAAATTGAAATGATTTTAAGTGCAGCTATTAAGCTTGGTGGAAGAACATGTCTCGATTCCGCTACTCAGTGTATGCTTGCAACCGATCCACTCACAGAACAAACCCGGGCCGGAGCATACAAAACACGAGTCCAATTTAATACCTTTAAATTGATACCCAGAACATCAGTATTGTTATCAGGTACTTTTAATACGATAGCGAACAATACGATTGTTCCATACAACCCAGCAGATGACACCAGTACCGGTAATTTTTACAACCCAGCTAAAGACCCAACGAATGTCTATCCAGATTTTTTCTTTTCGACCTCAGGGGGCCAAACTCAAAAAGACAGTCAGGGGCACAACTACTGGACCAATCACTTTGCGTACAACACTGTTGCTTACAATACCAAAGGCAGCGAAGAGCTCTCTGTCTTTATAAGTCAGCGTATGGGACACCGAGATCGCAGTATAGGTATGAATGTCATCAAAGGTCCTGGTCAAAAAGTGTATTTTCACGCACGCAAGGATTCACGTTATGCACCTTTGATTTCGGTCTCTGCAGGTACAACCCTGTATACAGGTGGAAAACCTGATTGCATAGACTGTATTGGCAACCCCGTTGCACAAGGATATCGCAGCAATTTGGAGCCGTTATGGGCTAAAGCAATGACCATGGAAGATTCAAATGGTAGTGATGTCCCTCATCTGCTAGTTAAACTAGACAACACAGAAGAGGATGTATTTCTGATTGGCGAGTCAGGGATCCACGAAAGGATCAACGCAGAAAATCAAGCGTTGGATATCAAAGCAGTCGCTGATTTGGACGGCGACGGAATAGATGAAATTTATTTTCAAGACAACAGCACGGGTTTATCTGGTGCAAGACTGTTTCTCACTGGTTCTGAAGTAGAAAACAGAAAACTGAACGACATAGCAAGCACACGCTGGACCTTTCATAATGCGAATCAGGACGACTTAGTTGCCAGTCAAATCGCATCACTAAAAGGTGCGGAGCCAGATCAACTCATTACAAATTGGGCGGGAAGTCGCGAACTACTTGGCTCCGCTTTTGATGGGCTCGGCAACCCAGTTTCCGGTAACGCAATCTATCATGGCGCACACAATACCTCCGTAAATAAACTACAGGCAGCTGACCTGTCTGGTGTTGGAGAAATATATAGTGCCAACCAGGAACTATATGTGGCGCTTGATGATAAGAAAGTTATTGGTGTTTATTGGGATGCACACACGTCCAGCTGGAAAAATCAAACGGTCTATTCTGGTACGCAAACACTATCACTCATGGAGCCTGGGCGCCTTAGAAGCACAGAGCCTAAGCAGCGCATGTATCAGCGTTATTCCAGCAATACCATTTATGAAAGCAGGCCAGCCAGTTCAGGATCACTCCCGGCATTTGGATCAGGTAGTTATTTTTATAATGGTTCCGCAACAAGTGACATGTTAGTTGCAGCGGATTTAAACGATGACGGCAAACAAGAAATGATCAGTCACTTTAGTCAAGTCACAAACAAGATCTATTATGGTCAAGAGATAAATGGTGTCCTAAACAGCACACAAGGAACCATCTATGATGGCTTCACCTCCCCTAAACTCATTACACCATATAACAGTGCTGATAAAGTGGAGCGTGTCATTAGCTTATTTAACCAATCCTGGGCTATCTACCTTTCTGAAGGGCTGCGCAGCAATGGCCATAACTATGTAAACTATATTTACAGCAAAGCACTGGCAAACACCCATTAGCATTGCTTAAAAAAGGCTGGCAATCAAAAAGGCCTACACACTTTGTAGGCCTTTAATCTACAGCAGTACGCCACACCGCCAAACACATGGCTCTGCCGCGGATACTGGCATTTGGGCTATAGTCACTTCCACGCTTTTGCTCGGTTAGAGTGTAAAGAAAACATTCTGCCCAGTTAGAACAACTTGCTCAGGCAATGTGCACCTCAGTTCGGCTCCATTTCATCTTTAGAAAAGGCCAATACGAGAAACAGACGGCTTATTTCTCACATGGTCTAGTGAGGAGGTACCACAACGACTACCCGCAATGGCAATTTTAACATCTTGATTAGACACTTTAGCGGCCAATAAAGCAGAGTATATTGATTTAACATCAGCATTTGCAGCTTCTACCGAGTACAAACCCGTATCACCGCAGTTTGCCGGGTTAATATGCGTACCCGAAGTTTTAAATAAAAAGTGGCCACCTTTGTAGCCGGTATAAATCTCAACAACTTTAACCTTAGCTGTCCACTGATCTGCTGCCGCATTTGCCAAAGTTGATGTCAGAATCAACGCCGAGCCAAGTAAGTATTTCATTGTAACTCCTTTAATCATTCGTTTTATTTATCATTCACTACGAAAAATAGCGCTCTACAGCGATATAGATTCCGCAGTGTTCCATTTAAAAGCGAATAATAACATAAACTTACTATTTGACGCCAACTTGGGTACATGGCATATAAATAACAATAAATGATTTTCCCAGTTAGCAATTTTCAGAAAGTGGCACCTCATTCTTCTGCAGCCGCTGCACGCCAGCGCCTGTCTGTCTTATAACCAAATTGTACAACTTTAAAACAATTTGGTATTTACATAAATTTGACAATCAATCTTACAAGATCAATATTTAGACCGTTCCAATCAATTTAAAAACCAATAAAGCTAGCTATTAATTTAGGGGGTTAGCTTATAAAAGCCAAATAAATTGGAACGATACAAAAATAAAACACAACTAAGATACAACATGTAAAAGAGAGCAACAGGATGAAAAAACACCAAAACCACAGTAAAAGTGCGCTTGCATTGTGTCTGAGCGGAGCCCTGCTCGCACCGACCAGCTTTGCCAACACGGATCTGACTCAGCCTGATAGAAGTGTCATTACTGCAAGTGGAGAAAACGGCACAGCCGAAGGACGGACTAAAGCGTTTGACGATTCTCAGTACAGTAAATGGCTGACCTTCTCGCCTACAGGCTGGATAGCCTACCAATTCAACACCCCTCAGGTGGTGTCGGGTTACACATTGACGTCGGCCAACGACGCGGCCAGCCGCGATCCACAAGACTGGCAATTACTGGGCTCAAACGATGGCAATACCTGGTACGAACTTGATACACAAACCAATCAGACCTTTTCTGCACGCTATCAGACTCGCCAGTATAGTGTCACTAACAGTCAGGCCTATCGCCACTACAAGCTAAATGTCACTGCCAACCAGGGAGCCGGGATTTTACAGCTGGCAGAAATTGAGTTGCTGGGTGGCGTGACGCCGCCACCGGGTGATACTTTACCGCTGACAGACAGCAAGTCACTCAGTAGAGGGAGCTGGCAGCATTATGGGCCGTTCAATGTGGCGGGAAAAGTATCGGCAACCACCACAGGTAGCGGCGATGCCGACCTGTATATCGGCCTGGGCAGTCAGCCAACTACCAGCAATTATCAATGTGCCAGCACCTCACCCACTGCAACGGAATCATGCCAGGCACAAGGCAATAATCTATATGTCTCTGTCTATGGCTGGTCTGCCACCAGTTACACTATTAACATCAAAGAAGAAAGTGACAATGGCGGCGGTAACTGGGACAAGCCGGTCGTTGATTTTGTAGATATGAATCCGGAAACGGCGGGTTCGCAGTTAGTTAAACGCATCATAAGCGACCCGGCTGCCCATATGGCAAACCGCTGTGTGGACGTGGCTCAGGTGCTCTATACAGATCCAAAAGAATCGCAACGCTTCAGACACCTGCGCTTTGAACTCAGAGAAAAAGACGCCTGGGGCAACGACTTTGTAGCCTATAAACTTGGCCAGGATGGGTCCGGCGAAATGACCATTGCCGTCAGCACCAAGCATCTGGAAAAAGTCTACCGGGAAGGAAATAACGACGATAACGCTATCCGCGATGAAATCGACGGCATTTTATTCCATGAGGTGACGCATGGTTACAACAACTCTCCAATCACACAAGATGGCTACGGTGATGGCGGTCCATACTGGGCCTATACCGAAGGCCTGGCAGATGCCGTGCGGATTGGCGCGGGTTTTCATAAAACCAGACAGCCGGATATCAGCAACCCCAAAAAGTGGCTGGGCGGATACACCACCACCGGCTTCTTCCTGCATTACATCAAACAGGAAAAAGACCCGCTGTTTATCCGCAAGTTTAACCAGTCAGCAGTGGATTACACCAACTACACCTGGTCATTCGACCGTGTCTTCACCGATATACTGGGCATAGGCGTAGAGCAAGCCTGGCAGGATTACGTGCAGTTTATTCAAAACGGCGGACAGCTTCAGTACTAGCAGATAGTAAAAAGCCCGAAGCCTGGATAGGCTTCGGGCTTAAGGTTGTTTTACCGCAGTGTTACTGTTGAACTGTAACACTGCGTGTCCTAGCGTTTAATTATTGTACAGACCTGTAAGTGCACCATCGAAGACGTATATCAAATGGGTGTCTTTCTAAATTTCGTACTTCGTTTCACTGGCGTAGTACACAGAGCCAAGATTAGCGACGAATGGACGCAAACCTGTTGTTTTGTGCCCTTGGTTTAACGACCTTGTTATATATACTTTGCACCACGCTATCAATGTACTTTCCTAGGCTCTGGTGGTGGAGGTATTACCTCAGGAGGACTTTTGACCTCCAACAACTTAGATATATTGAGTTTAATAATTTGGCCTCCACACATAACAAGATCACCATCTTCAGTTGTGGAATAATTTAAGTAAATATCGTAACTTTTTACTAAATCAGGATGTATAGCTATATCAGCAGCTTTATAACCAGGATACACAAAAGCATCGGTGAACTTTACGCTAATATGCTGCTCATTTTTTTTGTACATATAGATAGACGTTAAAAAGTATTCACCATTTTTTTCAGGTACAAAAATTTGATACAGCCTAAGTTCTTCTAGTTTATACTTTTCATCAAGTTTGGCAAAAGGTACATTTTCGCTTTCCTTGCCATCGCCACACGCATAAGATGGTAATGAGAGAAGTATAAAAAGAAACAAAGATAGTAGTTTTTGCACGGACTTCCTTACACGCATAACGTTTTAATATTTATGCGTACACAGTACGCATAATCGCTTGTTGAACCGGGCTGCTACCTACACGCTGTATCTGGCTGGTGTGGTTTGTGCTATGGGATTCGTATTTGACGAGTAACTTTTGTTTTGAACCGTCTGTGACTTAAACCGTTACAACGTGACTCATTCCCTGCCTGAACAACGTTATTTATGCATGTCATTAGACCCACTTTTTTACTATTTGGCAAGGTGTGGTGATTTCGACGCAGCCTGACTTACTCCCGCGCATATTGCATTGACGGAGTGGCCTCACCACTTTATTCATTTGTCAGGAATCTATAGTGACCTATTCTCATAAACCCTATTGGCAGTACATATGACACATAACGCTGGGTAAACTCCTCATGACTACACTTAACGGATGACAGAGTGGTTTGTAGGGCTCTTCGCAATACGGCACTGCAGCATAGTGTTTAGGTAGATCCCAGCTCGCACGCGTCCGAGATGACGATTGAGACTATCAGCCTTACATTTCGAACCACTCCAATCTTGCGGGTAAATAATGACTCTGCTATTTGTTAACCTGACTATACCCGTTAGGAAATTGCAAACAAAACACACTACCCGCTTCTGAGCTGGAAACACTCAGCTCAATGTTCAGCTTTTCACACAAGCGCTTGACCATAGACAGGCCCATGCCCATGCCATTGCTATCCGGGCCTTTCACGCCCGGTTCAAACAGTGTCTCTAACTGCTCTGGGGCTATTCCGCCGCCGGTATCTGCAACAGTAATGGAATGCGTGCTGGCGCTGATCGTGACCACACCACTGTGAATATGGGTAAACGCATTGCCGACCAGATTATTCAGCAACAGTTGTAACGCACTTGGGGCAATAGGTAACGCAAGTTTTGCTGGAACTTCTACCTCAACTTCAATCTCTTTACCCGCTATTTTCTCAGCCTGAGTTAAGATAACCTGCTCTACCACAGGTAAAACACGTACACTGTCATGCGCCAGAGTTTCTTCCCGGGCCAGTGCCAGTAATACCTCAAGACTTTGCGTGATTTGATGCTGTGCATCTGCAATTCGGCCAACCAGCTCAGCCTGTTTATCGCTCAGAGGCGTCTGTTTGAGCAAGGTCAGAGAGCTTTGCGTAATGGCCACTGGCGTTCTTAGTTCATGGGAAACATCTCTAGTGAACGCCTGCTCACGGTGGATAAAGCGCCGTATTCTTGCCAAAGCCTGTTCCAGTGTCCTGGCAAATGCGCCAATTTCATCATTCACAAACTGTCCTGAGAAGTTCTGTGGTAAACGCTCAACAGGTGCATCTTCGACTATTTTAACTAAGGTATCCAAAGGTTTAACCAGACGCTTAGCCATAATCAGTGAAACAAAGGCCAGCACCAAAGCAAGCACCAATACGCCCCCTGACAACACCAGAATAAATTTCAGCATCCCGCCTTTGATTTTACGCACCACCAGCTGCTCACTGACCTCCGCCAGTAAGTACCCGGTAGGCAATTTTTTGAGGTGGTAATGAGCAACACCCTCACCGCTAAATTCGATACGGTGCGGCTCTGCTTTAAGCGCTTCGCGCACAACCCCGGGTAAATCCGCGTGCGCCGGGTAATAGCGAATAAAATCCAATCGTGGCCTTGGCTGCTGACCCGTTTCAAGTTGAATAGCGATGGTCTGAGCTTCATCATCCAGCAAAGAGACAAAGAACCGGTCTTCAATGTTGTAAGCGAACAAGAAGCTTGCAGCACCAAACAGTGCACTGATAAACAGGGCAATGCCAACAAAAAAAACGACAATACGATTGCGTAGCTGAGTCGCTCTCACAGGCAATTTATCCTTCTATGTCAAGTGCAAAGCCAATACCATGAATGGTTTTGATGATCGGGCTGGAAAATGGCTTATCGATAGCCTTGCGTAACTGGTAGATATGAGAGCGCAGTGCATCTGAATCCGTCGGCTCATCACCCCAAATTCTGTCGCACAACTCGCTGCGGCTCAGTGCCCTCGGATGGTGCTCCATGAGCAAACGCAGAATTTTAAACGGGATTGGTTGTAGCGTTAATGGTGACCCGGCACGCTCAATGTGCTGGGTTTGATTGTTCAGCGACAACGCCTTGTCACCTTCCCCCAGGCGCAGTGTGTGCTCACTATTAAGTAAATGCCTTCTTGCCAGCGCATTACAGCGGACCCACAACTCTTCAAGCGCAAACGGTTTAGTCAGATAGTCATCTACCCCAAGAGAAAAACCGCTGAGCTTGTCATCCAGCGTATCTCGGGCAGTCAGCATAATGATGGGAATATGGCGATTGGCCTCTGTGCGCAGTTGCTGACAGACAGCCAATCCATCCATTTTGGGTAGCATCACATCTAAGACCACACAATCATAAAATTGTTCCAGTGCGAGTTGCACACCCAGCTCTCCGGTGTGTGCAAAGTCCACCACCGCCCCCTGTGATTCGATATACTCGCCGATATTGCGGCTCAGATCCTGATTATCTTCAATTAAAAGTACTTTTACTTGCGCCATCCTGGTCACCAAACTAACAATCATGTAATCACACTAGCGCGACATTCGTGAAAGCAGTGTGAAATGTAACTCAGCTGGCCTGCAACCAGCGGCGTAAGTATTCTAACGATAGGTAAGCTCGCTTCAACTCTAGCCAGGATTCACGTGATTGCTGCCAGTGCCACTGTTCGTCTGCAATTTTCCTGAGCGAGTCACCATCCTGTGCACGGCTATAAAAAAGCAGATCGCCGGCGTTGGCCAGCCTTGGCAGTGCATCGGTCTGTAACGCCATCGTATGCTCAACCTGTGTGCGTAGATTGAGCACTAAGGTAATCAGACTGACATTAGTAGCCTGGCTGGCAAGCAGCCTCAGCAAGGTTTGCTCTTTGCTAGCAGTCGGCACCTCATTGAGTTCAACAAAAACGGGGCTGAGAGATTCAGTCAGCACCTGTTTTTGGCTCTGAGGCAAAGTACAAAACCAGCGAGTGAATTGTTGGAGTGGCGGTGCCATAATAATACCCGGTTAGTCCTTTGATTTGGGGAAAGTTTATCACACCACGCATTTATCGTAAAAACGCGCTCTTACTTTTAAATGTTCTGAAAAGGCTTAGCAAACACGGAACAAACCCGTTCTCACCTGTTAGAAAGCGAAAGCAACGCACACAGGCACAGCCTAGATTATACCAATTTGCTTAATTTAAGTGTTCTATTTAGGGGCGAGAAAACAGAGGAAAAAGCACGGGAGATTTTTCTATTCTGTTGTTTTAATTGAAAAGTTTTTAATATCATTAGCGTCATATATGCTTCTTAAAATTGAGCAGGGATTGAGTGCAATTGATATTATTTTGGCAAAAAGATCAGCGGTGTTCTGGTGCAGGCAGGCAAATCATAGAAATTAGCCCGCCACGAGCACGGAGGTTAGATTAGATACAGGTTTAGTACACTTTCTTCACTAAACCAATACAAAGAGATTAAGCACGATCGGCCGAGCGACGCCTGCCCAGCGGGCTTTAACAGAAAAGCCAGTTGTTTTACTGATCACTGTTCTTTGCATGGTACAGCCTGATGAAACCACTTAGCTATCCAACGGAACGGGTTTGGTCTGGGGTCCAGTTCAACCATCAGATTGAAACTGTAGCCCTTGCGGTAATGCGTTCTGATCACGTCAACCCCAAGTTTATGTTTGGAAACACAGCGCCGTAATTCGGAAACAGCCCGATTTATAGCATTGTTGTCGACATACTCCTGTTGCCAGATCTCCCGGCACAATTCATCCCGGCCAATCACTCTATCTCTATGACAGATAAAATATTCTAATAAGTCATAGATAAGAGGTTCAAGGCGCACGCTTTCACCACAATATGTTAACAACCTTTTCCTTTTGTGTAGCTCATAGGGCCCAAATACTGCACGGCTAAAGTCAGCATCATATTTATCATTTAACTTCATGATGATAGATACACTTCCTTTGACGTTTTGAGTTATCAAGCAAGCTTAGTGTAGCGTCTGACAGGACATTTTAAAATCCGAATTGCGATGAAAGTACATGACTTTTGTTAATAGAAAAAATAATAAGTTGACCCAGCCCGGGTGCAAGGATTTATTCACATTGTACAAGTAGAAAACAAATATAAAACAAAAATGATACATATGGTGGTTTCAGATTGCTCTGGGCAAATTTTTCCCCACCCTTTATACCGTTATTAGTTACAATGGACATAAAACAACCAGCCATTCAGCTATTAGTAAATTTCATAGTTAATGCGGCGAGGGCTCAGATCACGCCGCTGCCGCACTTTTTTCGTCCGAAAGCGCATTACAGCCTGGCCAGCATAGCCTTAATTTTTGCATCATCAGGGTACGTTTTTTGCGCTCGTAGCAGGCTGGATTTTGCCCCTGCCGGGTTATTTTGTCTGATGTATGCCTTAGCAATGGTCAGCTCAATCATAGGGTGGTTAAACTTAGATTGCGCAAAGGTCATCAACTCAATTGCATTGTGTAGTTGTAATTGAGTTTTGGCAAACCGGGCCTGATAGACACCTATCATAGCTAACATCTGCACATCATATTGCTCTGGCGATTGCTGAAATTTTGCCATAGCAGCAGCTTTGTCTCTGAAAAGCAGTTCAGCCAGCTTAACACTCCGATCGTCCTTATATACAGGCTCATTGACCTCTTCAATCCCCATGGCTCGCACCATGGCCACCGCCGTATCTGCGGTAGAAAAAGGGTTCTGACCTGTGATCAAACGACCGTCTATCGTAACCTGATTCAACATCAGTCCGTCTTGTTCAAACAAACCACCGCGCTCTTTAAGCTTGTCTTCCAGTAAAAACTCAAACTGGGGGCGCCACTTTTTACCAAAAGCCGTCTCTTCCAGGTTAGTAAAGCCATTTACTCTTTTACCATCAACCAGATATGCACCACTGCTCAGCTTCACATCAACCAGGGCTGCCGGACCGTGACACACAGCCCCCACTATGCCCTGCTGCTCGTAAACTTCCCGGATCAGGCGTTGTAACTCACTATCCTGGTGCAAATCAAACATGGGTCCTTTGCCGCCAACGATAAACACGCCGTCAAACGATTGCCCATCGAGACTGGCAAGCTTAACGGTATCAGACAAGGCACTCATCGCCTGTGGATCACTCAAAAACGCCTTGTTGTAGGATTTATCCCGGTTATATTCATCTGCCAGTGGCTGCCCGCCCTTCGGTGAGGCCAGCGTGATCTGAATGCCATTGTCGCTGAATACCTGGTAGGCCTTGCTGAGTTCGTCAAATTCGAAACCCGGTTGGGTTGTTTCTCCGTCAACCTGTTTACCATAACTACTTAACACCATCAGCACATGCGGCTCGTCCGCGGCGTTGGCTGTGTTGATCGCATTAATGCTCACCAACGACCATAAAGATGCAACCATCAATTGTCTTTTCATTATCGAGTCTCCTTTGTTTGGACAGACTCACCGTAACGCTGATACTGTGAAGCCACTGTGAAGTGGCTCAGGAAAAAACATGCACCGTCAAATTGAAAATGAATTGTGGCAGCTCTACCAGAATGTTTGGTTTAGACCTTGTGCCGCGCTCCCGGCAGCTCCGAATGGCGCAATCGTCAGTTTGTGGAATCCATGGGGCATAAAACGAACACTTGCTGAAAACCGCCGGTTTCAACACCTGCTCTATCCGGCATTAAAGCGCAAGGGCTACAAAATGCACCCGCTTTGGGGAACCAGTGCCAGTCTTGACTATCGGGAATTCAGTTTATTGATTGTATGCTCAGAGCAAGCAGCCACCCGGCTGGCGGCATTGTGTTATCAAAAAGCGTATTATTTCGTCCAACAAGACCAGGTTTGGTTGCACAACACCCATCACTCTCAGCAACGAGTGCAGCTTCGTGCGTCATTTCAGGCACGCATAACTTATCGTGCACTCCCCGCACATAATGCTGCCATTCAGGACCTGAACCATTTACCTTTGCACGTCTAGGCCAGATCCTGAAGGTGATTTTGAGAAAAGGTCTTACACCAGATCTCAAGTTCACTGAGTGACATAGGTTTAGCATACACATAGCCCTGCACCAGATCACAATCCATTTCCTTGAGGCCTTCGAGCTGTGCGACATGCTCCACGCCTTCAGCAATGACAGACAAACCAAGGCTGGCTGCCATCGATAATATGGCACGCACCAGATTTTGTGAGTCCGGAGCATGTGCGAACTCATGAATGAAGCTCTTATCAATCTTAATGGTGTTAATGGGAAAACGGCGCAAATAACTCAACGAAGAGTAACCAGTACCAAAATCATCTATCGATAAATGTGCCCCCGTCGCTCTGAGCCCTTCAAGCCAGGCGAGGATGGCCTCATCATCATCCAGCAAAATACTCTCCGTGATCTCAAGCGCCAGATTGGCTGGCTTGAATCCGGTCTGAACCAGAATATGCCGTAAGGTTGTGGCATTGAAGCCCAGTCGGTATTGCTGACTGGAAATATTCGCCGACAAACAGCAATCCAGATCGAGCGTCCGATTCAAAGCCGCAATGTCTGATGTGGCGCGCATCAGCATCCACTCCCCCAGCTCAGAGATCAGGCCACTTTCTTCTGCAACCGGAATAAACTCGTCCGGTGCAATGTATTGCCCCTGATGTGACCAGCGAGTCAGGGCTTCAAAGCCATGTAACTGACCCGTTTTAAGCTCAATGATAGGTTGATAGAACACCTCCAGTTCATTGCTTGTTATGGCTCTGCGCAGCAATTGTTCCAGCTCTACGCGCCGGTTAACCTGTTGCTGCATTGAAGGGGCAAAATAATGATACTGATTACGACCGCTTTCTTTTGCTTTATACATAGCCAGGTCAGCCCGGCGTAGGATCTCCTGTTGCTCACGGGCATCATCAGGCATGATAGCAATGCCAATACTGGCGCCACTGATCACTTCAAACCCGTTGATAGTGAAAGGCTGAGCCAAAGAAGTGAGGATCTTTTCTGCGACTTTTGCAGCATCCTCAACCTCACTGATCTGACTAAGTAACAACACAAACTCATCGCCACCAAAACGGGCCAGAGTGTCAGTACGTCGCACCAGGTGATTCAGCCGGTTGGCCACTTCCAGCAGCAAGTTATCACCCGCGTCATGCCCCATTGCATCGTTAATGCGCTTAAAGCGATCCAGGTCGATAAACAATAAAGCACTCAGATGAGGCTGGCGCTCAATTTGTTTCAGGTCCTGACAGATCCTGTCCAGCAACAAACGTCGGTTTGGCAATCCGGTAAGCGCATCATACATCGCCTGATAGGCAATTTTGGCTTCCTGTTCCTTGCGCTCTGTCATATCGGATAGCACCGCAATGTATTGCTGGACCTGACCTTGCTCATCCTGAACGGCACTGATGGCGAGCCATTCAGGGTAAACCGTGCCATCTTTACGGCGATTCCAGATCTCAGCCGCCCACTCACCTTTGGTTTGCAGGGTTTGCCACATATGCTCATAAAAACGCTTATCGTGACGGCCTGAGCTGAGCAAGTTAGGTTTTTTGCCCAAAACTTCCTGCTCCTGATAACCGGTAATACGTGTAAAAGCTGGATTCACCGCCATGATCTCCAGCTCAGCATTGGTGGTCATGATCCCTTCCTGAGTCGCCTGGTAAACCGCCGCCGCGGTCTTGAGCTCCGCTTCAACTTCTTTAAACTCAGTTACGTCCACACTGATGTAAACGTATCCCCCTTCAGCCGTACGCGCATGGCGAATTTGCAACCAGCGTCCGTGTGCTGTCCTTTGCAGTCGTTGCGGTGTGTCACTTTGTTCATGAACAAACTCCGACTGGCGTTGTTGCCACTCACTCAGCGTTTGCGGAAACTCAGACCTCGATGTCACCCCGTAGTGTCGCAACCAGCACTGATTTGTCAGCATCAGTGTTCCCTCGCTGTCATAAAGCGCAAATCCCTCTTGCAGACGTTCAATGGCATCATGCAATAACTGGCTGGCTTGCAAGGCATGGTTTTTGGCTTTGTTTAACCGCTGTAAGATAAACAACAAAGTCAGTAACAGTACCACCGCTAGGCCAAACAACTGCTCACTCAAAGTCCGGGTTTGCCTCAACTGCGAACCATGCAAGTCCATTTGTGCACCATAGAGACGAGCAAAGGCCTGTTTGCTGTTGATGGCCAGGTAGTCCTGACGTGTCGCATGGACCTGACGATAGTATTCAACGGCAACCTGAATATGATTGACAAATCGACGACTGAGTAAAGCATGGCTTTGCGATACGACAGTCGCCTCAGCTAAAGTCCGAATGCGGGTATCCAGTAGTAGTTCATCCAGTGGCTGGCCAGAAGTTACCAGACTGGCGAGTATGGTACTGCCAAGTAATGCCTGAGGATGCTGCGTGGCAATCATTTCGTCCAGTACCACAGGCAAATAAGTCAGGCCATTGCGCATTCCCACTGCCTGGGTTTTCAATTGCTCCATCAGTGCCATCTTGTGTCTGAGCAGCCTTAGATAGGCGAGAAACTCCATACTAACGTGACGATTTTGCTGCTTATTTGTCAGCTGCTGCAATGCCCTGTCCAGTTGCTGTAACTCATCAAAATGGCGCAAACTACCCACACTGAGTTCAAGTGCAAATTTATCTAGTTTGGCATCGATGGATTTGGCATCAAACAAATGAGATACCTGCTCATGTTGGCGCTCTCCGGTCGCAATATGAGCGCGAAAGAAGTACACCATCAAAGCCGTCAGCAGCATTACCAACAGGCACTGACCAATGACAGGGAAGTTAAGTTTCATTGAACGCTTCATTGTGTCATTTCCTGATGCTGGCCAACCAGGCTTTCAAGAAAAGCGGCAATTGCCTCTAACTCCGCCTGGCTGAGTGAACGGCCAAGCTGATATCGGGCCATGGTATTGATAGCGCCAGTTAGACTGTTTTCACTGCCATCATGAAAAAAGAAGGTTTGTCTCGCGGCCAAACGCAGACCCGGCACTTTAAAAGTAAACTTATCGGCCTCACGGCCCGTCACATTGTATCGGCCATAGTCTGCAGGTTCTATGGGAGTACCACGATCGCCAAAGTAGTCACCAAAAGTGCCCATTTTGGCGAACATATTACCACCCACATTTTTACCCTGATGACAATTGATACAGCCATAGTATTTAAATAAACGGTATCCCTCCTGCGCTTGCTCAGACAAACTCCCCTTGCCTTGCAACCACAGATCAAAAGGCGCATTGAGGGTAATTAAGCTGCGCTCATAGTGAGCAATAGCATCACTGATGGTATCACTCGACAGTCCGTCTTTATAAACCTGTGTGAAGGCGTCCAGGAAGGCTTTATCCTTATTGAGCGTGGCGATCAACACAGGCCAGCTGGTGGCGAATTCTTTGGGGTTTTCTACAGGTAGCGTGACCTGAGCTTTTAAATCAACAGCTTTGCCATCCCAGGCCTGACGAATATTAAATACAGAGTTGTAGACGGTAGGTGCCTTCACGTCACCAAGCCGCCCTGCGACTCCCTTAGAGCGGGCAGTGTTGTCAGCGCCATGCGTTGTCAATTGATGGCAAGAAGCACAGCTTACTTCGTTACTGCGAGACAGCCGGGTATCAAAAAATAGCTGCCGACCTAATGCAACCTTGCGAGCATCCGTTGCGACACTGTGCAGTGGTAAAATGGGTTCAGCTGAGACCCATACCGAGCCAAACAACAACGCCCAAATCAGAAATTTCAGTATCACGCTTTAGTACCACTCATAGGGGCTAAACACCTTACTAATGTAGCAGTCCTTAATCTTGGCTGACTTGATATGGAATAAAGAATGGACGATCTCAGCAAAGCACTAATCGGCTGAGGTCAACCTCCCGGTAACCCGCGACTTTATATCTTCAGACTGAGGAGAAAAATTTCAATAACGAGAGGTGTAAGCCAAAATATTGTCTAAACTTGTGAGATAAGAAGCTTTTTAATCTGATATATGCAATTAAAAACGCGCCTGACGGTGATCCTGGGATTAACAGCACTGGCTCCAATGCTGGTGATATTCTTACTGGCCATGTTGCACAGTACCGAGCAGGCAAAACGTCTGAGCATCTCAGCTGCTCAGGCCAAAGTTTATAATGCAGCCGCCATTTTCGACCGCTATTTCGCTAAACGCAAAAGCGAAGTGGCGACTCTGGCGCGCCAACCAACCTTAAAAGCCATGGACTTTGCGCACATCTCCCCCATTTTGCAAACAGAAAAAGCCGCCCATGACCAGACTTACGAAAAGTTCATTATCGGTCGGCCCGACGGCAGCTTTCACAATACCGAAGGCGGAAACCCCTTTCAAAATATGCTGCGCACCTTCGATGATAAGTCTCCAGAAGCACGTAAAAGAACCATTTCGCGTCGCGATTATTGGCAACAAACCATAGGCCGAAATGTTGAACAAAACGCTGAAGTTTACGTGTCCGAGCCGATGATCTCCTACACAACAGGCGTTAAACAAATCGTAGTCGCAGCGACCATACTGGCCAACGATGGTAAAGTAGCTGGTCTACTGGGTGGCAGCATTCCCTGGCGCGAGATAGATAGACTGGTACAGGCTGTTTCCAAACAAGTTGTCCATCAGTTTTACGATAACGCCCGGTTTATGCTGGTATCTCAGGAAGGCATTTACATGTATCACTGGCAGCCAGACAAAATCATTCAACTCAAACGCGAACAGGGGAAATTTGTTGTTAATGACATTGGCGAAAAAATCGCAGTACGCTTAAAGGTCACTGAAGAAGCAGACCCACAACTTAAAGAAATTGGCCTGAAGATGATTGCAGGCTTTAATGGCTATGCGCAGCTGGCTCAAACTCCCACCCGGCCTAAATCTTATATTTTCTATGCGCCTGTCAAGTCCTCAGGGTACAGCATCGCGTTAACTTTACCCGAACATGTGGTGTTCGCCCCGGTGTATGAACTGCGTCAACAGTTGTTGATTATTCTGGCATTTGCCATTGCCATTTCTTTGCTGGTTGCCTGGCGCTTCTCGAACAGCATATATCAGCCCATTGCCAAACTCACTAAAGCCGCACAGGCGCTGACTCAAGGCAACTTTAATGTGTCTTTGTCTACCCGGGGCAAAGATGAACTGGCCAAGCTCAGCCGGGCGTTTGCACAGATGCGCGACAAGGTATTCCAGCGCGAATCTGAACTGGAACACAGAGTGGAAGAGCGGACTCAGGCACTCGAACTGGCGAAACTCGCCGCAGAAGAAGCGGCTAATGCCAAAAGCCGCTTTCTGGCTAACATGAGCCATGAGATCCGCACACCCATGAATGGTATTCTGGGTACCCTCCAGTTACTCAATCAACAAAATAGCTTTAATGCAGAGCAAACCACCCTGATCCGGGTTGCCAATGAGTCAGGACAGAGCCTGCTAACCCTGATCAATGACATTCTGGATATTTCTAAGTTAGATCAGGGCGAAGTATCTCTGTATTTTGAGCCCTTTGACTTATATGCGGTATTGCACCACCTGGAGCAGATATTCAGTGAAAAAGTCATTGAAAAACGACTGAGATTTCAGCTGGTAATTGGCGATACGGTGCCCAAAGAGGTGGTCAGTGATAAACATCGTTTACAACAGGTTTTACTCAACCTGCTCAATAATGCCATCAAGTTTACCCACGAAGGGTTTATCCGTCTGGAAGTAGAAAACATTGGTAACATGGAACAGGTAATGCTCAGGTTTACCGTATCTGACAGCGGCATAGGTATCGCAGAAGACAAGCTCCCGCAAATTTTTAATCCGTTTTACCAGGAAGATGAAAGTACTACCCGGCGCTATGGGGGATCCGGGCTGGGCCTGTGTATCTGTCAGCATATTATTGACTTGTGCGGTGGCCATCTCAATTGCCAATCGGTGCAAGGGGAAGGCTCTCAGTTTGACTTTAACTGGCCAGTAACCACGTGCTGCCTGATTTATTCAGAAGACAGCGATCAAGTGACGCTGGGAGAATTACATGGCCATATTTTGTTAGCGGAAGATAATGCGGTCAATCAGATTGTCACTAAGGCCATTTTAGAAAAGCTGGGCCTCAGCGTCACCATTGTCACCGATGGCCAGCAAGCCTTGCAGCAACTAGAAAGAGAACATTATGATCTGGTGCTGATGGATATGCATATGCCCAATATGGACGGCATTGAAGCGACAAAAGCAATCCGTAGCATGCCTCAGCACATGCAGCTCACCATCATCGCGTTGACTGCCAATGTATTGATCAAAGATATAGAGGCCTGTTTTGCCGCTGGTATGGATGATTACATCAGCAAACCGATTGCTCTGGACAAGCTCCAGACCGTACTGGATAAATGGTTATCGATAAAAAATGGCTAACCAGACTGTCTCCTGCTCAGGGTCGGTCCAGCTGACTTTATGCTTACAATGGGCCGGGATATTGATGTAATCGCCCACAGCCAGGCGCTCAATCCGACCGTCTTCAAATGTCAGCTCACCTTCGCCCTGCAGCACCAGCACCCACTCATGCTCATTTTGGTCGTACCATCCCTGAGACGGTGAAGTGTGCCCTTTAGAGACGATCCGCTCGATTTTTAGCTGCTCATGAGACAAGAGTGTCTGAAAGACTTCATCGCCGAGATCAGCTGGCAAGTTAGCAAATAAATTGTTCATTCATGACCCGAAAAATTAACATTGATTACGAAAACTGTATCGTAACTAAGGCGGAATAAAAACAACAACATGGGAAGGATAAGAGATTTGGTGGAGCTAGGCGGGATCGAACCGCCGACCTCTTGCATGCCATGCAAGCGCTCTCCCAGCTGAGCTATAGCCCCAAATCGACGACAAAGATACTAGAAGATTTTTTTGTCTTTGAAAACCCCCAAAGGTAACTTTTTTAAAGTAATTAGGCTGTTAGAATAAAAATCAAACAGGCCGGACAATATTTTGTATCATCCGGCCTGAATTAATAAGGTGCTCAAGCGCTCAAATTAGCTTAGTGCAACAACTTTAGGGCAGCTTCAAGCTCCTGTTTAATATCAGTATTTTTAAGTTCACCTGCTTCTAAATCAAAATTATCAAAGAAGCTAGGTACAGACAGACTGGCTTTAACATCAGCAGCAAAATAAGGGGCAGAACCCACAGCCGATGCCAATACACTTTTTGCTCCACCTGGACCCGGAGACGTTGCCATCATCAGCATAGGTGTATTCTGGTATACCTTCATATCGATGCGTGATGTCCAGTCAAACAAGTTTTTATAGGCCGCTGTATAACTGCCATTGTGCTCAGCAAAAGAAACAATAATCGCATCCGCAGCACCAATTTTAGCGAAGAAGCGCTGTGCCTCGTCTGGTATGCCACCGTCTGTTTCACGTTCAATGCTGTAAATTGGCATTTCATAATCATTCAGGTCTAACACTTCGACCTCTGCATTGGGGATCAACGAGGCAGCATAACTTGCCAGTTGCTGGTTGATGGATTGACGGCTGTTGCTGGCTGCAAATACTAATACTTTCATGGGATTACCCTCTCAAAATAAGACTAACTTAGGTTTGTATAGGTGCTCACTTCGATAAGCGTTCACCTCAAGCTGATGACAACCAGTGTATATTAGGTTTTAATAATGATTAATAGGGTAAAAGTAAAGTTACTATTTCCATATGAATAACAATCTTTTTGAAGGCATAGAAATCTTCACCGAAGTCGTCGCGAGTAAGAGTTTTATTGCCGCAGCACAAAAGCTGGGTCATTCTCCCTCGCATGTCAGCAAAATGGTTGCAAGGCTTGAAGAAAGGCTGGGTGTGAGACTGCTGAACCGCACCACCCGCACATTGGCACTAACGCCGGAGGGCGAGTCTTACTACCAAAATTGCACTCAGCTGATCCAGGATGCTCAGGCCGCAGCACAACAGCTAAATGTGACTGATGACATCCCCAGAGGCACGCTTAAAATTACCTGCCCGGTGGCGTTCAGTGCCGACTACCTGCAACCAGTGTTGGCAGAATACCTAAACCGCTATCCGAATGTTTCGCTAGAATGGGACCTTGAAGACAAAGCGGTTGATGTGATTAGTGATGGCTATGATCTGGCTGTGCGAGCGACACCACAGCTGGAAGAATCCAGCCTAATCTGCAAACGTGTTTATCAATGCAAAACCTACGTTGTTGCCAGTCCGGGTTATCTCAGTCGGTTTGGGCAACCGCATCACCCCAAAGAGTTAGAAAAGCATCACAGCATTTGTTACAGCAATCATAAAACTCCGGATCGCTGGGAGTTCAAAGACAAACAAGGCAACCCCTTTCATGTAGATGTGCGACAGCGGATCTTATGCAACAACGGTCATATGCAAACTGCCATGGCTCGTGACGGGATAGGCATCGCGCGCCTGCCTGCATTTTATGTCGACAATTCCATCGCGCAACAGCAACTTGTTACCCTGTTTCCTGAGTACCCACAGCCAAATGTAAACGTCTATGTGGTTTATCCAAGCCGCCGTCACCTTTCACCCAAAGTGCGGCATTTTATCGACCTGTTATCGGAGCATTTTGAACAAATTGTCAAATCGCAACCGGTATTTTGAATCATACATACTTTGTATCCAGGATTATTTTTATCCTGGTAAACAAACCACACAGTTTCCACACATTTACGCACTAAGCATGTTGCTATGAACGTAACCAATTAATTTATAAACACTAAAAAAATTCTAATTACACTATTTTATCCCCACATTTGCCATCTAGACTAAGTAATAGAACAACAGCCACTTTGAGGTTTGCATGAAACAACTATTCTTAATCATATTATGTAGCCTGCTGGCAGCCTGTGGTTCAGGTTCATCGGACTCAGGTACCTCAGCTGCCACAACGCAAACCGATACATCATCGGATACCAGTAATAATGCGCAAAACGACACAAATGACAGCCAAAACGACACAAATGACAGCCAAGGCGACACAAGTGACGACTCAGCTGATGACACAACACAGCCCTCCACATTCAGTCTGACCAGCCCGGCGTTCAACAACCAAGAGGCCTTGCCGACCAGCTACACCTGTGATGGTGATAACCTGTCACCACCACTGAACTGGACAGGCGCACCAGCCAATACGCAAGAGTACGCTATCAGCATGGCCACTGCAGCAAACGAGCAACATTGGTTGGTTTACAATATCAATGGCGATATACAAACGATGGCAGCCGGTGCCTCAATCGGTACCCTTGGCAATAACAGTGTGAATAACGAGCAAGCTTACGCTCCGCCCTGTCCGCAAGCTCCGGGCCAGCACTTCTTCACTTTTACTCTGTACGCGCTGTCTGACAGCCCATCTCTGGCTCAGAATATAACGGTAGACAGGGACACTTTTCTAAACGCCATCGATTCTCTGACTCTGGATACGGCTACTTTAACGGTAAGCGTAAACCGCTTTCCTGATGTCGCACTCAGCGCCTGTGAGCAGGTACAACAGTCTGTCAGCAACGCAGGATTCAACGATGTTGCTGTCACCTGTGACAATGAGTATGCCTATATCACATCCGATACTTACCCGGATCATGATCTGATGAATGGCATCACTGGCAGCAATGAACAGATCCCTGTGCCAGCGCCCGGGTATGCAGCACCCATTCCGCTTGACCGGCAATTAAGTGGCACTCCCACCACTATCGATGCGGCACTCGGAGTCGCGGTAAACGGAGTGCCTATTTATGATTATTCAGCTCAAGGCGAGCTAGACCTGTATCAGTACGACCCTAAAGTAGATACCAAGGCACTTGGGCAGCTCGACAACTGTGGTGGCCACGCCGGGCGTGGGGATGACTACCACTACCATGCGGCGCCGACCTGTATGATTGCCGCTATGCAAAACCAGGGCGATGATGCCATTCTGGGCTGGGGCTATGATGGCTACCCTTTGTTTGGGCATAACAATCCGGACGGCAGTGAAATTGCCGAAGGTACGCTGGATTTATGTCATGGCCAGACAGATAGTGAATATGGTTACCGATATCATACGTCAGATCAGGCTCCCTATGTATTTCAGTGTTTAATGGGTGAAGTGAATACCCAGATCCTTCCGCGTGTTGCACCTTTAAGTAGCGATAACCCCCAGATGCGCGCAAATCTGACGCCACCACAAGGCGGTGTCAGTAACCTGCAACATACCATTCTGGCGGATGGTACTCGAAGCATGACCTATACGCATCAAGGCACACAGTACTATGTCAACTACACCCCAATTAGTGGACAGGAAAACTGTTATCTGTTTGAACAAAAAACGGTCAGCAATGGCGGGATCGTTGAAACTGGCACCTTGTGCCGATAAAAAGAGGTAACCCCATATGAAATACCTATTCTGCCTGCTATTAATGGGTGTGCTGAGTCAGATCGACGCTGCTATTGCACACAATATAGACAGCAATAAAGCCAGGCTCACCCTGAGAGATGGTCAGGCAGAGCTGCGTTTACACATTGATATGCAGCACTGGTTTCAGGCCCTTCAGGACCCGGCAGCCTGGATGCTGGGTGACACCAATGCGGTGATGGCAACCAACCTGACCCCTCCACAGCAACAGGCCTTTATTAAAAGCCTGATTGAAAACAACACAGTGTTGCACCTCAACAACACCATAGTTGCCTTGCAGCTGAAAAGCCTGCACACTCTGGCTCACCATACAGGGCAGACAGAGTTGGTTCTGGAAGGTCTGCACCGCAGCAAAGGTCTGGAAATTGAACAGGTAAGCCTGACACTCCCCCCCTCACTGGGTACGGTTCATCTCAACGTAACAAGACCACAATATCGCATGCTGGCAGCCGGAAAAACGGCACTCATTACCTTTAATTGACGACGCACATAGGATTACAGGAGCCACATTTGAACCTTTTTGCCAAACTGTTTCTGGCCATCGTGCTCACCAACCTGGCAATCATTGCAATCCAGCTGGGATTAACGGCAGGCAGCCTGACCAGCGACTTTGCGACCCTGGTTGAGCGCAGTGAACAAAGTCATGTTGAGCAAACCCGTACCCGCTTGCTGGCTTTTTATCAGCGTGAAGGCAGCTGGCAAAATTTACGCCACAATCGTCGTTTGTGGCAGCAGCTGATGCAACCGGAACAGGTACGACAAAACCGTGATGGTCGCCGTGATAAGATATTTAATCCAGCCCAACATAGTGACCGCCGCTACTTCGACACGGGCCGACGGATCAGCTTGTATGACCACAACAAACAACGCATTGAAGGTAAGCCCACATTACAGAGCAATCGCTACCAGCAAGCTCTGAAGCTCGATGGCCAGCTCATTGGCTGGCTTGGCTGGGACCCTGCCCACGTCAGTGAGACAACGGCCAGTAAACAGATAAGCAACGACGAGTTTATTTTCCAGCAACTCAGCAATTATCTGTGGATTGCCTTATCGGCACTGCTACTGGCACTCCTGATGGCGTGGTTTGTCTCAAAACAACTCAGCAAACCCATTCAACGACTGATGAAGTGCACAGATAAACTGATGCAGGGAGACTTCAGCAGCAGGGCGAATCAAACGGGTAGTGATGAACTGGCGATACTGGCAAGGCGCATTGATAAGCTGGCACAGATCCTCGAAGATAATGAGAAAAGTCGACGTCAATGGATGTCCGATACTTCCCATGAGTTACGCACACCACTGACCGTACTAAAAACTCAACTGACAGCCATCGAAGATGGCGTCTTTACCATGGATGCCGATAAAACAGCACTGTTACTAAGCGAGGTCGATAACCTCAGTCGACTGGTTGACGATCTCTATCAGCTGACCAGTGCAGATGTTGGCGGTTATCGCTACACCATGGCCGCGATTGATCCTCTGCCGCTTCTTATGCAAACTATTCAGGGGCTTGAGAGTAAAATTGCAGAACGCGCTATCACTTTGGATATGACCGCACTGACACACGCCATGACGCTCTCACCTCGAGAAGTCATTGCAGATAAAGAGCGCCTGTGCCAGCTATTCTCTAACCTGATAGAAAATGCCCGCCGCTACACGGATAGCGGCGGGCAGATAAGGATAGTCATAGCCCATGAGGCCAGCCGGGTGATCATCCGTATCGAAGATTCAGCTCCGGGTGTTTCTGACGAGCAAAAAGTCAGGTTATTTGAGCGCTTCTATCGGGTCGAACCATCACGAAGCCGCCTGTATGGTGGTAGCGGACTCGGACTAGCTTTATGCAAAACCATAATAGAAGCGCACCAGGGTAACATTGCACTGAGTGATTCATCGCTGGGCGGGCTCTGTGCCACCCTCAGCTTGCCCTGTCAACCACAAGAGAACCCATAATGAACAAGTTGCATTTGCTGATTGTAGAAGACGAAGCCAATATTGCCGAGGTACTTATCGCCTATGCCAGAGCCGCAGGATATAACGTCACGCACCTGGAACGTGGTGACGGTGTGGTCGCATTCCTGCAACACAATCAGGTCGATCTTGTGCTGCTGGATCTGATGTTACCGGGTGAAGACGGGCTGAGTATTTGTCGTCAGGTCCGTCAATTCAGCGACATACCTATGATCATGATCACCGCCAAAAAAGATGAAATTGATCGATTGCTCGGCCTGGAGTTGGGGGCAGATGACTATATCTGCAAACCTTTCAGCCCCCGGGAGGTTATGGCAAGAGTTAAGGCGGTACTGCGTCGCTTTTCACCTAAACAACAAGACGAGCTCAAAGTGGGAGACTTCATTATCAGCCCAGCTCAGTTCACTGCCAGTTATCGGGATCAGCCGCTGGAGTTGACTCCCAGCGAGTTTAAGTTATTGACTTTGCTGCTTAGTCATCCACAACAGGTCTTTTCTCGTGCCCAGCTTATTGAACAGCTTTACCCCAATAGTGACGATATTGTCGACCGCAACATAGATACCCATGTCAAAAATATTCGAAAAAAACTCAGCACCATTGCACCCGACCAGACCCCCATCACATCTGTCTATGGTGTAGGGTATAAATTTGCGGGGTAATGCCAGTGGCATGCTTACCAGTCACAAGCTTTAACCACGTCATACCAGCTACGCTCGAACTGTCTGACGACCACCGGCTTGGGCAGATTAACATCAACACCCAGTGGCTTTGCCAGGTGCAGAAATACCAGACGGCGTATATTATCATCCTGAAGCTGGGTATATGCCAATTTAAGACTGTTTTTACTCTGCTGACTAACCGGGTGACCTTCTAGTTGCATAAACCGGGCATTAACCCACAGTAACATGGCCTGCTTAGTTTCGTTGGGGAAGGATGCGGTCAGCCTGGAGGTAGGTCCGTATAAACGCTGATAATTCAACAATTGCTCCTGGATAATAAAAGCAAATAACAAATTTACACCCGCGGAGATCTGCCCGGATCGTTTATCTATTTCCTGATAACTGGCAAGCGCTTTTCGAAACTGCACCTCTGCTTCAGTAACCTCACCCAGCTCTAACGCTATGATCCCTAGGTTATTATTGATAATGCCATTTTTTGATGTAATGCCGGCCTTATCTGCAATATTCATGGCTCTGCCATACAACCGTCTTGCTTTGGCATAATCGCCAAGCTGACGAGAAACCAATGCCAAACTATTAGTAAGTACCAGCTTCTGCTGTTCTGACTGGGCATATTTATAGGCGCATTCCAGGCTTTGTCTCGCATCATTAAGGTAATTATGGCGACGCAACCAAATCCCCAATGCACTCAATGCGGTGGGTAGTTTTTCGATAAAATAGGGGTGACTATGGTGGGAAAAAACAGCCTCCAGGGAATATTCCATCTGTGCCAATTGATGGGTCGGCACGGCGGCACGCATGCGAATAAAGTGCCAACGTAAAAACAAAGAGGTAGGAAGTTGCTGAGCATTTTCAACCTGCTCCAGTAGCACTAAGGTAGTTGCCGGGTCTACCGTCAAGTAGTCTTCGGCTTCTTGAAGTTTATCAATCACCTCACTGGGTGTAGCAGCCCATAATGCCGCCGGGAACAGCATCATCCACAGGCCAATCATCGCTCGTAACATCACCCGTTCCGCTTTTGCCTATCTCCTGAAACTATAGAATGCACCCAGCAATTGTTCAAAGTCACTCACTGATGTTCGAAGTAAATACGATAAGTGCTGGACCAGATTGGATAATCCACTTCCATCAGATAACATCGGTAGTTGCCAGGATCCAAGCTGGCGTAGCGAAATAGATAGTCGAGCTTTTGCTGTTGTACAGTATCCCAGTGTAATGCGTGCGCACCGGCATTTAAGTCAATCAAGCGTAGTTCTGGAAATTCTGGCAGACGTTCGGTCCACATATCTTCCACACTGAGCTTCCCTTCTTCCACTTTTTGGTTGCCATGATAACAACCGACATTCACGCAACTGTGGCGATCCAGCTGCTTTTCTATCAACACAAGTAAGCGCAACTTTTTGGCCGGATTTTTAATCGAAATACTGGTGGAGCTACATTGACTGTCATGACTTAACGGGTCAACCAGCTCATCAGGGTTATTAAAAATAAAGGTTGCATCAAAGCGGTCATGGCCCGCAACAGGGTCAAATACCAAGCCGCTGTTACCGGGTGAATAGCTGGCAAATGCCTGATGCAACCCAGGTGTTGATAGCTCTTGCGCAATGCCGATACTAAAGCGCTTTGATTCAACACGACAATTGGCGTCTATGTTCAAAGGGGCGATGAAATCATCATTATGAGGATGCGTGTAAAACTGCACGAAAGGTGCGGCACCGGTCTCACGCTTGATCTGCGATTTGCTGATCATGGCTACTTCCTGCAAAAACCCCTCGCGGCCCTTGCCTCGGGTTAGTACATAGGCACAGAAAATCTCCTCCATACTCATGCCAAGCAGCGACTTGGCCGCATAATACAGCTGAGCCCGCTTATCCTGGCCAGAGAGATTGACATCCCGTGCTTTCACTTTGTCCTCTTGCCGGTTATCCAGTAGTCGTTTTAGTTCTGCATGACTTCTTGCATACTGAGGAATGGTGGCAGAAAAGCGCTCACTCACCTGACGCCACTGCACTATCAAATCACAGGGAATGTGCCCTGATAGCTGCTCACCCAGCAGGCTCAGCGCCTGTTGCCCGGGTAAATGGTAGAGCACCTGTTCGCCAGACTTGGCCTTGTATGCATTAAATAAACGCTGGCTGGTTGAGCGATGACACCCAATATGACGAGCAAATCCGCCGATGGTTTGTGCTTGTGCGGGCATCGCCCGCATTATCGCCGTGAGCACTTTTTTTACACGCTCGCCCAGCCTGCGTAGTTCGCTATGCGCCTGATGACTCAGTCCCATGATCTTCTGTTTACCGTTTAATTTCTAATAGATTACCCGGGACTGAGCAAAAAAGCGACTAGTTACAGGTGCCTACAGATTTCCATGGACCCCAGGGACCTGACTGGGCTGGATCTTCACCCTGCACCCACCACTGGGCTTCATATACCTGACCACCTTTAGCAACCAGATCACCTGTGTTGTACACTGTGCTAGGACTCCAGCTAGGAATACCCTGACAGTTGTTGTCACCGCCAACCGTCACCTCTTTTGAAAGGGTGCTGCTTTGACCCTGATCATCTGTCACAGTCAGGCGGATTGTGTAGGTGCCCGCTACCGCATAGGTGTGCGTTACCGAAGATTGCGTTGCGCTCTGACCATCGCCAAACTGCCACTGATTTGACACGATTTGTCCGTTATCTGTACTGGTATTAGTCAAAGTAACACTCAGGCCTGACTTAGCCACAGTAAAGCCTGCAACCGGTGCCGGATCGCCATTACCACCGCAACTATCCAATTTCTTCCAGACATTCGGGTATAGGTCTGGTTGGGCACCAGAAGACCACCAGATAGCCTCATAGATATTGCCCTGATAAGACACTTTCTCACCTAAAGCATAAGAAGTAGCGCGATCCCAAGGGGATACGTCACAAACAGGCGGCTCGCCAACAGACACGACCTGAGACACAGTAGCTGTTTGCTGCGCAGTATCTGTCACAGTAAGCGTCACATTGTAACTACCATCAGCGGCATAGGTATGACGTGGGTTTGCTGCGCTTGAGCGATTGCCATCACCAAAGTTCCAGTCATAAGCTGTGATGCCATTGTCATCCGTCGCGCGATTCGCAAAGCTCACTGTCATGCCAGAAACCGACGCACTGAAATCAGCAACTGGTTTTTCATCCGTCGGATTATCCGGGCTCAAACCCGTTTTACGCTCAATCCAGTCCAGGTAGCTGGTTGTACGAGTAAATGCCGTCGCACCAGAGCAGGCAATACCCCAGCTCACAGTACCTATGCTGTAGAAATCGTTGCCAACACGGACCGCATAAGGGCCACCGCTGTCACCATTACAGGCTGAACGACCGCCTTCGCCGCCACCACAAATGACGGAGCCAGGGATGTTAAAGTTCAGCTGGCTGCTACAACTTGCGTTAGAAATCACAGGTAGCTGAGCTTCGCGCAGCACATCGCTCGGACGACCACGATTAGAGGTTAATCCCCAACCTGATACCGTCGGGTAAGCGCCAACGCCGGCATACTGATCCGCAATGGACTGTGTTGGTAACTTAGCCGGGGTGTATTTGCTTGCGGCTGGCGTTGCCAGGCGCAATACCGCAATATCATAACCGGAGCGAATGCCGTTCGCACCACGCCAGTTCTCATGCATGATAATCTGAGATACACGCAAAGTATCGCCATCACCGCGACTGATTGAATGCGCACCAACACGGACAGTCAGACTAGCCGTTGAAGCATTGTCCAGACAGTGTGCCGCGGTCAGTACCCAATTTTCACTCAACAGTGTACCACCACAGCCCTGACGGCCATTCATCAATAATGCAACTTGATATGATCTTGAATAAGAAGGAGTTTCAATGCCACCCACGACACTAGGAGTGATATCAGGCAGGCCCGATTGTTGTGTATTCGCAGAGACGGCGGTTGCTGAAAGTGACAATACAGCAGCAGCCAAAAGTGTAATTTTCATGTTGTATCCTTGTATGGTTATTGCTCAAAAAGCAATCTAGAAATAATCTGAGATACACACAAAGATCAATGCCCATGATGAAAAAAACAACTGGATGGACCAGTTAAAAATTTAGTCACTTCCTCATCATTAGTTTGTATTTTAAACACTTAAATGTAACAGATGTTTTACAGTTAAACGCGAAATTTATTTCATAATTATTTAGGAAAAAGCACTTCAGTAAGTTTGGAACGTTTTAAATAACAAAGACTTAAACTAGAAAAACACGGACTGATTGACTTAATTTTGACATAAATTCACCATGAGCAAGACGAAACAGTCCCAGGAGTGTCATTTACATATGTACCCAAAGATAGAGGCCGATAAATATGAGTCAGAAAGGCAGCATGTTGATGCCGTATTTACGGTAAATTTGGCTGATTTCGCCTTGCTCCATCATGAACTTCAGTGCCTGATCAAGTTCTTGCTTTAGCTCAGCATGTTTTGGCTGAATGCGCATAGCAACCGGCAACTTGCTTATCTCGTAGACTTCCTTAAAGCCTCGGTAAGCCGGGATTGATGCAATATAGTAGGCCGCTGTTACATCGCCAATCATGATATAATCCAGCCGGGTATGAGCCAGCTGCACCAATAGCTCTCGCTCAGAAATATTGTCATATACCGCGATTTTCCCAGCCCCAAAATGACGCTCAAACGGCCCATACCGATAACCGCGTACGCGTCCCATCACTTTGCCGTAAAAAGACTCGGGTTGCTTATAAGCGCGTGCTTCTGCACGACCCAGCACCACCTCTCGAGAAAACGCATAGTCAATACTATAAATACCCGGTACTCGGGAGCTTTTTCGCCAACTGGGGTTTACCCCCGGCTCAATATCAATTTCACCCGACTCAAACGATTTATGCCCGCGCGCAACAGACAGTGGCACAAACTCAAACTCGTGCCCAGTCAGTTCACCAAGGCGGGTAAACATGTCCTTAAATATACCGGCCTGCTCTCTGCCATCCAGATAGTTATAAGGAGGATTCGCGCCGTGGTACACCAGAACAGAATACCGCGCAGCCTGTGCACCTGCGCTCAGTACAATACATAAAATCAGCACAACACAGTGGTTGACTCTAGGCATCACAACCAGCCGGATTCAGTACCTGATTATTTTGATTGACATCTTTATTCATCATTTACGCTTTCGCTCAAAACAGATCTTAAGCTTAGTTAAGCAACACGCTTAGGCAAAGGAATATAAACAAATTGTTATCCAAACATCGGATATTTAAGTTATCTGAATAAGAAAAAAGAACTAGCAATATGAAAATATTCATACATGTAAAACAAAACAATAGTGAGCACACACTTACTTTCAGGAAAAATCAATAATCGAGGTTAATTTGAATGGAATTTGCACAAAAATAAAAATATATAAATAAAACTTTCTTTATTCCGTCTATTTATCGAAACATAAGTTTCATGATAATGTACCACCATGAGTTCAAAGGCGCGGTGATAAGCACCGCGTCATTGTCATCTGCTGTGATCTAAGGCAAAAGGTTACCCTAAATTTATTACGTCTGATCTCAGCGCTTTATAGCAAAAAGGAAGTTTATTTATGAAAAATGCGTTACTTGTTTCTTTACTCTCTCTGGCCAGCACAACTGCATTTGCAAATGCCACCTCCTCTGTTGTCCAAACTGAACAGGCACCGACCCGGGCTGGATACAGCAGCGTTGATGAAGTTATTGAATATGGCCGTCAGTATCAGGAGATCAAAGGTCAGCTTCTGGATGCAGGATACGAACTTCAGTCATGCAACCAGCATGTACTGAACTACTTTGTACAGCCTGCGTCCTCTGTGTATCTGTACGCACAAGCTGAATGCACCTTCTCACGTTCAGTAGGCGGTGATTACTCACTGGAAACCGACTATGCCATGGTTAAAATCGACGTAGAATATCATCAGTTCAACCAGCTCTTTCACGAAGGAACAGTCAACGTCAATTATGTCACTGTGTACTAAGGCATAAAGGCCAAACAGCGTTACGCTTTCACTCAGTAATCCAGCAAGGAAAGCGGGATTCTGATTCAGACTTCAGGCCGCAGACGTGCGGCCTTTTTCGTTTACGTACCAAGCACTATGTATCAGCCCGGATACAAAAGGCAGACAATCAGATACCCAGCCACCAGCAACAAAACGCTACAGTCCTATTGGAATTCATCAATGGGATACGATTATGAAAAAACACCTAATTGCACTGGCCCTGTCACACGTCGCCTGTACCTATGCAATCGCGGATTCTCCGCTTTGGCAAAGCGTTGACCAACACCATGCCAAACCACACAATCATCAAAGCCAATACCTGTTGGATCAAAGTGCGCTGCACGCGCAGCTCAGTTCATTGAGTGGCACACAAACAACCTCTCTGATGCTCCCTCTGCCAGATGGCAAGCTGGTTGAATTTGTGCTCAAGCCAAACCAAATCATGGCGCCAGAACTGGCAAGCAGGTTCCCACAGATCAAAACATTCAGCGGTCATCAAAAGGACAACCCGATGCACTACGGACGATTTGATCTGGGGCCAAACGGCTTCTTTGGTGTCTTCAACTATCAGGGGCAACGTGTCTACCTGGACCCTCAACCACGTGCAGGACAGCACCACTACCGCAGCTACACTGGCAGCAGTCAGCCCACAGGCAAAAAGACACTGAAACAACACGCTCCACGTAAACAACATAGACATACTCAGATGCATGACCGTCTGGCACAGCTCGCACAGAACAATGATGCCGACACGCTGCCAAACTCTCAGATCACCTATCGCATTGCTATCGCTACCACAGGTGAATACGCCCGTTTTCATGGCGGTAGCAAAGAAACAACACTGGCGGCCATCGTCACAATGGTCAATCGGATCAACGACGTTTACGAGCGCGATCTGGCGATTAAATTTGAACTGGTTGGCGACAATGACAAATTGCTTTTTATCGACCCGAATACAGATCCTTTCAACAATACAGACGAAGACATAGATAAAATAAGTGAGCAAATCAATACCCTGATTGGTTCCGATAGCTATGACATTGGTCACCTGGTTGGTACAGGGGGTGGCGGTCTTGCCGGATTCGAAGTTGTTTGCACCGAACTCAAAGCGGAAGGGATCACCGGCAGCGAGGAGCCCACCAATGACGCCTTTCATATCGACTATGTTGCGCACGAAATAGGCCACCAACTGGGCGCCGATCACACCTTTAATGGCGAGGCGGGTGCTTGTGGTGGCAACCGCGCTCCAGGCAGTGCCTATGAACCGGCCAGTGGGTCAACCATCATGGGTTACACTGGCATTTGCGATGAGCAGGATCTGCAAGCCAATTCCGACCCTTATTTCCATATCCATTCTCTGGACCAAATGAATCGCTATGCCCGGCTATCATCGGGTAAAAGCTGTGGGGTTCATAGTGAGCGCGACAATGCCAAACCACAAGTGAACGCCGGCGCAGATCGCACTATTCCAGCACGTACTCCCTTTACTTTAAGCGGCACAGCAACAGACAAAGAGCAGGACACTCTCAGCTACAGTTGGCAACAATTTGACCTAGGTGAGGCTTCTGCTGACAAAGCCCAGGACAGCATTGATGATGGTAATAGGCCGCTGTTCAGGACCTTTAACCCAAACAGCACGCCACAACGCACATTGCCAAAAATGGCAGATATATTGTCAGGTCAACCAAGTTTTGGCGAAGCCTATGCCACCACGACCAGAGCGCTTAACTTTCGGCTGGTTGTCAGAGATGGCCATGGCGGCGTAAGTGATGATGCCGTCAAAATCGCCGTAGTTGGCAATGAAAAAGGCTTTGCCGTGACCTTACCAGACGGGTCAAGCCAATGGCGAGGCAACACACAGTTGGTGAAATGGCACACTGCCGACACAGAAAATGCCCCGGTTGCCTGCAAAAACGTGGATATTTTACTTTCCGCAGATGGCGGCCAGACATTTGCCACCGAGCTGGCTAAGCAAGTACCTAACTCTGGTCAGTATGAGGTAAAGCTCGGCAATATTCGCACCGAGCAAGCCCGCATTCAGGTCAAATGTCATGACAACATCTTCTTCGCAATCAACCAGGGTGACTTCAGTATCAATACTGAGTCCGCCGGTGACACAACGCCTGAGATCACAGGGCAAAGGCCGCTTAGTCTTGACGAAGATGGCAGCTTGCAGATAAAACCGGATGATCTGATCCTGGCGCAAACAATGACCATAGACGCAATCACTCTGGCTGATGGTGAAAACTATCAGGTCACCGGTACCACACTCACCCCCACAGCCCACTTCCATGGCGAACTCAGTGTACCGGTAACGGTTACCAGCGGCACACTCACCAGCGCGCCTTACACACTCACCGTCACAGTAATACCTGTCAATGATGCACCTGAGGCTAATAACGATACATACAGCGTTGACTTTGCATCGAAAAATAATGCGTTCACTGTACTCGACAACGACCGGGATGTGGATGGTGATACGCTGAAGATAAGCAGCGTGGATTATCGTGGTGCAGGCCAGGTGACCATAAGCAATAATCAGTTAGTGTATACACCACAAGATGATTTTTCCGGCACTGAAGTCTTTCGCTATGATATCGCAGATGGACAAGGGGGCAGCGACTATGCAAGCGTAACAGTGACCGTTAAAGCGGATCCCAATCCGGATAATGGAGACGATGATAAAGACGATGGCAGCTCAGGCTCATTCAGCCCTTGGGCACTGCTGAGTGGATTGTTGCTGCTGCGCAGACGACGCCGCTAAGCAATCAGGCCAGGTGGCACAGTAAGCCTGCCACCTGGCCATGGTTATGAGCCGGAACGTCCGTTAAACCAGCCTGTCCAAAGCACGAGTCAGATACTGACCCGACTGCACATCCGCTTTAACTCTTTGAACATTCTCCTTCATCTGATCGATTTGCTCTGGTGTCAGCTCCGCAAGGCGGGTTTTAATGTCACGCAACGAACTGACTTTAAAACCTATCCCCTGCTCCTCAACAAAATCGGCCATTGCTGCTTTGTCCCAGATGATGATCGGCATATCACACAACAAATACAGAGACAATTTATGCGGATTGTTGTACTTAAGGTACTGACCCGTCACACCATCACAGGTATCCAGTGTATTGCCATACCAAACCAGGCCAAAGTCCCCATCAATATGATCAATCACTTTGTCTGATGGAAAACAGCCTTTGTAGTCCAGTATCGTATTGTTGATGTTTTTGACTTTCTTCTCATCATAACCAACACCATACAGATCAAACTTGAAGTTACCGCGCTCCAGCGCATCCAGCTCATACACAAATGGACCCATGTTACCAGCAAACACGATCCGAATTTGCTCATAGTCCGTTGGCGTACGGTGAGCATTCGGGTTATCGGTATGCAGATAGTCAAACGCTTCGATGTTGGCAATATCAGCCTGTATGTTCTGCTCTTCAAACCAGGCCCGCATTTTGTCGTTATGCACGATCAGCTGGTCTGATTTATTCAGCATGTTAATTTCTTTTTCTGAGTGGCCGTACTTACCTTTGAGGCTACGCACGTCGTGCACCAGGGTCAGCACTTTACTGTTTTTCAGTTTTGCGCCCCACAAGCAGTAACCATAAAATTTGTTAAACGGATACTGCAGGCACACCGTGCTGCCGGACTTCAGTCTCAACAGCGCCCAACTCACGCCCAGTGCACTGATCAGCGTACCCAGTATTGAATTTGCAATCCAGGTCTGTTTAAAGCCGATATTTTGCCAACCGTTGTTCTGTAGAATGGTCTCACAGTCCATCTTTGCCTTACCGGCCGCATCGAACTTAGAACGGTAGTTTCTTGCGATATAAACTTTACGACTCATGATGTTATGCCAATTCCTTGCCGGTTAATGCCAGTGCTGCTTCTATGGTGTCGTCCATATCATAGTATTTGTAGTCGGCAAGACGACCACCAAAAATAAACTTATCAGCGTAAGGGGCTGTTTTTGCCAACTCCTGATAGCGTGCTAACAGCGCATTATTGGTTTCGTCGTTAATGGGGTAATAAGGTTCGTTGTCTTTACTGAACTCATGCGGATATTCTTTAGTAACAACGGTTTTTTCCTGTGTACCAAATTCAAAATGCTTATGCTCCAGAATACGCGTATAAGGCACATCGCGCTCTGTGTAGTTCACCACAGCATTGCCCTGATAGTTTTCCTCATCCAGCACTTGCGTTTCAAAATGCAGGCTGCGATATTCTAACTTGCCAAACTGACAGCCAAAGAACTCATCAATTTTACCTGTATACAGCACTTTATCTGCCAGCTTGTTGAGGTTTTCAGCATCTTCAAAGTAGTTCACGCCGGTTCTGACTTCCACACCTTCAAACAAAGCATCAGTCAGGGCATTGTAACCGCCGATGGGGATCCCCTGATAACGGTCATTAAAGTAGTTGTTGTCGAAAGTGAACCTGAACGGCAGACGTTTGATGATAAATGCCGGGATCTCAGTGGCCGGTCGACCCCATTGCTTTTCGGTATACCCTTTAATGAGCTTTTCGTACAGATCGCGTCCACCCAGATATAATGCCTGCTCTTCCAGATTTTGTGGAGTCAGATCAGCATAAGGCGCACGCGCTTCAGCAATTTTCTCTTTTGCCTGTTGTGGTGTAGTAACGCCCCACAACTGATAAAAAGTATTCATATTAAAAGGCAGGTTATAAAGCTTGTCTTCGTGTCTGGCAACGGGCGAGTTGACATAATGATTGAATGTCACATAACGATTTACGTAATCCCACACCTGCTGATTGCTGGTATGAAAAATATGCGCACCGTACTTGTGCACGTTAATCCCTTCAACCTGTTCACAGTAGATATTACCACCGGTATGGTCGCGCTTATCTATCACCAGGACTTTCTTGCCCTGATCAGTTGCTTCTCTAGCGAATACAGCACCAAACAGGCCTGCACCGACAATCAAGTAATCGTATTGAGCTTCATTCATTAAAATTTGCCTTTGTGAATCGTTCATGGCTCTATCGTAAGCGCAAAACTATATCAGAAAAAGTGAAGAAATGATTATTCATCATGGTGTAAAGTAACAAATTAGTGCCCAATACATATGCAACTTAACCTTTTTGACACATCCCAGATGCAAGCGAAAAAGACAAGTAATTTTTTGTTATCCAGTAGCAGAGTAGATAAACAGTATTTCCCCATAAATCGGCTTGTTAAACAAACGTTCCACACGTTCATTTTGATAAGGAAAAAATAGACCTGCTTAATGCATACTTCGTATGCCTGACTTTTGACGATCAAGGATGCATTTATCCATACCGGCTGCCATCAGGATCCCCAGCGCATAACACGCCAGATCACTGACTTTAAAGCCAAAGCCCAGCACCAGTGCGCCGACGCGTGTACGACGGATATCGTTAAGCCACTGCGCCTGATATAGCTGAGAAAATTCAATCGAAAAGGCAAACCCAACAGCCAGCAAAGCAACCACAGTGGTGCGTACAGCTGGCCTCACGCAGCAACATAGCCAGAAAACCATCATTGCCCACAAGGTATCACCGGCATACAGGGAGAGCAGCCTGGGCAACTCAATGAGCGAGGACCTGCTGAGCAGGCCGAGCAATATCGTGACTAAGGCTAAGCCTGGATACAAAATAAGACTACGTCTGATAACAACCATAGATGCCATGCCTCTTCCAACAATATACGCTAGTGCGCTTCATGCGCTGTTAACTCGCTAAAGTCGCTCATAGTCCAAAACGACCACCGAGTTCAATATGGGTATAACTTATCGCTAGTTCTTCGAGTAACCCGAGCAGTTTCTGGACGTTAAATGACGTCATTCGGCCATCCAGTGCCATGGCAATTCCCTGTTTTTATTATTAAGAATGATGGATAAGAAACGCATTAGTTCCCACCATAGAACCATGTAGTAATATCAGAAAACGATTGAACTGACAAAGCCCCAAAATTACCGCCCGTACATGCCTGCGAAATAGCTGATGACACAATTCCATCCAATTACAATACTTAACGATCAAAACTAGACTAAAGTCTAAGCTGCTCCTCCCTTTTTTCCATTATGTTGGATAGGGTCTGTTGGCAATTTTACTGGTTATTTCTCAAAAAGAACGTCAACAGAACCAACACATGTAAAGGAGCAATATTATGAATCTTAAGCACTTAGTCGCCATTTCACTCACAACCGGACTGGCAGTCAGTCAGGCTCATGCAGCAAGCTGTCAGGGGGTCAATACTTACCCCGACTGGACACAAACAGACTGGCAGGGCAATCCCAGCCACGCCAACACCAATGACAAAATGCAGCATCAGGGCAAACTTTATCGCGCAAACTGGTGGACCCGCTCAGAGCCGGGTAGCAGCTCAGCCTGGCAATATCTTGGTCGCTGCGATACCGGCAATCAAATCACACCGGTTGAACGTTATGGCAAACTCAGCGTCTGCGGCACCGGGCTGTGCAGTGAGCAACAACAACAAATCCAGCTGCGTGGCATGAGCAGTCATGGCCTGCAATGGTATGGACTGAACAAATGTCTAACTGGTGCATCACTGGATGTACTGGCTAAGGACTGGCAAGCCGATATTGTTCGCCTCAGCCTGTACGTGCAGGAAGGCGGTTATGAAACCGATCCGGCCGGGTTTACCCAACAGATGAACACCCTGATCGACATGGCCAGTCAGCGTGGATTATATGTTCTGGTGGACTGGCATCAGCTAAATCCGGGCGACCCAAACTATAACCTGGACCTGGCTAAGCAGTTCTTTACTGACATAGTCACTGCCAACAAAAACCGCAACAACGTGATTTACGACATCGCCAATGAGCCCAACAATGTCAGCTGGCCTGAAGTGCGCCACTACAGTGAGCAAATCATCCCGGTTATCCGGGCTATTCAGCCTGACGCATTGATCCTGATCGGCACCCATGGCTGGTCTACGTTTGGTGCCTCGACTGGTGGCAGTGTGCAGGAGGTACTGAACGATCCGGTACCGTTCGACAACATCATGTATACCTTCCACTTTTACGCGGCATCACACAAAGACTACCATCGCTCTGTACTCGATCAGGCCTCTGATGTACTGCCCGTGTTTGTCAGTGAGTGGGGCACGCAAAACTACGATGGCGATGGCCCGAATGATCCAATCAGCTCACAGAAATATATCGACCTGATGAAACGCAAAAAGATCAGCTGGACCAACTGGAACTATTCCGACGACTTCCGCAGCGGAGCAGTCTGGCAACGCGGTACCTGTAACACTCAGAACTTTATCGACAGCCAGCTCAAAGAGGCCGGCACCTGGGTCAAAGGCTGGATCAGCGAAGGCAGATAATCATTAGACCAACGCAAAGGGCGCGCAGGCCGTGCCCTGATGATATTTAAGCTGCCAGCGCCCCTGCGCCAATATCCAAATGGAGCACCGTTGTGCAAATTCACTGGCTTCTCCATGTTGACCAACCAATGCGGATTGATAGCGCAACAGGTATACACCCGGTGCCAGCTTGTCACAGCAGTAATTCTGCGCATGCACACGCAACTGGGTAGGCGATTCCTCGTCCATCATGGCAACAATGGAATCAAAGGTGTAGCTGGTGCCCGACATGCCGACTTCCGAAAAATCGGCATGTAACAGACGCTCAACAGCCTCTCGGTCTTGCCGAATCTCATACTGATGTAGCTCAGTTTCTTGTGCTATCAAAATATCCATTTTTGCGCTCTTGAGTAATGTGCTGACCATACAGCAACCTGGTCCCACTAAAGTAACGCTGTAAGTGTTATTAAGTCAAAACCCAAGTTGCACAGCGCTCGGGCTCTCATCGGTGTTTGATAGGCTTGCCCCCTTTGAGGTGGCGTAAGAAATAATCCCAACGCAGACGCACAAAATGCGGATGCTCATCGAGTACATGACCCATATTGGGGTAAATCATCAGGTCAAACTGCTTATCCGCTTTGATCAGTGCAGAGACCAGCTGCATGGTCGCAGCAGGATGTACATTGGTGTCCAACTCGCCGTGAGCCAATAACAGCTTCCCTTGCAGGTGCTTTGCCCAGGTCAGGTTAGACTGCTCATCCCACTCCGGTGTCACTGGATAACCCATCCAGATTTCGTTCCAGCCCGCTTTATCAACCCGGAAATCATGATTCCCCGACGCCGCGACACCGACCTTGAAGAAATCCGGATATTTAAACAAGGCATGCGCAGTATCATAACCACCTGCACTGAAACCAAAAATCCCAACCCGGTCACTGTCTATAAAAGCATGCCGTTGTGCCAACTGACGAATGGCCGCGACATGATCGTCCGCGCCCCCTCCGAGGTTCTTAAACGAATATTCATGAAATGCCCGACCGCGTTTATTAGTGCCCCGTCCATCCATTTTGATCACCACAAACCCCAGCTCAGCCAGTGCATTAGCCTGGCGTGAATAGGTATTAAAAGATTTAGGCGTAAAGAAGTTGTGCGGTCCGGTATAAATGTCGTCAATAACTGGATAACGCTTGTTAGGGTCAAAGTTAGATGGTAAGTACATCAGGCCATAAAGCGACGTTTTACCGTCCGCAGCCAACACCTCAAATGATTGTGGCGGACGCCAGCCTGTCGCCTGCAAAGCACTGATATCCGCCCGTTGAATTTCTCTTACTACTTTTCCCGTGCGGCTATCTCGCAGCACGGTCACAGGTGCTTGTGACGCCGTTGAATAGGTGTCAATCACATAGTTAAAATCGGGAGATAATCGCGTATCATGTTCAGCAGGCTCAGGCGTGAGCAGAGTCAGGTCGCTGCCATCCAGGTTAACCCGATACAAATGCCGAAAATACGGATCTCTGCCAGACTCTCGTCCGGATGCTTCAAAGTACAGCTGCTTACGCTCAGTATCCACGCCTCGGATCACCCGTATTGTCATCTCACCTTGCGTGATCGGATTCAATAATTCGCCGCTGCTGGCCTGGTACAAATACAGATGCTGATAACCACTGCGTTGCGAGCTCCAGATAAAAGCATCCAGCTCCGGCAATGCCCAATACGTTTGTACCCAGGGATCAATATATTTGTCATCACGCTCTTCAACCAAAGCCCGCACCTGAGCCGTGTGCGGATCCACTTCACGCATAAAGTACTGCTGATTACCCCGTCGACGATCATGATAGACATAACGACCATTGTCCTGCCACCAGCCCCACAATGCGCTGCCATAGTAAGTCTGCATCACAGGCGGAGCATCCAGCTTGATGGCCTTTTTCTTATCGGTGTCCACCAGCACCAGACTGGCTTGTGGTAAAGTCTCCTGCCCAGCTGAAGGATAGTAATAACGTACCGTTTTCGGTCTCAGGCTCGCTTCATGATCAGACTGAACCAGGGTGTATAAGTCAGTGCCACTGCGATCCAGCTGATAGGTGATTAGATAGCGGCTATCTTTGGACCACGTCAGTGAGGCGCCTTCACGCTGATAGTCTGTGCCCGTCTTAAAGCTGCGCGCCGGATTCGGGTGCGTTGCAGCATAAGGGCGCTTCTCAGTGCCATCCTGAGTGAGTTCAGTGCGTTCCCCCGAATGCTTATTGGCCAAAATCAGATTGTGATTTTCAACCACCACTTGCCACCGCCCATCAGGTGAGGCACCTTGTTCTGATTCTTCGGTCTGTACGCGCGTTCGATGATCACAGGTATATGCAGGCATAGTGCAGGACCATTGAGTCTGTTCAATATTGAACCCTAACCGGGACCCGCTCAGTGTAATTTGCTCAAATGGCAATCGCGCTGCTGACATCTCTGTCAGACCCTCTGCGCGCAACACATCCGCAATTTTCTGATGATCAAACGCCGCAGACTGTGTGTTCTTGTTCGGGTCAACCAGCACAAAGCGGTGACCATGGCCATGCTGCTGAACAAACCAAAACCGACTCCCCCCATCCAGCCAGTTTGCGGTCAATTTATCGTTTTTGACTAAAGGGGCGAGATTTTGCGGCAAGAATTGTTCAGCCCGAAGATAGAGCTTCTGACTATCGCTTTGTTGCTCTGCCTGCGATTCCCTGACGGGAAGGCTCTGACAGGCTGTCAGTATCAGGCTAGAGCTGAAGAATAGTGCCAGTGTGCGCTGCAACATAAAACGGTCTCCTAAACTAAAAAAGCCCATTGCGCGCAATGCGCAAGTGGGCTGGGGGAAATAAGCGCTCAGAAACGAACTTTGGCCTGTAAGAAATACTCCATACCGACCGGGTTGTACTTATTGATATCGGCGAATGGCCACCACTTTTCAGATTCATGCTGATGCGGCTTTTTGTCGAACAAATTGACCACACTCAGAGACAAACTAATGTCTTCAGTGACATCGTAGCCCGCTTTCAGGTTCACTGTAGTCCAGGCAGGATAGCGCTCTGGCTGCTCTGCGTCCTCAACAGGCGACGTACCCAAACGATTAATGAACAAAGAGGCTGAGACCGCTTCTTTATGCCAGCCCAGTGTCAGATTGGTTTTGGTCCGGAAGGTGTTATTCCATGGCAAATCTCGGATGTCCTCCACCTCATCTTCAGGCAGGAACCGGAACGGTGATTCAAAGATATGGCTGTAGTCGAGCTTAGCTTTGAAAGTACCAAATTCATGAGTGTCGATTTTATAGCTGGTGCTGAAATCAACACCGGTTTGCTGCCGGAAACCTATGTTATAAGGTATGGTCGACACGCTGGTGACCCCGTTCTTTGGACCGCCTCGCTGAACGCGCGACAGGGCATCCTGGCACTTCGGGGAGTTTTTATCTATGTTGCTATCAAACTGGCCAAAGCCCAGCAAACATTCCGCCTCATAACGGAACAAACCATCCATAGTCATCACGCCAATCTGGTTTTCCAGGTGAAGCTTGTAAAAATCCAGGGTCATTGACCAGTTATCGGTGATATCAGCCACCATGCCAATGCTGGCACTGTAACCCGTTTCTTCTTTAAGCGATAAGTCACCTTCTGTGTATCTGCGAACGCTACCTGAACCGTAATCTTCAGAGCAGAACTTCCACCCCTGTCCAGCAGTCAGCCCTTCTTTGGTTGCACACTCATAAAAATCAGTGCCCGATGCGAAGGACGAACTGCGCTCAGCATTCATCACGTGCATATCCGGCGCACGGAAGCTTGTTGCATAGTTTGTGCGTAACATCAACTCTTCCATAGGCCGCCAGGTCAGTCCAAACTGATAAGTGGCAGCACCATTTACATCGGATTTATCGTCATAATGGTCATAACGTGCAGCCAGTGTTGCATCCAGTTTACCAGCACCGCTGCTTTCATCCAGCAACGGGATAGCCAGCTCAAACCCAATTGCGTAATGGTCACGCTCCCCTTTACCCCGGATCCCACTCCAACCGTAAATATCCCCATCTACTGTTGGCTGATCGGTGATAAATTCATAGCTTTCCTGAATAATTTCAGCCACAGTTGCGAACTGCAAAGGCCCGCTATCCAGCTCCATCAGGGTACCCGACAACTCGAATGCCAGGTTATACATGGAAGAATCCCCCTTACCAACTGAGGTGTGCGTAACATCATTGAACATGTCTGGCGTCAGCTCACCGAGAATATCGAAATTTTTCGGGGTGTAGTCGCTGTTAAGCTGGCTTGCGTTAACCGTTACCCAGCGGCTGCCTTCCCAGGGTTGATCCCAGTCTTTGCCTTTTTCGCCGAAAATTTTCGCCAGCATCTTTTGATCATCAAAACGTACGACACTGTCTTCATAGTCATACTGACCGCCAGAAAAGCTCACGCTGTAATCATATTCACCCGCAATCACACCGCGGATCCCGGTGATGAAAGTCAGTGATGTTTCATCAAAGACCTGATTAGACGTGGGTACTTCATGACTTCTGAAAGTGCGATAAAAATGACGGCTGCCCAGCCAGGAATCCCCATCGGTTAACTCACCTCGCACGTCATAGTCAGCTTTGAAGCTATATCGATAGATCCCTGCCTCCCCCTCGGATTTCATGGCAATGATATCCGCATACAAGGCTGTGTCGGCATTCAAGTCATGGTCCAGGTGCAAAAACATAGAGCTGCGGTCCCTGTCATTCCTGACGGTGTAAGTGTTATAGGTATTATCACCACAATAATGGGGTGTATCCGTGTCGGAGTCATTTTGTTTGAACGGCGTGCGATTGGCGTTGTACACTGCTTCATATCCGACTGCAGCACACTTATCTTCAATGTCGATTAGCATGTAAGGATCCGGCTGATATCGCGCCCAGTAAGACATAACCTGAGTTAGGCCATGGCGAGTTTCATCCGGGCCATCAGTCGGCTCATCAAACCAGTCTCGGTCATCACCATGAATGGGTTTGCGTTGGTCAAGTTCCAGTCCCAGGGTAAAGTTGGTATCACCAAAAGACCCGCCAGTCGTAAAGCTCAACTTATTTGAAGCACCGCCTCCATCTTTGGTATCACCTCGACGATACGTTAAGGTGGATTCATCAACATCATCTTTTAAAATCACATTGACCACCCCGGTCACCGCATCCGAACCATAAATAGCAGAGGCGCCACCGCTGAGAATTTCAATCCGCTTGACCGCATCGCTGGGGATCGTAGCCAAATTTGTGACGTTGCCACTCACGGTGCCTGAGGGTTTAGGTAATACCGGAATACGGCGACCATTGATTAACACCAGGGAATATGAGGAGCCAAATCCCCGTAAATTGAGCGCCTGGGCATTGGCATTGAAGTTATTAGAGTTTGCTTCACCTATAAAAATACCACTGTTTGACGAAATTGCGCTCAGCGCATCAAAGACATTGGCATGACCCTGCATCTGAATGTCTTCGGCCGTAATGGTCACCAAAGGAGAGGCCCCTTCGAGATCTGCACGCTTTATCCGTGAGCCTGTTACTTCAACCACATCCATGTCCTGATTTTCAGATGCTTGCTGCTCGGCATAAACCGGAACAGCACAACTCATAGAAACGCACAGCGCCACCGCTGACTTACGAAAATTTAACATACCGAATTTCCTGTTGTTATTTATTGCTTTTTATTGAAGATCGGTACGACTATAGCTCAACGATAAATTGTATACAATATTTAATATCCCATTATGAAAAATGTCATTTTTATCCATTTCAGTGACCGAAGTGTCACCCAACCTCTTCGGCCAGGACAAATGGTCTGCATTCTTCCAGCCAGATAAAGGGGAAAATCAAGTTTGTTACACGAGGCAATGGCTTATCAAGCCTGCCATACACAAACGTCTGACTGGCATAAAATTGAGCAGGCAAGGAAACCGGACAATGTGTTAACCCGATGCCTGGCGCATCGGAATGGTGATCAAAAAAACCGTGCCCATGTTGTCTTCTGATTCCACCGTAAGCTCCCCCCCTAATGCGGATTTAGTCAGATTGTATACAACATTGAGTCCCAGGCCGGTGTTGCCGCTGCCACGTTTAGTGGTGTAAAAGGGTATGAAAATCTGTTTCTGTATGTTTTCGTCTATGCCCACGCCATTATCTTTAAACATAATGGTTGCCTGGTTTTTTTGTGCACTAACCTGGATATCAACACGCTTGTCTTGTGCTGCGGGCATGTCCGGCTGATACTCAAAGGCATGGGCAACCACATTGTTAATCAAACAACCGATTATCTGACTGATAACCCCAGGATCGGTCATCAGTTTTGGGTCATCTCCAAAGACCTCGATCGCAATGCTGTTTTGCGCCAGAGTAAACTCAAATGCCTGCATCAACTCTTGCAGGTAGGTTTTAAGCTGGATCTCTCTGGGTTCCGATACGCTTTGCTCCGCTGACAGCTTTTTGAAGTCCTGGACCAGCCGCGAGCAGCGCTCCAGTGAGCTTTGTGTCAGAGATTCCGTCTCAAGACTTAACTGGGCAAAGTCGCTGATATCACACTTTCTAATCTTATTTTCTGCCAGTTTCTGCAAAATACTATTAGCGCCTGCGCCCAACCCGGTTATCGCAGTTAATGCAATCCCCAGTGGCGTGTTAATCTCGTGCGCCACACCAGTAACCACATGGGTTAATGAAGCGAGCTTTTCAGACTCTATCAAGCGTTCCTGCGCATTAATCAAATCGGCATGTGCCTGCGCATTTTCGATTGCCACAGCAGCATAGCTCGCAATGGTCGCAAGCGTTTGCAGATCAACACTACGAAACGCTTTTTTACGATGGCTTTGCACGCTGATACAGCCAATCACGTCATCTTGCAGCCAAAGTGGAATATAGATAATGGATTCGGTCGGGCTGCCAAACACCGGGGGCTTGAGAGACTGACCCAGCAACGCTTGCAGCGCGTCCTGACTGGACACACATATCTCTTTTTTGTGTGTCACACACCAACAGGCCGGCCGCGACAAGTCGTCTAAAGGATAGGAAAAGCTTGCCTGACGCACACCATCTTCAAAACAACCTGCAACATGCAGTTCATCCTGCTCATGATCAACCACGGCAATTAAAAAGACATCACAATGCAGTAAACTGGTCACTTTTTCATGCATCATGTCCATCACTTCATCTAAGTCCAGCGATGTGGTGAGCTCTTTACCTATCTCCGCCAATTGCTCTAATCGCCGGGTTTTGTCTTTCACCAATCTGTTCAGCAGGTGTGTCTGCTGTTGCAAACGACGCACTCTGAATCTGACGATACCCCAGATACCTAACAGCAACAGTAAAACGCCTCCTAAGTAGAATGCGTGAGTCTGATACCATGCAGGCAACTGCCTGACTTGAAGAAGTGTTTTTTCCTCACCCCAATTTCCAACCGCATTGGTACTCTTAACCAATAACTGATACTCCCCCGGTGGTAAATTGGTATAGGTAACGCGGCGCTCTTTGGTATCCTGCCACTGCTCATCAAAACCACGGAGTTGATGCATATACTTCAACTCCTCGGTATTTTTATAATCTAATGCACTGAACTGAATCGTAAAATTTTTAGAGGCGGGTGGCAGATCCAACTGTGTGTCACTGATAATGCGTGCCTCACCATTCACCTCTGCACTCGTAATCGCAATGTTGGGGCGAAACATCCAGGGTTGCCACTGCTGTGTATCAAACATGATCACCCCGTCCGGGCAGCCTATCAGCAGCAGAGTTTGGTCGACCAGATGCCCACCTTCGCCGTAGCACAGCGCATAAATACCCAAAGCTGAATTGATATTGTCCCAGCGCGATAACTCAGGGTAATAAATACTGCTGTCGTTCCAGATGCGCTGACGCTGATCAACCCAAATATTGGCACCCGCTCGCACATCCGCACGTTCAGAAGGCAGCTGCTCGGCCTGAACAGGCCAGGTTTGAGTATCCAAATAGTAAAACCCCTGTAGTAGCTCATTGGTCACGATTAACTGGCCATTTGGATGAAATGCCACCCCGAAAGTCGCGGCTTTACTAATACCGCTGGCCGTCTGTGCTTCCTCATTAACCGCCAGCAAGGCCTGCGCTCCTTTACGCAGCACATACAAACCCGCTCGCGACGCAATCCACAAATTACCCTCGGAGTCTGTAAGTAACACATTTGAAAATGTTTTGTATGAGGCGGTCTCATTGCCAATTGTCTCAATTTTTTCTATTGAAAAATCGTCCAGGCTGACGCGAAACAGATGGTCTGAGGTACTCAAAAATGCCTCATCTGTCGAAAACGCCATGCGTCTGACGGCGCTGCCAGCAAACTGCCACGACATTTTGGTTGCTTTTTGTGTGGCCGGTTCAATCACAAACACCCCGACATTTGTGGCAGCCCACAACTGCCCGTCAGGCCCTGTGCGAATTGTAAATACAGTGGCCGCATCCAGCTCAGTGCCAGTTTTTAGCGGAGCAAAGTCTTTATCCAGCCAGGAATACAAGGTGATACCCGCGCCCACGGTCCCAAACGCCAGATAGGCCTTATTGAGTGCGGCAATGGCACGGATGTTGTTGGTATTAAACGTTTTACTGAGAGAGGACCCCGCAACCAACCGCCTAATCGCAGTATGTACAGGGTCAAGCGTAAACACACCATCTCCCCATGTCGAAATCCAGATCACACCAGCGGCATCACGAAACAACGACTTTGGGTTAGTAGAAGCCAGAGCATGCGTAAACCCAGCTTCTGTATGAATAATGCTTTTAACCTGCAATGATTGTGCGTCTATCACCAAAATACCCACACGCAGTGCAACAGCCCATATTTCCTGATCAGACACCTGCAACCAATCTTCAACATCCACAGGAGTTTCAGACACACTGTCTGAAATTTGAGTTAGTGTATCCTCCGCTGTATTGAGGCGGTACATCCCCGCTGATGCCGTGCCAACCCAGACCATCCCGTTACCTGAAGTGAGTGATCTGACGGGCAGATCAGCCAGGGCTGCAATTTGCCGTGCCTGATATACCTTTGCTCTGCCTGGGATGGCGAGTTCACACAAACCAAAATCGCCCCCAACCCAGAGCGTTTGTGCATTTTGCCAGTGCAACGTATGTATGTATTGAGTACTAAACTCAGCACCGCACTCACCTTGCAGGGTGACGGCTTGCACATTAAACCCTTGACTGTCTTCGAAGATCAGGTCCAGCCCGGATGTGCTGGACACCGCAACGGTGCCCTGATTATTTCCCTCAATAGCAACCACACCATTGCCAGTAAGGCCGTTTGGCGGCGCACTCGCTGCATTAATGCGAACAGCAGACTCGGTTAACGTATTGAAGATGCTGATCCCTTCTGAGGTGTGTGATAACCACAATCGGGACTGGCTGTCCATCCAGAAACCGTTAACCAGATTGCTGGCAATACTGGTCTGATCATCAACATCCAGATTGAAAGGTTTAAAGGTGTGTCCGTCGTACCGGTATATGCCCATATCTGTGGCGAACCAGATCAGGCCGCGTTCATCCTGCGCTATCTGGTAGACCCCCCACAGGGGCCACTTTTTGGTGTCTAACTTTTTAAAGTGACGTAGGCCTTTTTCAAATAAAGCGGTGTATTCATGTTCTGGCGAGGCACCTGCAAACCCGACGCCCCCTGTCAGAAATAACACCACCACACCAATGAAAAAAAGCCTTTTCATTAGCAGAACTCTTCAGTCGATAACCCACAAAGCGTAGTCTGCTATGGACCTCAGTGCAAAGTAACGCCCAACATGACTAAACCCGTCCCTTATATTGCGTGGATTAAAATCGGCCCTGAGATATATGCTCAGGGCTCTAAGTTGATTGCAGTTATGTTTAGTTACTCTTCAAAAACATGAATATAGCCATCCAAATCCGGCACGATCACTTTGCCATATCCGACCGCTGGCGCACCGTAAACACCACCATGAACAAAACCATTAATCTTCTCAGGCTGGTACTGCCATTGCTGCTCACCTGTGTGGCCATTGACCGCAAAAAAGCCTCTTTGGGTTGCAAACCAGCCTGGTTCATCATGACCTGTTGCGCCGATGTACACAGTGCCATTTTGGGCAACTGGTTGGCCCCAGCTCCATCCTCCAGTTTCGAATTGCCAGATCAGGTCACCGCTCTGGGCGTGATATTTATTGAGTAAATTGGAATCTGAACTGCCGATGTAAAAATGTTCACCATCCGCAGCCGCTGTTGCCGACGACTCCACCCAGGAGCCACCCGGATAAGCCTGCTTCCACAGTAATTCACCATTGAGTGGGTCAAGCCCATATAAATGGGTGTCACGGGAGCCAATCACCAGTACGTCATCGACAATGGCCGGGCTGGACGTCAACGCCCCCTGCGTATCATATTGCCAAACCCGTTCACCTGTATTCGCATCCAGCGCATAGACAGATCCATCCCAGCTGCTGATAAATACAAGCCCCTGATGCTGCACAGGTGTAGCGCGAATTTTACCTTCCGTTTTAAAACGCCACAGCACCTTACCGGACGATCTGGCGATGGCATAAAGGTGACCATCACCACTGCCAATAAAGACTTTGTTACCCTGAACCAAAGCACTGGATTTACTGTAGTCAAATTCCCACGGTGCATGGTTAGCAGGCAAAATGCGCTGTACGTCCGCATCATTCAGACTGGTGCGCCATAACAACTTACCCTGCCAACGATTGAGTGCATATAAATAGCCATCATCGCTACTAAAGAAGATCTGATGATGTTTTATCGTGGGCTTAGATCTCACCAAACCGTCGGTTTTATACGACCAGGCCAGCTTAGGCTGATTCACATTCAACGCATAAAGGTGGCCATCATCACTGCCAAAGTAAGCCGTATGATCGCGCAGTGTTATGCCTCCCCAGTTCTCTCCTTTAACCTGATAACTAAACAGATAATCGCCGCTAGCGGCAAAGGCTGTCTGCGCGATATCATGGCTGAGTCCGGTCGCCAACAAACTGACCAATCCAAGCTGTTTTAGTGTTTTAATTAAGTTCATGGTGTTCTCCTTGTGTGATTTGTCATCACAGTGGCGCAATCCGCGCTCAAAGATCCTGAAAACGCTCTGAAACCTTCTTAAAGATCCTTAACGCCTCGTCTCATGCCTTCACATCACTCCACGAAAAGCCAATAAGCAACTGATTTCAATGCTTTTAATTATTATTTAGGTATTAAACCAACACTTTTAGTGACAAAAATATGAAATAATTTATTCAGCTCCACATTCTTTGCGCATTTCCTTTCTAGCTTTAAAAGAGGCAAAGCGAACGAGCGCTTTGGCAACATTTTGGCACCGTTTCACGACACATTAGACCAGATAAGGCAGTTCTGGAGGCAGTTACTAAACGGGCAAGGCCACAGAAGGAATATTGAAATGAATGAGTTAACAACCAAACAACAGTCACTGAACGCCTTTAAATCTCGCGTTATATCACAGTTGGGCTGCCATAAACTGGTGCATGAGCAATTACAAATCGCCACCGACAGCGTACTGAATCCCGACACGCTGAAGTACCACATCGGAGGCTTGTTTCATCTGCAAGGTGATATCTGTGCCCGGGACATGATCAGGCAAGTGACCTTAGTATTTAACCACCTGTGCGGTGAAAGCGAGCTGGACATAGATATGACACCGGAACTTGCAGATCAGGCACAGGCCAGAGTATTCGCCGAGCAGTGTAAACAACGCCCTTTTGATTTAAGGCATGGCGCCCTGATCCGCATTGCCATGAGGCGTGCTGCACAAGGCGGATACTATCTGGTGCTGATTGCACACCATATCCTGCTCGATGGACTGAGCCTGTACCGACTCTTTTGTAAGGCGCTGACCATGTTGTCCATGTCAGTCGAGGAAATCACCAAAGAGCTGGCGCAAATGCGCTACGATAATGCCCACAAACACAATACCCGCCACCTGGCACACTGGCAGGCATATCTACAAAATTTACCTGACTTTATGTTTGACTATATCCCACCAGCACAGGCGGGCCAGCATACCCTGAGTACACACTTTTCGGTACCCAACACACAGATAGATGCCCTGATAGATCTCTGCCAGCAGCACAAAGTGGGCTTCCATGTTTACATTGCTCATCTGCTGGGGGAGTTTTATCAGCATCACTTTAAACAATCCGTGGTCGTTGGGTACGCTCTGAATCATCAGCGCCGAGACCAATACAGTTATGGCATGTCATCTAAAGTGTTGCCACAAATCGTGCCGCCAGCCGCAGACACCTTTGTTGAGTCTGTTCAAACGCTGCAAGCCGACTTCAACCAGTTATTCAGAAAAAGTCAGGTGCCCATTGGCGAAATTAATCAATGCGCAGCGGTGTCAGCCAGTGCCCGCACTCTTGTATATGACGTGATGATCAATTACCTCAACCCCGGTGCATTACTCAATATAGAAGACGTGCACCTGGCCAGTGAAATGTTGGTGCAATCCGACCATGCTCACCCCATATCAGTAAATCTGGTGTACAACGAGCACAGCACCATGGAAGTCATGCTGAGTGCCAACCCGGCGTACATTACGTCCGCACATTTACAACAGCTTAGCGAATTACTGGCGCATGCGCTGCATCAGGGGGCACAACAAACCTTGCAATTTAACAGAGCTACAAAGACCCCCTCTCAGCCGGAATGGCACATCATGCGGGGTAAAGCACAGCCATTGACCCCCTCAGAACTGCCCGCCCAGATGATTGATGCGGTGATCAGGCAAACACCTGAAACCATCGCCGTCCGTGATCACCAAGGTCGGGCGTTCAGTTATCAGTGGTTGCAGGAACGCCAGCAAAGTATTGCTCGCTGGCTACGCGCAAACACCTTACCACAGCATAATGTGGCGGTCCTGATGGAGCACACCGCTGAAATGGTCGCAACCATGCTGGCGTGCTTACACACAGGCCGGGTGATAGTCCCCTTGAATGCCGACGCCGAAGTCGGCTATGCCCAAGACATACTCACCCGAGCCGAAGCGGACTGTGTCATTGTCGACGACCCTCTCTGGGCCAGTGCACTCAGCCAGTTTGAGGTTGTCACCATAGAGTCTTTTGCTGATGTGTCACATCGCTCGTCTGACGACGCACATGGTCATACTGTGTGCCTGGATTCACTGGCTTATCTGGTGTTTAGCTCAGGGACTACGGGTGTCCCCAAAGGCATTATGCTGGCACAACGCACCCTGGCAAACTTGTGTTTGCACCACCGCCTGGACCCCAGTTTATCAGCCCCGGCACAGGTGCTGAACACCACAGCACTCGGATTTGATGTGGCTATCCAGACCATACTCACCACCTTGTGTTGTGGCGGCACGTTGCATCTCACCACATCCAACGTGCGAAAAGAAGCAGCCAATATTCTCGATAATATCGTCACCAACCGGATTTCAAGACTGATAGTGACACCCAGCCTGCTACACATTCTGGCAGCGCAAGCCAGCTTCAGCGAGCACGCTTTTAGCACTTTGCAACAAGTGATTGTTTCCGGAGAACAAATGGTGATGAGCGAGCAGGTGCGTATTTTTTTAAACCGCTCAGGCGCTACTTTGATCAACCAATACGGTCCTGCCGAAACACATGTGGTTACGCAACACAGCGTCTATGATTTGGCCTCACTGGCCAATGGCGATGCAGTGCCCATCGGTCGGCCCATATGCAATGTCAAACTGGCAATACGCCAAAATAATGCGCTGAGCGGTGATAATCAGGGAACCCTTTATATTGGCGGACCCAGCGTGGCACTCGAATATATTCAGGCACCACAACTCAGTGCTGAGCGTTTTGTACACTTACCAGCGCCCGCCGATCCAGGCCTGTTTTTCAACAGCCGGGACCGTATCGCCACGTTAGCCGATGGCCGGCTGCTGTTCAGCGGTCGGGAAGATGACTCGGTCAAAGTTCGCGGCCGCTTTGTTAACCTTAAAACAGTAGAAAAACTGCTCATGAGCATTGATGGTGTAGCAGATGCCTGTGCAACTACGTACCGCAGCCATGGTGTTATGCGCTTGCTGGCTTTTGTCACCTTATCTGGCCACCGTGCCGACCTGAGTGCATTAAATGTCAGGCAAACATTACTCGATGACGCCCCCAACTGGCTGGTTCCGGACACCCTGGTGCCACTCGACAGCTTTCCAAGAACCGCCAATGGTAAGGTCGATACCAGAGCGCTGTTGGCCGAATTTGAGCAAATGCAGCAGACCAGTCCCCCTGTTCAGGCTCAGCATTCCCATCAGAGGGATCAGGTTGAGCAACAGGTTTTAGAGGTGCTGGCGCAAAAATGCGGTGTTCACCCCCGCACTCTGGACGAGGATCTGCGTACTTGTGGCATGGATTCGCTGAGTATCATTATTTATCTGACCCATCTGTCTGAAACCTTTGGTCTGCAGCTGAATACCGATGATTTTATTGCAAACCCCAGCGTAACGACTATCGCTGCCTTTATTCAGGCCGGACAGGCATCGTCTTCAATGTCTGCCGCCACAGGTCAGAAAGTCAGAAAACTGGGCAAAACCAGTGCACCAGCAACCTCCACACAAAGTAATATTTTTCGACAGTGGCAACAGGGCAATCTGTACAATATGTTTCAGTGCTTTGCAGTAAAGGGCGCCGTTTGCCCGAGCCGCATGCGTCAGGCCTTTGCGCAACTGGTGTCAGGCACTGAGCTATTTAACAGCCGCTTTGAAATGCGCGATGATACGCTGTGGTGTTGCAGCAATGACGCCTACGTGAGCAATCCATTTGAGCACATCGATCTGAGCCATCTGGACCAACAAGCAGCACTTGATGAGCTTGAATTACGCTGTAGTGCACAAAAAAGTCATCGTTTTGCGCTCGAACAGGGTGAGCTTATCCATGTACAACTACTCACCTTAGGACACCAACAGCTGTATCTGCTGTTAAACATTCATCACATCATCACCGATGCTGTCTCCAACATTAATATCATAAGTGAGCTAAAGCGGTATTATGATCAGCATGCAGACAACACACCCGACGCACAATCGGTGGACTTTTTTGACTATGCCTGGGAGGAACAGCGTTTCTTCGCATCAACTGAGGGGAAGCAAATTGTCAGTGACTATCAGGCCGAGTTTAAGCGCCATTCACCTTATCCCAGGTTCAAACACCTGAACGGTGCGCTCTGGACTCCATCGCTATACCGTACCCAATCTTGCACGCTGACAGGATTCTTCGCGCAATCCGCCACACAAAACGGGGTCAGCCAGATCCAGTCACTGATAGGGGCATTGTGCCAGGTATTTTCAGTACACCTGATGACACCCGAGATCCTGATGGCGGTGACCTTCACCGGTCGTACTTCCCGGGAAACCCGTGACATGATAGGGCCGCTGTATAAAGTTGCTCCTTTGCTGGTTAAGCCCGATGAAACGCTTGATTTCAGCGCCTCAGTCGCATCAGGTGTGGCCAAAATCTACAATGAATGTGTGCCCGAGTTCACCCAGGTTATTGCCCAGCCTACGCTGAACGAGTATCTGCCCTACTTTAAGCTCAATTACATCACCAACAGCAATCAACTGCTGGCACTCGACTTTGATGGCTTTACGCTGCAACCCGAAGACCATGGCGATCAGGAAGATGTGATCAAAAACATGGGAGTCTCACGCCGGGTACCACTCAATATCGTGGCGGTGCAATCCGGTGAGAATCTGGTGATGCACTGGCATTATGTCGAAGGCGCTTTGTCGGACAGTATGATAACCAATATGCTCGACGGGTTTTCAAGGATATTACGTGAATCTGAGGAGTGTCCCCCACTACAACGCTGCGCAGAGTAATCGCAAGGAACATTAACTCATTTCCTCAATCCCATTAGATTAAACAGAGCGACTGCACGTTGCAGCCGCTCTGGCTATTTACACTTCAGACACTGTGCGAGGAGTGGCTTTTAGCTTAAGCTCGGCCACTTTGTAAAACGCCAGGGCCGCGAAGGAGGTAATCGTTGTCAGCACAAATAACATTACCCCATTCGATAAATCCAGCACCAGGCCGCCTAAAATGGGCGCAAACGCATATCCTAATGAGCACAAACCTGCCGCACCAAAATAGCTGGCCTTAAGGTTATCCGGCGCCAACCTGTCTACATACACATTGATATTGCTGAACATAATTGCTTCGCTCAGGCTCAGCACAATCATCGCCGTTATCCAGCCCCAGGTATTGTGCACATCATTCAGGGCCATCATCACTTGCGAGACCACCAGGATAGCGCCGCCCAGATACAGCCTGTGCTCTATGCGCCAATTTCGCATTAGGTGCAATAACGGAAACTGGCAGACAATGATCACGGTGGAGTTGGTAATGATCACCGCCGAGATCAACCAGGCAAGCTCAGGGACTTCAGCGCGGGTAAGATATTGCACCAGGCTGGTATCACACTGCGCATAAACGAAATACACCAGCGTCGTTGCCACTAATACCACCAAAAAGGTGCTGTCTTTATTGAGTATTTTCAGCCACTGGGAGAACTTAGGCGCAGACTGAGTAATTTGCGCAGTGCTCTCCCCTGCTGGCCGGAAATACACCAAAGCCACCAGCAGGCCCAGATAAGACACCGCAGTATATATAAAACTGAATTGCTCACCATTGAGGCCCGCCCACAGACCATAAAGCGGACCCAGCGCTGCACCCACATTGACCAAGAAGTACAGTAAGTGAAGCGCCAGCTCCCGGTCTTTGGGGTTAGCCAGCTCTTCAGTCAGCAAGGCTTTGCTTGGTGCTTCCCATAGTGTACGTGGCATACAAGCCAGAAACACTGCGACGGCAAACAGCCACAACGCATTGGCCAGAGCCAGCAGAGTAAATGACACGACCCCGACCAACACCGCCACATAGAGCATTTTGGTACGGCCGAACCGGTCTGCCAGATTGCCGGTGTAAAATCCTAAAAACACGGCCAATGTGGCTGAACCCGTCAATAACAGCCCGACCTCAGTGGCACTCAGACCATAACTTTCATACAGCATTACTGCGAGAAACGGCCACACCATATAGTAACTTGCGCGAACAAAGAAATTGCCAATCAACATCACCCAGACCAAAGGCGTAAATCGCGACAACTGCATTGGTAAACTACTTATATCCATATTTTTCCCTAGTATCGTTATTTTTATTGCGGTCAGACTAATTCCTCAAGTTAAGTTTAGGTCAAACTCAATTTGGTCTTTTTTACTATTTTCATCATATCATCACGCAAGATTGTGCAAACAATAATAACAACACGCGTCATCAGACTCTGAGATCAAAAATGCGGCCATTTTGGCCGCTTAAACAGGACACCTCAATGACGGAATAACCGCTCTTAAAGAGAGCGGGATGCACTCAGCGCTCTGGCCAACCACTGGGCTTTACTCAGGCCCTGCTGAGCGATCTCAGTATCCGGCTGTACTGGCGTCATTTGTTGTTTGCCTGACGGACGGTCCAGGATAAAGCGCGGTGCAACGGCACGTATCCCGGTATACTTAAGCGTCAGAAACTGGATCCCACCACTTTGCGAGCTGCGTCCACCGGTTGGCGTGCCAACCAAAGTCGCCAGGCCGTAGTCCTGAATGGTATTTGCAAACAGTACGGATGATGAGTAGGTCAGCGGCCCCGTCAACACACTCACCTTACCTTTAAAGCGCACACTTTTATCCGCTTCTGGCTGTGTCATCTTAGTCAATTCCCCTGACAAGACGGAGCCGACAACCTCACCTGGATCACGGTATTTCTGTAAAATTCGCACCTGATAGGTCGAGCCATGGCGGTAAGGTTGAGTGGCAATATAATTCAGGATGCCCCGTTTCCAGAAAACGTCATCTCCCCCGGTATTGTCAGAAATATCTATCATCAAATGCTGGATCTGGGCTTTGTTCAGCTGAGCAAACGTATCCGCCATAAAACGAAAATAGGTATCCGGTTCGTCCCAGCCAAACTGCTTGATGGTTAAAACAGCCTGCTGGTTGTCGAGCAGTTTGAGGTTGAAGTTTTCGTCGAAAGTGCGTTGTTTGATACTTTTGGGTGCCTTATTCAGTGCAGCAATCTGCACTGTCTTGCCCGTGCCGAACGTCAGCGTAAATGCGTCCGTAGCGCCATACGTCAGCCGATAAGTCATGGCAAACCGGCGAGCCAGTAAAGCACTGCGAAACGCTAGATTGTCGCCCTCAATCCGTTGCAGCAAGGCAGCGACCACTTCAGTCGTCGGTATGCCATTAATTTCAGTGATGTATTGTCCCTCATGAACCGATGGTGCACCGCCCAGCTCACTGACAACATTCAGCCCTTGCTCACTCACCGATACCTCAAACGGAAACAAAGTTATCCCCTGCGCGACCCAGTTTCGCCACTGCGCATTGGTCCCATCTCCAATGCTCAGGTGACCATCCGCCATCATGCCGTTGAGGCTGGCAAACTCACGCCATACCTGCTCACCTGTCATCGGCTTATCCAGCGTGTCACGCAGTGCGTCTATCCGAGCGTAAAATGCATCAATATCATCAATGCTGTGCGTCAGGTCCGGGTGCGTGGCATGCACCCAGTGCGTCCATTGGTCAATATCCGCCTGAATTTGCTCAGCACTGTATCGCTTAGAGAAATGTCCCAGCGACTCTTGTGCCTGAACAACCTGGGTACCCAGCATAAGCACCACGGCTTTAACCAGTGAAGAGCTTAACTGACGTCTGAACCAGGCAGTTACACCCTTATTATGCTGTTCAGGAATTCTGGTAGAAACGGGCGTGGTACTTTTGTACATATCGGTATCCTTTGTATTGTACTTATTTGTATTGTCGTCATGAATACTGGTTGCAGTTTACATACCAAATTTAATTACAATAAAATCAACATCTTAACAATTAAAATTGCAATCCCGGACGGACAACGGACAGTCCGCGGACAGTATCACCGTAACCATTTTATTGGATGTTTTTTCTGCATGCTGTAGAATGCCGCCGGATTTTTCTTGGAGAATTTGAATGCAGTATTTGATTTTTGGCATGCTTTTTATATTCGGTGCAATAGAGCAGGCTCAGGCACAAGTCGATGTCAGCAAGCTCAGTGTTTACAAAGCAGCTGAACATGAATATACAAATTATGAAGCCTCTAGTGGGGTGTCAAAAATTAGCGGGAACACCCTGTTTAAAGAGGGCAGAGAAGGTAACACCTTTTATCATGTCGATAGCCAGGGCATCACTTTTAAACGCCAGTACCCCAAGTCATACTTCGTTGAACCGACAAACACAGTTGTTGAGTACGAGCTATCTGACGACGGTAAAAAACTGCTCTCGATTGAAAAAACCAACGAAGTTGCAAAAATCTGGCAGATCAATACCGACTTTTCGTTAGAGTTATTATCGGAGATTAGCTTTAACAAGACGCCCGAAGAACTGACATTTGTCGATTTCGATTTTCAGGATGGTCACTATATTTTGTACGGCCAGAGAGAAGATGGCACCTTTGTGCGCACTGTATTTGCCTGGGATCAAGCCAACAACAGCTTTTCACAACACAGCCGTTTAACGTTCAATAACCAAAACTCCTCTCATAACCTTGCGTTTCATAACTACCCAGAGCAGGGGCTAATGGTCGCAATCTCTCCAGAAACACTTTACCTCTATCAGGAAGGTACACGAGAATTTGAACTAAAGCAGGAACTGGCTTTTGAATTTACAAGCCATAACCGTATTGCAACCCAGCTGGACACCATTAATAACCGCTTATTGGTACATTACTGGTCAGAAACCATAATGTTAGAGCTGGACGAAAACAACAGCGTGACGGCCGCCTCATCGCACCCTCACCAGAATTTGTTTGGGCTTAACATCAGAGTAGGTGATATTCACCCGACTGCGGAACGTTTAATCGCTCAGGATATAAACTGCTTATACACACTAAGCTTAAACGATGCCAATACTTATACGGCAACAGAGTTAGATTGTAGCCCGGAAGTCACCAATATCAGTGATATCAGTGATATCAGCGCGGACGGAGACAAACTACTTATGCCTGGCCAGGGCCTTAGTGTCGCCGATATCTCCAATATTAATGACATTAAAAAGATAACCCGCCCACAAGAGCAAGGGCGCATCAAATCACCAGGCTACCACCATGTGAATCTGCCTTTAGGGGAGCACAGCAGCCTGAACTACAATGGTACTTTACTAACCCACAGCCATTTAACACCTGAGCATGGCCAGACCTTTGTATCTGACAGCCCGCTTGAAAGTCCACTCACCCCCGAATGTAGATACCGATGCAAGGCATGGCTGACCCTGGGTAAAGAAGTGGTGGCATTGCATAACGACCAATTTACCCGTTACAGTGTGAGCAGTGAAGAGGAAACGCTAAGCACACTCAGAGGTAACCTCACTTTGAGCGACAGTGGGTCACTCGGTATTTGGTTCAAAGCCATTGCATTGAATGAGACAGAATTCATGCTGACTGACGGCAGTTCCCTGTCAGTCTTTACTAAAACCCAGACAGGGTTTGTCCATAAATTCACTCAAAACATCAATATTGAGTTCGATTATTATGGCTATACCGACGTCGACTTTTTATATCATAATAACCAGTTGCATTTGTTCGACAGAGACAACAAACAACTGGTGCGCTATAACTACACGGGCGATGAGCTCGCTTATGACATTGCCATTCCTTTTGGTCCACTCGACTCAGGCGATATTTTCGACAGAAACTTAGCGACTTATATGCTCAATGATCGTCTGATTGTTGAAACCCAACGCGGTTATCAGTACATCAACGCAGTCAAGATATTCAAGATCGAAAACAACACCCTCATTGAAGAAGCCAGCTTACCGGGTACATTGATTGCGCAACCCTATGCACTCAGTGACACGCAAATGGTGCTTTTAGCCGATCAAGGTGACAACAAGGTTTTTGTATTTGACGCATCGGTTGATGAGCCCCTCATTGAGATAGGGGACTACAACGGCTACGAGGGAAGTTACCTACCAAAAGATCAGCTATTACATTTTTATGGTCAGGGCAGTGTCTTTATAGGTGAAGCCTTAGAACCACTTTCCGATACGCTGGACATCACCACGTTACAGGGTGTTGAAGCAGAATTTGACCTCAATGAGATTTTTAACGCCTCACTGCAGGGCAAACTGACATTTTCAGCGGAGAATTTACCACCGGGTCTGACCTTATCCGAACAAGGCATTATGCACTTTGACGGCACCGAGCTGTACGACACGACGATAGCGATTGATGTCATGGATAGCCATCAGAGAACCAGTACTTTTTCAGTGCTCAATAGCTATGTCTCGGGTCCCCAGGCCATAGACAGCCTGCTGATTGAGGTCACGCAAAATGAATCACACACAGTGGATCTGAAAACCCTGGTTACCGACGCTCTGGCAGTCGCAGTCAATGGCGTAGCAGGAGAGATGACTTTGTCTGAATCCACCCTCACTATAACCTTCGCAGAGCCTGGTGCATATCAATTGCCTTTCAGTGCAGTTAATGTGCACGGCGCCATCGCAACTCATGTCCTGCACTTTGACGTGTCAGAGCAAATCATTGATCAAGGTGACGATTCAGACGCTGAAAAAAACCCAGACAATGGTGAACAGGATAATGGCAACGAGGACAATCACACTGGAGACTCAGAGACTAAAACCGACGAAAACACCACGTCAAGTACTGGCAATACCAGCAGTACAACCAACGCTGCAAAAAGCGAGGGTGGTTCAGGTGGTAGTATGGCCTGGCTACTGATGGCCATGGTCCTGCTGTTGCCAGTTCGCAACCGTGCCAGACAGGTGCGTTAAACCGCGCTGGTTAAGTAAAAAAGCGCCATCGGGCGCTTTTTTTATACCAATTTGCTTAATTAAGTGGTCTATTTTGAGGCGAGAAAATAGGGTCGATAACAAGGCAAAAATTTTGCTATTTAGTTGCTCTAAATGAGAAATTTTTAACGCTGTTAGCGTCCTATTTGCTCCTTCAAATAGACCAGGTATTAAGTGAAATTGGTATTATGTGCTTAGTGGGCAATGATCCCCAGTCGCTGGACAAACTGCTGATATGGCGGGTAATCGTGTAACGGCGTAAATACCGGATCCACTGCCGCCCATAGCACGGCGTACTGACGCGCCTCAAAAGCCCGATTCAGGTAAGTCACTGCGATTTCGGGCTCACCTGCCATAACCGCATAACGCGCCAATGAAATGGGCGGCGTGTAATGACCAATCTCTGCACGCACAGGATCTTCGGTTAACAGCCAACGATAAACGCCGGGCAAGCCCTCACGTGCGAATACCGATTCGACCTGTGCCATGAGTTGCGGGCTGTACCCCGCATCCTGCATGACCCACTTCATCTGTGCAAACGCATTCTCGTACTCACCCAGTTGCTCATACACTGTGCGTAAACAAGTATGATAAAAGCGATTGCTGTCGCTGTAAGGCTGCAATTTTAGCAGCGCATCCAGCGCGGCTTCGTGACGCTGACTCATGGTGTAGACCCAGGCCACGCTCTCACTGGAATACCCCTTGGGCTCTAACAATCTATACTGCTCAATGTGTTCCAGCGCCCCCTGAAAATTGCCCCTCGCCAGCAGGTATTGTCCATACCAGTGATGCCCTTCGGCATGAGGCAATGCAGCCCTGAAGTAACGACTTGCAGCGTGCGGGTCAAAGTCAATTAGCATGATCAGCTGAGCCATTAATAAATTGGCTTTCAGATGTTTGGGTGATTTGGCCAACACCGACTGGAGCAAAGCATTGGCACGATTACGGTTGCGAGTGTGACGCTGTGGGTCGTCCAGTAGCTGACGTAAATACGCATCTGCCAGCAAGACTTGTGGCTCTGCCAGATCGGCGCGCTTAAGTGTCAGTTGTTGCAACAAAGCAATGCTCTGATCAATGGCATCGGGAGTGTGATTAAGTAAATAGCGTGCTTTTTTAAATTGCTCAGCCTGTTCGGGTGACATCGGCTCAGGTGTCGACAACCCGCGAAACTGGCTGCCCAACAGCACCACACCCAGCAAGCAAATGGCAACCAGGATCATCACACCCCCCGAGAAAAAAGGCTTGTCTTCGCCTATTTTTGGGCCCACCCAGCGGTAACCAACCCCTGACACCGTTTTAATATAAATAGGCTGTTTAACGCTGTCGCCCAGTAACTTACGCAGGCCATTCACAGTGACATAAATGGCATCTTCACTCACCACCCGGCCCGGCCATAAAGTGTTAAAGATCTGCTCTTTCGTCACATCCTGACTGGCATGCGTCATGAGCAAATTCAGCAGCGCATACTGCTTGTCATCCAGCGAAATTACGCGCTGACCACTATGCAACTGCTGATGCTGATGATTAAGCACCCAATCTGGTTTTGGAATGATGTTGACCGTCGCCATCCCGGCAGCCTCTGATAGAACCCTTTCTGACCACCGATAATAAAGTAAATTTTTTGTAAAGTCTCGTACCGATTTATCGAAATATTAATCACTGTTACGCTCAGCGGGTATATCACTCAGATATTCAACAAATTCCACTTCAAATCCTGCCGGGTCAATAAAGTACACATTCTTACGATGCGGATGCTGTGTCCCTTGTTTATCTACTGAATACCCGGCCTGCACCAGGCGTGCAACCACCCTGTCAACCGACTGTACCACATAGGCAAAGTGCGCCAGCCCCACCGAATGACCACTCAGCTCCCGATTACGACCCTCACCGTGATCGCTCAAGGCAAGATAATGATAATCATCGCCAAAATGTAACCAGTTTCTGGGCTTACCATGCCAGCTGCCGCTTCCTTCACTGCGTACACGCCAATGTGGAAAAGCAGCCTTATAAAAATTTAACATCTGCTCGATATCGTCAACAACCAGATTTACATGTTCCAGATACATAACGTGTCTCCTTATTTGTTTTGCATTGTGCCATTGAACAAACGCAGTACCTGCGCGCTAAACGATAAATGATTAACCGTGAACTGTTTCATGTCCTGACTCCTTTATTAATGTGCAGCCAAGATAAAACCTCAAGTTAAGTTGTGGTAAAGCATTTTTTTGATTTTATTTTTCTCAGGCCATGGCAGTGCCGGCAAACATCAATGAACACTTGAATATTGTATAAAATATAATATATTTACTTCGCTTCTGTTTATTTTACATACAGAAGACACAGGTTTGGATTTGCACACGTGCCAAAGTATTTATTTATCCACTTGTTAATTAAGGATTAAAAGTACATTAGAGCACAGCATATCTTGGCCAACTCTAAACCGCATACATGCGGTTAATACAACAACTGTAAAGGAAAGAACGATGAATCTGATTAAACACACGTGGTGTATACCACTGCTTGTTTTGCTCAATGGGCCGGCTATCGCAGCCCAGCTGGAAGATAAATGCGCCACTTCTGCTCCCTTCACCGGCAGGACGTTGCAAGATGGAGAAACCGTCTGCCTGCCAGCCAGCTCGCGTACCTATCTGAGCGTGGCAAATTTGGATAACTATGACAACGTTGCCATCAGTACCGCATACGGCACTGGCGACCTCAGCATGTATGCCCGCAGTGGTGGCTGGCCCAGGCTGGACGGCAGCGACCCCAGTTCCTCCACACCGGGCAATAAAGAATGTATTGTGCTGAAACGCCCCGCTTCGTATTGGGGCTATATCACACTGGATGGCAGCCACAGCGGCAGCTCTATTGTGGTCGATCTGGGTGCCACGACCTGTCGAACCACAGATACTACGGAGCCACCAACAGAGCCCCCGGGAGGCAACGACGGATACCCATACGATCATGTCAATATTCAGGTGTACCGTTTTCAGTTTAGCGACACCCCACTGGCATGGCCGACCATGGAAAGTGACTTACAAGGTGTTACCACTTACTACGATCAGCAGTCTTATGGCCGCTTTAATGTCACTTACGACACCAGTACGCCCGTCATTGACATCAATCAGCCTAAGAGCACCTATGACAACGACTTCCATGGCTGGACCGCACTGTGGAAAAGCAAGATCCGTGCGCTGGGTGTTGACCCGGATGCCCCGGGCAATGCTCAGGTGGTGATGATGGTGGCACCCCAGGTAGGCAACTTTAACTCCAGCGCTGCGCCGCCGAGTATTTCGCTTTACCACCACACTACAGGCGTGGTTGCGCACGAATTGGGACACGCACTCGGGCTGCGCCACGCCAAAGCACTGGAGGCAGGCCCGGGTAAAATCATAGGCGTGGGTGATTACGACACAGAAAGCCTGAACTATGGCAATGTTTACAGCATGATGGGCATGGGCGCACACTCCTTACAAGCCTACAACTTGCTGTACAAACACTTTTTTGGCTGGCTAACCGACAGCGAAGTACCGGTGATTAATGCCTCGGGTACCTACCGTATCTATGCTTTTGACCAGGGCGCTAACAACCAAGGATATATAGGCCTGCGTTTAAAGTCTGGCAATAACAAATATACGTACTGGCTGGAATACCGCACGTCTCATGACCGATATACCGATACGCAAAACGGCGTGTTGATTAACTTACAAGGCTATTTTGAAAATGAAACCGATGAGCGATTCTGGAAAACCACTTCCTATCTGCTGGATATGACTCCGGGCTCCAAAACCCCCGGTTGGTGGGGCGATGACCAAACCGACTCAGAGCTGATCATAGGTCAAAGCTATACCGATCACTGGGGCGGATTTACTATCACACCAACCCGAAAAGGCGGGACTGTGGGCACGCCCGACGCATGGATTGAAGTGCAGGTAGAACTGAAGTAACGCAATGGCTTAACACAAGTATTGTCATACTAAGATAGCAGGGTATCACCCTGCTATCTTATTTTAATTTACACCCTCGTACTCCACATCAGACCTGAGTCTATATGCCATCCAACACACAAACTAAATTATCACCATGAGCTTAAATTCATCAGACCCATTTTCTTAAACGCGACAAAAATATATGGAAAAGTTAACAGGGCTAAAAGAAGAAAAGCTGAATGAAAATGGCCAGATAATCACTGAATCATAAGATAAACGAATGCGACTAGCAGGCCAGCCTGGTCTGGCTGACCTCATTTGATAAGCGATTAAAACGCGTACTGCAGGTTTACACCCCAGTTACGAAACTCATCTGCATAACGATATTCCGTATTCATTGACCAGGATTTATTGAAGTGATAACCCACTGCCACTAAACCGTAAAGGTTATTAGGCGCATAACCTGACAGATACTCATAACCAATTGCTGCTTTAAGGGTCAGATTATTTGAAAAGACATTCTGATATTGAACACGCAGGTCCCATAAATCTGTATCTAAACTGCCACTGGAGTGGTGCTTTATCGAGCCCAAGCCATCATCGCGAACAGCCAAATATTCAATTTGGTAATCGATCTCCATTTTACCGTGCAGTAAGCCAACATCTACCGATGAAGTGCTGTCCAAATCAAAGATAAAACCGCCACCCACACGATATCTGGTCAGTTCAACACCATGATTTGTATGGAAAGTTTCAAAGCCTTCAGCAGTATTAACTTGGTTGACAGTTCTCTCGAACTGCTCAGCATTCAATTCAAAGTAAAACTCGTCGACACGTTTACTGACCGTTAATTGCATACCGCCAGTAGAAAAGTCGGATTGATCACCGTGACGCTTATAACCCGCTTCAACATAATCATAATTTACCGCCTGAACTTGCTCCGCCATAGCACTCGTACCGCACAACAACAAAGTCAAACCGGCCAAAGAAGGTAACTGCTTCATATCTATCCTAAATATGTACCTAAAAATGAGCGCGACATTGTATTGGTTTTTCAGCAAATAGCCAGCTATAAAGCAAAAGCTCTAAAAATAAGCTAGAAGAAAGCAAAACCCGGCTGACCCCGTGCGTATGGGGAAGACAGCTGGATATTGCGCCACACGTGAGTTGACCGGTTTAGCCCCGTGCGTACGGGGAAGACGGCTCGTGTTTCCGCACGTACAATGTGTATTGCGGTTTAGCCCCGTGCGTACGGGGAAGACGTTACTGGATTGGATCGAAGCGCTGTTAAATTACGGTTTAGCCCCGTGCGTACGGGGAACACTTCCTGTTTTAGCCGGTCAATGGTGGATAGCGCGGTTTAGCCCCGTGCGTACGGGGAACACCGCCCGTGGTCCCTGGCGAAATTGTACCAGGCACGGTTTAGCCCCGTGCGTACGGGGAACACCGCACCAATGTGCACCTGTAACGCTGGAGCGCCGGTTTAGCCCCGTGCGTACGGGGAACACTTGCTAATGTAAGTGGTGACCGCATGCCCGATCGGTTTAGCCCCGTGCGTACGGGGAACACTAATCCTTTATCAAATGGTTCCGGCAATTTTCCGGTTTAGCCCCGTGCGTACGGGGAACACAGAACCCCTAACAGGATCTGAAT